>NZ_JAVKPH010000002.1:0-305234 GCF_031432425.1 Ruixingdingia sedimenti | reverse complement strand
AACGGCCGCCGAGCCCGTGACCGGGCCCGCCCCCGAGGCCGCACCAGAACCCGCCGCACCGCAGGCCCCCGCCGCGCGCGAGGCCCCGGCCCCGCCCGCTGCCGCCGCGGGGGCGGCAGGTGCCTCGGGGGATACCGGCGCCCCCCCGGCCGCCGCCACGGCCGCGGCCTCCGCCCCTTCCGGGGCGGCAGCGACCGCCGCGGGGGCATCCGCGACAGCGGCGGGCGGCGGGACGGCGGCCGCCGCAGTATCGGCGGCCGCGGGGGGCGCCGCAGGGGGCGGGGCCCCGGCCTCGGCAGCCGCCGCGATGATCACCTGTTCGGACGAGGCCAGCACCCGGCCATCGGCCAGCCGCGCCTCCAGCGTCATCACCCGCGGCGCAGGCGCGGGCGGCAGGGTGAAGAGCGCGGCGAAACGCCCCTGCGGATCGGCGGCGACGGCAAGGGCCTCCGCCCCCTCGACCAGCACGGCGACCATGGCCCCGGCCTCGGCCCGCCCGGCGACGGTGGCGGTGCCGTCGGGCTCGATCCGCACCAGATCGAAACGCGGCGGATGGGGCTCGGTTGCGGGCGCAGGCGTCGGGGCGCCGGTGGGGGCGGCGGGTGCGGCGGATTGCGCCGGTGCGGGGGGCGCCACGGGCGCGGCGACAGGCGCCGGCACCGCCTGCGGCGGCGCGGGCCGCAGCGCAAGCCAGCCCCCCACCGCCAGCACCGCGACGGCCGCCGCCGCCAGCGTCACCTTCGCCCCCGTTGCCAGCCCCGCCTGCGCCGCGCCCGCCCCTTGCGTCATTCCCGTCCCCGCCCCCCGCCGCCCGGCGGCATGCTGCCCCGCCATCCCCGGCCTGCTTGAGCGACCATAAGAAGCCCTGTAACAGAGTCAAACCACCAAATGAGGAATGCGCCATGACTTCTTCCCGCTCGGTCTGTGTGTTCTGCGGTGCGCGCGCCGGCGGCCGGCCATCGCATGCGGCGGCGGCCAAGGCGGTGGGCCGCACGATCGCCGCGGCCGGCTGGCGGCTGGTCTACGGCGCGGGCGACGTGGGGCTGATGGGCGAGACGGCGCAGGCCGCGCAGGCGGCGGGGGGCGCCACGCTCGGCGTCATCCCGGTGCATCTGATGGGCCGCGAACGCGGACGCGACCGCGGCCCCGGCATCGTCGTCACCGAGAACATGCACGAACGCAAGAAGGTGATGTTCATGAACTCGGACGCGATCGTGGTGCTGCCGGGCGGTGCCGGGACGCTGGACGAATATTTCGAGGCGCTGACCTGGCGCCAGATCGGGCTGCACGAAAAGCCGCTCTTCGTGCTGAACATCGACGGCTACTGGGACCCGCTGCTGGCGCTGATCGACCATGTGATCGCCGAGGGCTTCGCCGATGCCTCGCTCGCGACCTATTCCGCCGTGGTCCCCGATGTGGAAACGCTGGAACGGCGCCTGCGCGCGGCCCTGTCGTAAGCCGGCCCCCCCCCCCGCCTGCATGTCCCGCGCCCTGATCCCGGCGGCTCTGCGAGCGGAGAGGACAGCAGCCTCCGGCGGGGATATTTAAGGACAGAAAGTGGACAGGGGCCCGCCCTTCTTCACTTTCTGTCTGAAAATATCCTCAGGGGGTGAATTGGCGCAGCCAAGAGGGGGCAGAATGCCCCCTGCGCCGCCCGCCACAAAAGAAAAGGCCCGCCGGATCGCCCGGCAGGCCCATGGCCGGATCCGCGCGCCCCGGATCAGAGCCGCGAGGCGACGTTTTCCCAGTTCACCAGCTTTTCGAGGAAGTTGGTCAGATAGGCCGGGCGCTTGTTGCGGAAGTCGATGTAGTAGGAATGTTCCCACACGTCGCAGCCCAGAAGCGCAGTCTGCCCGAAGCAGAGCGGGTTCACCCCGTTCTCGGTCTTTGTCACCTTCAGCGACCCGTCCTTGTCCTTGACCAGCCAGCACCAGCCCGAGCCGAACTGGCCCGCGCCCGCGGCGGCGAAGTCTTCCTTGAACTTGTCGACCGAACCGAAGGATTCGGTCAGCGCCTTTTCCAGCGCGCCGGGGATCTTCTTGCCCTCGCCCGGGCCCATCATTTCCCAGAACTGGTTGTGGTTCCAGTGCTGGCTGGCGTTGTTGAAGATGCCGTTCTGCGCCACGGCGCCCGCCTGATAGGTGCCGCGGATGATGTCCTCGAGCGACTTGTTTTCCCACTCGGTCCCGGCGATCAGCTTGTTGCCGTTGTCGACATAGGCCTTGTGGTGCAGGTCGTGGTGATATTCGAGCGTTTCCTTCGACATGCCGAGCGACGCCAGCGCGTCATGGGCATAGGGAAGATCGGGCAGCGTGAAAGCCATGGCGTTTCCTTTCCGGTAGGATTGCGTTCCCATCGAATAAGGCCCGCCGGGCGGGCGAGGTCAAGGCCCCGGCGGGGGGACAGGCTCAGGCCGGGGTGGCGGGAAAGCCGATTTCCGCCAGCGCGGCGACGACATCGGGCGCCGAGGCGGCGGTGGCCACCTCGACCATGCGCGCGGACAGGTCGACGCTGACGCGCGCGCCGGGGTCGAGCCGGGCCAGCGCCTCCTGCACCGAGGCGCGGCAATGGCCGCAGGTCATGTCGGGGACGTGGAATTTCATCGGGGCCTCCTTGGCCGGCAGGGTATCGGGCGCAGGGTTCGGGCTTCCCGCGCGGGAAGGTCAAGGGAAATCTCGCGCGCCCCGGGCTACGGGCGGCAGCCCACCGCCCGGCGCCGCGCCCGGCGGCACCCGCCGGCGGCGCTCCGCGCGGGAGTATTTGGGGCAAGATGAAGATCGTTTCCCTCTCTAAGCGCACGTATTCATTTTCTGTCCCCAAATATCCCCGCCGGAGGCCAGCAACGGGTGCCGCCGGGCCAGTGGCCGGGAAGGAAGGGACATATAGGCCGGGGTCTGCCCCGGCTTCGGCGGCGTGGAGAAAAATCTTGCCGCAGCCCCTTGACCTTCCTGTGACTGGAACCCTCATCTACCCTGTCATCCGCCATTCCGGCGCCGGAGGACGAGCCATGACCACCACCACCATCGGTATCGAGGGGATGACCTGCGCCTCCTGCGTCGCGCGGGCGGAGCGGGTGCTGAAGGCGCAGCCGGGGGTGCGGGGGGCGGCGGTCAACCTCGCCACCCACAGCGCGCAGGTGGAGACGGAGGGCACGCCCGACCTGCCCGCGCTCGGCCGTGCGCTGGCGAAGGCGGGCTATGGGTTGCGCGAGGAGGTGACGGAGCTTGCCATCGACGGCATGACCTGCGCCTCCTGCGTCGCGCGCACCGAACGGGTGCTGAAGGCGCAGCCCGGCGTGGCCGAGGCGACGGTGAACCTTGCCACCCAGACCGCGCGCATCCGCCATGCCGGCCTTGCCACCCCCGAGGATCTGGCCGCGGCGCTGACCCGGGCGGGCTATCCGGCGGTGCCCAGGGCCGCGGCCGCGCCTGCGGCGGATGAAGAGGCAATCATGCGCCGCCGCACGCTGATCGCAGGCGCGCTGACGCTGCCGGTTTTCGTGGTGGAAATGGGGGGCCACCTCATCCCCGCCTTCCACCACTGGGTGCACCGGGCCATCGGCATGCAGGCCAGCTGGACGGCGCAGTTCGTGCTGGCCACGCTGGTGCTGCTCGGCCCCGGGCGGGTGTTCCTGACCAAGGGCTTCCCGGCGCTTTTCCGCGGTGCGCCGGATATGAACAGCCTCGTGGCGCTCGGCGCCTCGGCGGCCTGGGTCTATTCCACCATCGCCACCTTCGCCCCGCATCTGCTGCCGGATTCCGCGCGCGCGGTCTATTTCGAGGCCGCCGCCGTCATCGTCACCCTGATCCTCGCCGGGCGCTGGATGGAGGCGCGGGCGCGCGGGCGCACCGGGGCGGCGATCCGGCGGCTGATGGCGCTGGCGCCGGACATGGCATTGGTGGAAACCCCGACCGGCACCGAGGAACGCGCAGTCTCCGCCCTGCGCGTGGGCGACGTGCTGCGCATCCGCCCGGGCGAGCGGATCGCCACCGATGCCGAGGTGATCGAGGGCGCCTCTTTCGTCGATGAAAGCATGATCACGGGCGAACCCGTGCCGGTGGAAAAAACCCCCGGCGCGCGCGTAGTGGGGGGCACGGTGAACGGCGCGGGCGCGTTGCGGGTGCGCGCGGCAGAGGTGGGGGCGGGCACGATGCTGGCCCGCATCATCCGCGCGGTCGAGGAGGCGCAGGGCGCCAAGCTGCCGGTGCAGGCGCTGGTGGACCGGATCACCCTGTGGTTCGTGCCCGCCGTCATGGGCGTCGCGGTGGTGACGGTGCTGGCCTGGCTGGTGTTCTCGCCCCCGCCGGCGCTGACGCATGCGCTGGGCGCGGGTGTCGCGGTGCTGATCATCGCCTGCCCCTGCGCGATGGGTCTGGCCACGCCGACTTCGATCATGGTGGGCACGGGCCGCGCGGCGGAACTGGGGGTGCTGTTCCGCAAGGGCGATGCGTTGCAGCGGCTGGCAGAGGTTGAGGGTGTGGCCTTCGACAAGACCGGCACGCTGACGCGCGGGCGGCCCGAACTGACCGACCTGATCCCCGCCCCCGGGGTGGATGCGGATACGGCATTGCGGCTGGCGGCGGGGGTCGAGGCGCTATCGGAACATCCGCTGGCCCGCGCCATCGTGCGGGCGGCAGAGGACCGGGGCCTGACCCTGCCCGCCGTGACCGATTTCGCCACCCGCACCGGATTCGGCGTCACCGCGACGGTCGAGGGCCGCCGCATCGCCATCGGCGCGGGGCGGATGATGGCCGCCGAAGGGGTGGACGTGACCGCCCTGCCCGACCCCGAACCCATCGCCGCCCGCGGCCGCACGGTGATGTTCATCGCGCTCGACGGCCGCCCCGCCGCCCTGCTCGCGGTCGCCGACCCGATCAAGCCCGGCGCGGCCGAGACCATCGCGGCGCTGAAGGCGCGGGGGCTGCGCGTCGCCATGATCTCGGGCGACGCAAGGGCGACGGCAGAGGCCATCGGGCGCGAACTGGGCATCGATACCGTGGCGGCCGAGGTGCTGCCCGAAGGCAAGGTGGATGCCCTGCGCGGCCTTGGCGACGGCGTCGCCTTCGTCGGCGACGGCATCAACGACGCCCCGGCGCTCGCCGCCGCCGCGGTGGGGCTGGCCGTCGGCACCGGCACGGATGTGGCGATCGAGGCGGCGGATGTGGTGCTGGTGTCCGGCGATCCGCGCGCGCTGGTCGATGCGATGGACATGGCGCGCAGCGTCATGCGCAACATCCGCCAGAACCTGACCTGGGCCTTCGGCTACAACACCGCGCTGATCCCGGTGGCGGCGGGGGTGCTTTACCCGGTCAACGGCATGCTGCTGTCGCCCATGCTGGCGGCGGGCGCGATGGCGCTGTCGTCGGTGTTCGTCTTGACCAACGCGCTGCGCCTGCGCCGCCATCGCGCCGCCCTGCCCAGAGAGGATGCCCATGAACATCGGTGACGCCGCCCGCCTGTCGGGCCTGCCCGCGAAAACCATCCGTTACTATGAGGACATCGGCTTGCTGACCCCGTTGCGCACCGCCAACGGCTATCGCAGCTACCGCGACAGCGACCTGCACAAGCTGACCTTCCTCGGCCGTGCCCGCGCGCTCGGCTTCACCATCGAGGATTGCCGCGCGCTGCTGGCCCTTTACGCCGACCGCAGCCGCGCCAGCGCCGAGGTGAAGCGGATCGCCGAAGGCCATCTGGACGAGATCGCGCGCAAGATGGCGGAACTTGCCGCCATGCGCGCGACGCTGACCGAACTGGTCGATGCCTGCGCCGGCGACAACCGCCCCGACTGTCCGATCTTGCAGGGGATCGCGGGCCTTCCCAAAGCCTGCGCCAGCGGCTAGATGCGGGGCATGACGGACAGATTGCACATCATCGGCGGCGGCATGGCCGGGTCAGAGGCGGCGTGGCAGGCGGCAGAGGCGGGCGTGCCCGTGGTGCTGCACGAAATGCGCCCCAGGGTCGGCACCTTCGCGCATCGCACCGGGCTTTTCGCGGAAATGGTCTGTTCCAACTCGTTCCGGTCGGACGATGACGAACGCAACGCCGTGGGCCTGCTGCATTGGGAAATGCGCGCGGCCGGCGGTCTTGTCCTGCAATCGGCCGAGGCGCACCGCCTGCCCGCGGGCGGCGCGCTGGCCGTGGACCGCGACCCCTTCGCCGCCTGGATCACCGAACGGCTGCGCAGCCACCCGCTGATTTCCGTCAGTGAGGAGGAGGTGACAGAGCTGCCCGACACCGGCCAGTGGATCGTCGCCACCGGGCCGCTGACCTCGCCCGCGCTGGCCGACAGCATCCGCGCGGCGACGGGGGCCGACAGCCTCGCCTTCTTCGACGCCATCGCGCCCATCGTCCATGCCGATACCATCGACATGTCCGTGGCCTGGCGCCAGTCGCGCTACGACAAGGGCGAGACCGAGGACGAACGCACCGCCTATATCAACTGCCCGATGACGAAGGACCAGTACGAGGCCTTCATCGACGCGCTTCTGGCCGCCGACAAGACAGAGTTCCGCGAAGGCGAAACGGCCGGTTATTTCGACGGCTGCCTGCCCATCGAGGTGATGGCCGAACGCGGGCGCGAAACGCTGCGCTTCGGGCCGATGAAGCCGGTGGGGCTGACGAACGCGCACAACCCGGGGGTCAAACCCTATGCGGTGGTGCAGCTGCGCCGCGACAACGCGCTCGGCACGCTCTACAATATCGTGGGCTTCCAGACCAAGATGAAGTACGGCGCGCAAACCACTGTTTTCCGTATGATTCCCGGCCTTCAGGATGCCGCCTTCGCACGGTTGGGCGGCATCCACCGCAACACCTTCATCAATTCGCCCACGCTGCTGGACGGCCAGATGCGCCTGCGCGCGCGGCCCGACATCCGCTTCGCCGGCCAGATCACGGGGGTGGAGGGCTATGTCGAATCCGCCGCCATGGGCCTGCTGGCCGGCCGGATGGCCGCAGCCGCGATGCAGGGCCGCGATCTGCCGCCGCCGCCGCCCGACACCGCCATGGGCGCGCTGGTCGCCCACATCACCGGGGGCGCAGAGGCGAAGACCTTCCAGCCGATGAACGTGAACTTCGGCCTTTTCCCCCCCATCGACGCCAAGGGCGGCCGCCGCGGCCGCAAGGACCGCTACAAGGCCTATACGGATCGCGCGAAAACATCGTTCGGACAATGGCTTGCGGGGCAAAGTTGACATTCGTCACCCGCTTCGCCCCCTCGCCCACCGGCCCGCTGCATCTGGGCCATGCCTATTCCGCCCTGCTTGCCCATGACATGGCCCGCGCCGCGGGCGGGCGGTTCCTGCTGCGGATAGAAGACATCGACCGCGCCCGCTGCCGCCCGGAATGGGAGGCACAGGTGCTGGACGACCTGACATGGCTCGGCATCCGGTGGGACGCACCGCCCCTGCGCCAGTCCGCCCGCCTGCCCGCCCATGCCGCGGCGCTGGACGATCTGTGGGCGCGCGGCCTGCTCTACCCCTGCACCTGCACCCGGCGCGACATCGACCTCGCACTCGGCGCCCCGCAAGAGGGCGTGCCCCTCGGCCCCGACGGCCCGGTCTACCCCGGCACCTGCCGCCCCGCGCAGGCGCCCCGGGGCCCCCGCCCGCAGGACAGCCACCTGCGGCTGAACATGCGCCGCGCCGCCACCGGACCCTGCCGTTTCACCGAAACCGGCCCCGCCCATGCCCGCCCCGTCGAGACCACGCCGCAGGACTATGCCGCCCGGATCGGCGACGTGGTGCTGGCGCGGCGGGATTTCGGCACCTCCTACCACCTGTCGGTGGTGCTGGACGATGCCGCGCAGGGCGTGACCCATGTCATCCGCGGCGCGGACCTGTTCGAAGCGACGCGCATCCACGCGCTGCTGCAACGCCTGCTCGGCCTGCCGGCGCCCGTCTATCACCACCACCGGCTGATCCGCGACGACGCAGGCAAGCGGCTGGCCAAGCGCGACGACGCCCGGGCGCTGGCGAAATACCGGGCCGAAGGCGCAACCCCCGAGGACATCCGCCGCATGACCGGCCTCTGACCCGCGACTGCCGTTGCTGGCCTCCGGCGGGAGTATTTGGGAAAAGGCGAAGCTGCACGCGCTCGCGGGAAAGGCGCACCCGCATCACTTTCTGTCCATAAATATCCCGGGGGGTCCGGGGGGCTGGCCCCCCGCGCTGTCCTGCCCATCCGCACAACGCGGGCCGTTCACCCCGCCGCGCGCGCCTCTGCCGCGGCGATCGCCTCTGCCGCGGCCTCCAGCGCCAGCAGGATCGAGGCGTGGCGGTTCTTGAAGTCGCGCGCGGGCAGCAGGACCTCCAGCCCCTCGAACGGGGGGCCCGGCGGGGGGCCGCCCTCCTTCAGCATGGCGCGCAGGGCGTCGCGGGCGTGTTCGACCTCTGCCCGGTCGCGGCCCGGCAGCGCCGCACCGACCACCGCGGCGGATGCCTGGCCGAGCGCGCAGGCCCGCACCTCCTGCGCGAAATCCTCCACCCGGCCGTCGCGCAGCGTCACATCCACCGTCACCGTGGACCCGCACAGCGGCGAGCGCCGCCGCGCCGTGCCCTGGGGGGCGGGCAGACGGCCTTGGTGGGGGATGTCGGCGGCCAGCGCGAGGATGCGGGTCGAATAGAGCTTCATCAGGTCGCTGTCGGTGCTCATGGGTTTCCTCTGCGCCGTTCGTGGCATAGATAGACCCCCGCGCGTCCGTTTGCAAAGGAGCCCGCCGTCCCATGTGCGCCCCGTCCGCCGCCCCGCCTGCCGCCACGCCCGCCTTCGACCCCGCCGCCCTGCGTTTCGACGCCAACGGCCTGATCCCCGCCATCGCGCAGGACCATGCGACGGGCGAGGTGCTGATGCTGGCCTGGATGAATGCCGAATCCGTGGCCCGCACGCTGGATACCGGCCGCGTGACCTATTGGTCGCGTTCGCGCGCGGCGTTCTGGGTCAAGGGCGAAAGCTCGGGCCATGTGCAGCGGCTGGTGGAACTGCGGGTGGATTGCGACCGCGACTGCCTGCTGGTGCTGGTGGACCAGACCGGCCCCGCCTGCCACACCAACCGCCGGTCCTGCTTCTACACCGCCGTGCGCGAGGGCGCGGAGGTGGAGATCATGGCGCCCCTGGAATAGGGGCGCCACAAGGTTCAGGCCGGTTTCACCCGGTCGGGATGCGCGTCGGCAAAGGCGGGCAGGTCGGCGCAGGCGGCGTCTATGGCCACCAGCCGGGGGTGGCGGGTCAGGTCCACGCCCCACCGGCGGGCGTTGTAGATCTGGGGGACAAGGCAGATGTCGGCCAGCGTCGGTGTATCGCCGTAGCAATACGCGCCCGCCCCCACCATCCGTTCCAGCGCGTCGAGCCCGCGGGTGATGAAATGCACCATCCAGTCCTGCCGCGCGGCCTCGGGCGCGTCGGGGTGCCGGGCCATCACATGGGCGGCGACATGCAGGTTGCAGATCGGGTGGATGTCCATCGCCACCGCATGCGCCAGCGCCCGCACCCGCGCCCGCCCGGTCGCATCGGGGGGCAGCAGCGGCGGTTCGGGCCGGGTTTCGTCCAGATAGTCGATGATCGCCAGCGATTGCGTCAGCAGAAGCCCGTCGATGCGCAGCGCGGGCACGAAGCCCTGCGGGTTGCGGTCCAGATGTTCGGGGCTGCGCTGGTCGCCCCTGACCAGATCGACCGAGGCGCTGTCATGGGCGATGCCCTTGAGGTTCAGCGCGATCCGCACCCGGTAGCTCGCAGACGAACGCCAGTAGTCGTAGAGGAAGGGCCGCGCGGTCATGGCCGGGTCCGGGGGAAATGGCGGGGCATGGGGTCTCCTTTCCGTGGCTTCGGCAGATTAGGCGGTGGCCGGGCGGGTGCAAGGTGGTTTCGGTGCCGGGGGGGGATAGACCTTTGCAGCATAGCGCGGGCCGGGCGGGACAAGGAAACGCATTGCGTTTCCCCCGCCCGTCGCGCGGCGGTGCCGTGAACGACGGTGATGCCGGGAGAAATGGGTAGGCCAGCGCCTGCCCCGGCGGGCGAGAAGCGCCCGCCATGGGCGGAGCGGGCGCTGGCCGGGGGCTTGGGGCCCCCGGCCGGGGCAACGGCGAGGGCGGGATGTGGCGAAGGCACGCGCCTTCGCCAGACAGAGCGGCGGGAGGGCAATCAATCCGGTCTAGGGCGCCGGCCCCACCACCGCGCGGCAGTCGCCGAAGCCGATCCCCGCGGCCCCCGCGCGTGGGCGGGTGCGGGCGCGCAGGATGATCTCGTCCCCGTCCTGCACGAAGCTGCGCGTCTCGCCCCCCGGCAGGGCCACCGGCGCCTGCCCGCCCCGGCTCAGCTCCAGCAGGCTGCCGGGGCTGTCGGGGTCGGAAATCGTGCCCGACCCCAGAAGATCGCCCGTTTCCAGATTGCAGCCGTTCGAGGCGTGATGGGCCAGCAACTGGCCGAAGGTCCAGTACATCCCCCGCAGCGAGCCCCGCGACAACAGCGCCGGTTCCGCCCCCGCCGCGCGCATCGCCTGCGTCAGGATCAGCGCCTCCACCTCGATGTCCAGCGCGCCATGGGCCTGATCGCCCGCATCCCACAGATGCGGCAGCGGCGCGGGGTCGCCTCCGGGGCGCGGGTCCTGCGCCACGCGGAAGGGGGCCAGCGCCTCGGCCGTCACCACCCAGGGCGAAATCGTGGTGGCGAAGTTCTTGGCCAGGAACGGCCCGAGCGGCTGGTATTCCCAGACCTGCACATCGCGCGCCGACCAGTCGTTGAGCAGGCAGAACCCCCCGATCCGCCCGAACCCCTCGCCCACCGGCACCGGCAGGCCGAGCGGATTGGGGTCGGCCACGAAGGCGCCCAGTTCCAGTTCGTAATCCAGCCGCGCGCAGGGGCCGAACACCGGCGCCTCCGCCCCCGGCGGGCGGGTCTGGCCCAGGGGACGCACCACCGGCGTGCCCGAAGGACGGATCGAGGACACCCGGCCATGATAGCCGATCGGCACGTATTTGTAGTTCGGCAGCAAGGGATTGTCGGGCCGGAAGAGGCGGCCCACGTTCATCGCATGCTGGATGCCGGCATAGAAATCGGTATAGCCGCGGATGTCGAAAGGCAGGCCCATCCGCGCCTGATCCATCGGCACCAGCAGCGGCAGGACGCGCGCGGGGTCGCCCCCGCTCAGCAGATCCGACAGGAAAAGCCGCAGCGCCCGCCGCGCCGGGGCGCCAAGGGCGAAAAAGGCGTTGAGCGGCGCATCGGCCGCCGCCGCCAGCGCCGCCCCCACCTCGGGCGGCGCAAGCCCCGCATCCCGCAGCGCCGCCAGATCCAGCACCATGTCCCCGATGGCAACGCCCCCGCGCGGCACCGGCGCGGCGGCGGTGGAAAACACGCCGAAGGGCAGGTTCTGTACCGGAAAGTCGGGATGGCCATCGGCCGAGGCCACGAGGCTGCGGCGCGCGGGGTCGTGGCTGCGGTCGATCTCTGGGGTCTGGGGCATGGTCCTCTTCTCCATCTGCGGGGCGATGGTGGCGCGGGCGGCGGGGGCGGTCTGTCACCCGCCGATGTGACCGCCCATCCGACCGCCCGCCCGGAACACCCGTCCCGGAAGCGAGAATCGTCCCCTTGCCTTACGTTGGGGCAGTTTTTCCGCCCGCCGCAAGCCGACCCGAATCCGCCCGCAGATCCGCCGCCGATCCGCCCCAAAGCAGCCATAAACCTGTATTTTCGGCACATCGGAGAGTGAAATTTACGTGCACGGCAAGATCTTTCTTGCAACCACAGCGCGCAAATGGTCAGAGAGACACATACCCCTTGGGGTGACGCAGATTGAGTGTAGGATTGCTGGTCGGAGGTTCTCATGAACAAAGTTGACTATCTCGTCGGGCAGCGTATTCGGGCTCGGCGGCTCGAACTCGGCAAAAGCCAGACGGACCTGGGCGATGCCGTCGGGGTCAAATTTCAGCAGATTCAGAAATACGAAACGGGTACCAACCGCGTCAGCGCCTCGCGCCTGTTCGCGATCGCCGATGTGTTGCAGGTTCCGGTGGAATATTTCTTCGCCGATTCCCTGAACGACCCGGACGGGGAAGAGACCCGCCCGCTGGCCGAGATCCTCGACGAGGATCGCCGCGCCCGGCAGTTGTTGCTGCATTTTAACCGTCTTTTCGCCCCACAAAAGGACGCCGTTCTCTCTATGGTGATCTCGATGGCGCAGGCGATCGAAACCCGCGGCTCGACCTCGGGCGCGGAGTCGCGTATCGACAATCTGGACGCCACGCGCGCAGGGGAAACCAAAATTGGAGCTGATCGACCTTAGTTCGCTGCCCAATGGCGAGGGACGCTTCACCACGTTCCTCGACCAGATCTGTGCGCGCTTCGAGCTTGATCATGCCGCCTACGCCGGCACCAATCCGATTGCCGGCACCATCCACGGTTACGTGAACTATTCCGACGACTGGAAAAGCCACTACGTCGAACACGGTTTCCACCGCATCGACCCGACGCTGCACATGGCCAGCCGTTCCATCGCGCCGGTGGACTGGCGCCGGCTGGAACGCGACGAGAACTTCCAGAAGGTTTTCCGCAACGCGGGCGATTTCGGCATCTCGGACCAGGGGCTGACGATCCCCGTCCGCGGCCCCTTCGGCGACATCGGCATGCTGAGCGTGACGCGCAACTGCCCCCTGCCCGAATGGGACAAGCTGAAAGAGCACATCATCGGCGAGTTGCAGTCGGTCGCGGTGCATGTGCACGACACGGTGATGCGGTCCGACGTGCTGTCGCAGGTGCTGCGCTTTCCGCCGCTGTCCACGCGCGAGAAAGAGATCCTGCAATGGACGGCCGCCGGCAAGTCGCAGCAGGATGTGGGCGACATCCTCGGCATTTCGCACCGCACGGTCGAGGTGCACTTGCGTTCCGCCCGTGAAAAGCTCTATGCCCTGACCACGCCGCAGGCGATCGGCCGCGCCATCGCGCTCGGCCTCATCTACCCCCTCTGACCCCAAAACCGTACGGGATTTCCCCAATGGCACCCGCGCGCGGGTGCTGTATCCTGTGTGCACTGGGGAAAACTAGGGGTATTTGCCATGATCATCGTAATCGACGCGTTGAACAAACACCGCTTCGGCGACCTGCTTGCCGATATGTACCGCCTTCGGGCACGGGTTTTCGGCGACCGTCTGGGGTGGGAAGTCGAAATCAAGGACGGGATGGAGATCGACCAGTTCGACCGCCTGGATCCGGCCTATGTGATCGGGCTCGATGATGAGGGCCATGTCGTCTCCTGCGTGCGGGCATTGCAGACGACCGGGCCGCACATGCTGTCCGACGTGTTCCAGGTCATCCTGGATGGCGAACCGCCGCTGCGCAGCGCGCGGCTGTGGGAATCGACCCGCTTCTGCGTGGATACGCAACGGCTGGCCGGCAACGGCAACATGAAGGCGGTGTCGCTGGCGACCTGCGAGCTGATGATCGGCTCGCTCGAATATGCCCGCCGCTCGGGGATCTCCGACATCGTGACGGTGATCGACCCGGTGATGGACCGCGTGCTGAAACGCTCGGACAACGCGCCCTACGGCTATGTCGGCTCGACCAAGCCGATGGGCAAGGTGTCGGCGATGGCGGCGCTGCTCGACTGTACCGAGGAACGCATCGGCCGCGTGCGCGCCTTTTCCGGCATCCACGGCGATGTTTTCGCCGACGAGGATGCGGTGCGCGCGCTGCTGGATGCGCGCAGGGCGCGCGAGGCGGGAATGGTGCCCGCGGCGGTGTCGCAGGTCTCGCAGGACGACATCATGAGCTATTGCGAAGACCAGATCCGCGCCGCCGAAACGCCCGAGGATCGCGCCGCCGCGCTGGCGCTGGCGCAGGTGCTGGCGCGCAAGGCCCAGGCCCCGCGCCACGCCGGCAAGCTGCACTGAGCGGCCCCGGCCGCCCGGTCAGGCCCCGCGCCCCCGCCGCACCGCCCTTCCCGCCACACCCCGGGCGGGGGCGGCCGGCCCGGGTGCGGGGCCGCTTCGCATTAGGGGCGCGGGGAAGAACAGCGCGCCCTTACGCCCGGCGGTTGCGCGGGCGGTGCGGGCGGTGGCCTCCGGCGGGGATATTTGGGGACAGAAAGTGGACAGCGCGGTGGAGATACCCCCGCGCTTTTTCACTTTCTGTCCGAAAATATCCTCAGGGGGTGAATTGGCCGCAGGCCAAGAGGGGGCAGAATGCCCCCCTGCGCCGCCCATGCGGAGAAACACCCGCCGAATCGCCCCGCGGGCCGGAAAACGGCAGGCACCTTCGCCCGGCTGTCGTGCGCGGCCGCTGGCGGGATGTGTCGGGCGGGCCCGTGGGCGGCATGTCCCGACAGCGCCCCCGGGCATACCGCGCCCGCAGGCCGGGGCTTGCCCCGGCTTCGCGCGCGCCTCAGGCCGCCGCCACGCCCGGGTCGGGGCGCACGAGGTCGATCATGTCGCGCACCGCGATCCGGTCGCCGACGCCCAGGGCCTGGACCGCCGCCGTGTACATCACCGTATCCTTCGGGCAGGCGACCACGAACAGCCGCGCGTCGCCCAGGGCCAGCGCCTCCTTGATGCGGTTCTCGCTCGGCCGCTCGGCCATCGCGGCGTCGTCCATCCAGATCCGCCCGCCGCCCGCGCCGCAGCAGAAGCTGTTCTCGCGGCAGCGGCCCATTTCGTGCAGGCTGTGGCCCGCGCGGCGGATAAGCGCGCGCGGCGCGTCGAAACCGCCGTTGTAGCGGCCCAGATAGCAGGGGTCGTGGTAGGTCACCACCTGCGGTTCGGCCTCGGCCGGCGCCAGCCGGCCGGCCTCCATCAGTTCCAGCAGCAGCTGTGTATAGTGGATCACCTCGTAATCCTTGCCGAACAGCCGGTATTCCTGCCGCAGCGCGTTGAGGCTGTGCGGATCGGTGGTCATGATCCGGCGGAAGTCGCATTCGTCCAGCAGGTCGATATTGGCCCGCGCCAGCGTCTCGAACAGCCCCTCCTCGCCCGCACGGCGCACGTCGTTGCCGGAATTCTGCTCGCCCTCGTAGAGGATGCCGAAATCCACCCCGGCGGCGTGCAGCACCTCTGCCACCTTCAGCGTGATCCGCTGCACCCGCGGATCGTAGGAGGCATAGTCGCCCACGAACCACAGCACATCCACGGGTTCCTTGCGCGCATCCTTAATCTTGAAGCCCAGGTCCTTCGTCCATTTCGCCCGCTGCCGCGCGGGTTTGCCGAGGGAGTTGCCGTTGCGTTGCAGGCTTGCCAGCGCGTCCTGCAACATGGGCTCGACCGCGCCCTCCTCGACCAGCGAGCGGCGCATCTCGACGATCTTGGTCATCGGCTCGATATGCACCGGGCAGACATCCATGCAGGCGCGGCAGGTGGTGCAGGCCCAGAGCGTTTCGGGCGCGATCACCCCGCCGATCAGCGGCAGGTCCGCCTCCTCGCCGCGTTCGCGCGCGAACATGTGGTCGCGCAGGTCCATCACCACCTTCTTGGGGCTCAGCGGCAGGCCCGCGGCATAGGCCGGGCATGCCTCCTGGCAGCGGCCGCATTCGGTGCAGGAAATGAGGTCGAGCTTGTCCTTCCAGTCGAACTGCCCGATCTCGGCCACGCCGGGCGCATCGGCGGGCGGGGGCGGCAGGGCGCCCCGGGGGCCGGTGTTGCGGAAATAGATGTTGGGGATGGCGGTCAGGATATGGCGGTGCTTGGACCCCGGGATATAGACGAGGAAGGCCAGCACCGCGAGGATATGGGCCCAGTAGAACACCCGTTCCGCCGCCGCCGCGCCCTCGGGGCCCATCCCGGCCAGCGCCAGCCCCCGGGCGATCGCGCCGCTGACCGGGCGCCACGGCGTCCACTGGCCGGTGGCGAGGATATGGCAGGCGAATTCCAGCAGCATCGTGCCCGCCACCGCCATGACCAGCGCGAAGATCACCCAGGCGTCGCGGCTGTTCGAACCCGCGAACCGTTTCGGCCGCCAGAACAGCCGCTGCCATGCGGCCATGGCGATGCCGATGGTGATCAGCACCGCGAAGATGTCCTGCAGCAGCGCGATCCAGCTGTTGCCGCCGATCGGCGCCAGCGTGAATCCGGGGATGAGGCCGGAACCGAAGCTTTGCACGATGGCGGTGAACAGGACGAGGAAGCCCGAGAAGATCAGCGCATGCAGCACGCCCGACCAGCGTTTGTTCAGCAGGCGGCGGTGCAGGCCGACGTCCTGCACGACGAAGGCCGCGCGGGCGGCGGGGTGGTCGGTGCGCGCCACCGGCGGCGCGCGCAGCACCGGGGCCAGCACGCGCCAGCCGCGCCAGACGAAGGCCGCCCCCGCGGCGGCGACCAGCAGCAGCAGCGCCAGCTGCGTCGTCATCGGCTCAGCGCCCTTCCAGCGCGGCGCGGAAGGCGGGCAGGAAATCGGTCAGATCCACCGTCGCGCCGTAATGGGCATGATCGAAGATCGGGGCGTTGGCGTCGGTGTTGACGGCGACGATCAGCCCGGCCTCGCCCATGCCCTCGATATGTTCCGGCGCGCCGGAAACGCCGAGCGCGAGGTAGAGCGCCGGTTTCACCCGCCGGCCCGACTTGCCCACCTGCCGTTCCTTGGGCAGCCAGCCCGCATCCACGACGGGGCGGGATCCGACGAGTTCGGCGCCCATCAGGCCCGCCACCTCCTGCGCCTCTTCGATCACGTCCGCTTCGCCGATGCCGCGGCCCACGCACAGCAGCCGGTCGGCCCGGGTGATGTCGACGGCATCCGGGTCGGGGGCGGTCGCGTCGATAAACCGCAGGCCCTGCGGCGCCGCGGCCTCCAGCGTCACCACCTCCGGCTGGCCGGGGGCGGGGGCGGCCTCGGCGAAGGCGCCCACGTTCATCAGCAGCAGCGCCGGCAGCGGGGTCGCCGCGCGCGCGATCAGCTTGCCGCCGTAGATCTGGCTTTCGGTTTCCACCGCGCCATCCCCGGCCCGCGCGGTCTGGCAATAGCTGACCAGCCCCAGATCGTGCCGGATCGCCACCACCGGCCCGAGGTCGAGCCCCGCGGTGGTATAGCCCATCAGCACCAGATCGGGGCCCGCCGCGGCGATGGCCGCCGACAGCGCGGCGGCATGGGCGGCGGGATCGTAGGGCGCGGCGGCCAGCGCGGGCAGGGTCAGGATCCTGTCCACCCCCATATCCGCCGCCGCCGAAGGGTCGGCCCCGAACAGCGCCAGATCCACCCGCCCGCCGGGTCCCGCCAGCGCCCGCGCGCCGGTCACGAGTTCGCGCGCAACGGCCGCCGGCTGGCCGGCCTCGACATCCGCATAGACCAGAACCTTCATTCCCGTCCCCCCAGCAATCCGCGTTCGGCCAGAAGCCCGGCCAGCCGTTCCGCCACCGCCTCTGCGTCGCCGTCCAGCATTTCGGCCCGGTTGCTGCGGGCGGGTTCGGCCAGCGCCGCGATCCGCGGTGCGGCGAAGCCATCGGGCAACGCCCCCGCGGCGCGCGCGATGGTCGCCGACGACGCCTGCCGCAGCTTGCTGCCCGACACATAGCGCGGCGGGCGGGATGCCGTCTGCACCCCCAGGACCGCGGGCCCCGTCACGGCAAAGCGGGCCGCGCGCCCGCCGCTGTATTCCTGCACGACCTCGAGCCCGCCTGCCCCGGCGCTGACCCCGTGCACGGCGTTCAGCGTCGGCCAGCCGAGCAGCCCGGCGAGGAAGGGCGCAAGCTGGCCGAACACATCCTCGGGCGTCTGGACGCCGGTCAGCACCAGATCCGCCCCCAGATCGCGCAGGGGACCGGCCAGCAGATGCGCCGCCGCCCGCGCGCCCGGAATGCCGTCGATGTCGTGATCCACCAGCAACGCATCGTCCGCGCCGCGCGCGATGGCGGTCTGCAACTGCCGTTCCGCCCCGTCGCCCGCCAGCGCCACCGCCGTCACCCGCGCCCCCGCGGCCTCTTTCAGCAGTACCGCCTCTTCCAGCGCCTGATCGTCGAATTCGTTCAGCTTGAGCCCGATCCATTCGCGGTCGATGTCGGCGCCGCTGTCGTCGATTTCCAGCTCTTCGTTCTGGTCGGGTACGATGCGCAAGATTGCCGCGATATGCATGTGACCTCCGGTTTGCGCGGGTTCCCACGGGGGATACAAGGACGGGGGCCGCGGGTTGTCAACCAAAATGTCGACAATATTGTCAAGCGAAACCCGTTGTGCCATGCTCCGAGTCGCCAGCGAAGGCCGGGACCACCGGCCCACGATACAGCGGAGGGAAAGCACATGAAACCCAAGGGCCAGAAACCCCCGGCGGTCGCGGATGTGCTGATCATCGGCGCGGGGGCCTCGGGCTCGGTCGCGGCGAAACATCTGGCCGAGGCGGGCATCAGCGTGGTCTGTCTGGAACAGGGCGGGCGGGTCGACAATTCCGAATTCTGGGGCAACAAGCCCGAATGGGAACTGATGGCGCAGAAACGCTGGCACCCGAACCCCAACGTGCGCGATCTGGAAACCGACTATCCGGTGGATACCAGCGAATCCGACGTGAACCCGCTGATGTACAGCGCCGTCGGCGGATCCACGATCCTTTACGCGGCGCATTGGCAGCGGTTCATGCCCTCGGATTTCCGGGTGAAAACACTCGACGGCGTGGCCGACGACTGGCCCTTCGCCTATGAGGATCTGGAACCCTTCTACGACCAGATGGATGTGGAAATGGGCGTGTCGGGGCTGAACGGCGACCCGGCCTATCCGCCCGGCAAGGCGCCGCCGCTGCCCCCCCTGCCCATCGGCGAGATCGGGATGAAGGCCGCGGCGGGGATGAACAAGCTCGGCTGGCACTGGTGGCCGGGGCCGAACGCGATCCCGTCGAAACCCTATGGCGGGCGCAATCAATGCGTGCGGTGGGGCACCTGCCTGACGGGCTGCCCCGAACGCGCCAAGGCATCCTTCGACCACACCCACTGGCCCGATGCGCTGAAACACGGCGCGGTGCTGATCACCGGCGCGCGGGTGCGCGAGATCACGGTGGATGCCGAGGGGCTGGCGAACGGCGCCACCTATATCGACCGCACCGGGCGCGAACGCCACCAGAAGGCGGGCATCGTCATCGTCTGCGCCAATGGCGTGGGCACGCCGCGTCTGCTGATGCTGTCGACCTCCGGCCGGTTCCGGAACGGGCTGGCGAATTCGTCCGGTCTGGTCGGCAAGAACCTGATGATGCACCCCTATGCCGCCGTCACCGGCTATTTCGACGAACCGCTGGAAAGCTGGCTCGGCCCCGCGGGGCAGACGATCCAGTCGATGCAGTTCTACGAAACCGACGCCGCGCGCGGGTTCGTGCGCGGGGCCAAGTGGCAGGTGATGCCCTCGGGCGGCCCCTTGGGCATGCGGTCCGCCTATGGCGGCAAGCCGCTGGAAGAGGCATGGGGCGCCAACCTGCACCGCAACACCCGCAAGGTGTTCGGCCGCGCCTTCGAATGGGGCATCATCGCCGAGGACCTGCCGGACGAGGCCAACCGCGTCGTGCTGGACCCGGTGCTGACCGACAGCGACGGGATCCCCGCGCCCAAGATCATCTACCGCAATTCCGAAAACACCAAGAAGATGATCGACTTCCATCTGGAACGCGCGCAAGAGGCGATGCGGGCCGCGGGCGCGGTGGACCTGTCGGTGACGCCGCTCATGCGCGACTGCGGCTGGCACCTGATGGGCACCGCGCGGATGGGCACCGACCCGGAACGGTCGGTGGTGGACCAGTACGGGCGCGCGCATGACGTGCCGAACCTCTTCATCTACGACGGCAGCGTCTTCGTCACCTCGTCGGGCTTCAACCCCACCGGCACCATCGCGGCCATCGCCCTGCGCGCCGTCAAGCACCTGATCGCCAACCGTGCCAACCAGAGGGTCGCGGCATGAGCCTTTTGTCCGACAGCCAGCGCGCCACCTTCGCCGCCATCGCCGATGTGCTGATCCCCGAGGCGGAGGGCATGCCCTCTGCCAGCCAGGTGGATGTGCATGGCGCGATGATCGACCATATCCTCGGCCTGCGCCCCGACCTGCGCGAGGCGCTGCTGCGCGGTCTCGACGCAGCCGCGGGCAAGGATGCCCAAGGGGCGGCCAACGACCTCAACCGCACCGACGCCGCGGCGCTGAGCGCGATCGGCCTTGCCGCCGCCGCCGGATACTACATGACCCCGCGCGTGCGCGAGCTGATCGGCTATCCCGGCCAGCAGAGCCGGCCCGAGGCGGACCCCGACGCCACGCCCGAATATGTCGCCAACGGCATGCTGCAACAGGTGATCGACCGCGGCCCGATCTACCGGCCCACGCCGAAATAAGCCGCACCCGAGGGAGGGAAACATGTCCGCAGCCAGACCAGCCGGCGCCCGCGCCGGACGGGACGATATTGCCGATGTGCTGATCATCGGCGCCGGGCCTTCGGGGTCGGTCGCCGCCAAGCACCTGGCAGAGGCAGGCTTCAGCGTGGTCTGTCTGGAACAGGGTTACATGCCCGACGCCGATGCCTATCCGGGCCGCCGCCCGGAATGGGAACTGGTGACGCAGAAACAATGGCATCCGAACCCCAACTACCGCGACCGGGAACGCGACTACCCGATCAACACCGCGGAATCGGACGTGAACCCGCTGATGTTCTGCGGCGTCGGCGGATCGGCCACCCTTTACGCCGGGCACTGGACGCCCTTCATGCCCTCGGATTTCCGCGTCAAGACGCTCGACGGCGTGGCCGACGACTGGCCCTTCACCTACGAAGACCTGCTGCCGCATCTGGAGGTGATCGAGCGCGAGGTCGGCGTGTCGGGCCTTGCCGGGAACCCCGCCTATCCGCCGAAACTCGCCTATCCCACCCCGGCGCTGCCCATCGGGCGGGTGGGGGCCAAGGCGGCGGAATGCCTCGATAAAATGGGCTGGCACTGGTGGCCGGGCACGAACGCCATCCCCTCGCAGCCCTACAACGGGCTCAACGCCTGCGTGCGCCGCGGCACCTGCATGAGCGGCTGCCCCGAAGGCGCGAAATCCACCACCGACCTGACCCACTGGCCCCATGCGATCCGCGCCGGCGCGCGGCTGGTGACGGGCGCGCGCGTGCGCCAGATCGAGGTCGATGACCGGGGCCTTGCCACCGGCGCGGTCTATGTCGACAGCGCGGGCCGCGAACGCCGCCAGCGCGCCCATGTCGTGATCCTCTGCGCCAATGGCATCGGCACGCCGCGGCTGCTGCTGCTTTCCGGCGGGGCGGACGGGCTGGCCAATTCCAGCGGCATGGTCGGCAAGCGGCTGATGATGCACCCGTTTTCCGCCGTTCAGGCGACCTTCGCCGACGATCTGCATTCCTGGCGCGGCCCCTTCGGGCAGAACATCGCCTCCTATGAATTCTACGAAACCGACACCGCGCGCGGCTTCGTGCGCGGGGCGAAATGGGGCGCGATGCCGGGGGGCGGGCCCTTGGGCGCCACCAGCTTCGTCGGGTCCAAGGTCTTTACCGACCCCGAGGCGCGGGTGGAGGACATGTGGGGCGCGAACCTGCACGATCTGGTGCTGCGCCGTTTCCGCCACACCATGGTCTGGGGCATCATCGGCGAGGACCTGCCGGAGGAGTCGAACCAGGTCCTGCTCGACCCCGACCTGACCGACAGCGACGGCATCCCCGCGCCGCGGCTGATCTACAAGGTCTCGGAAAACTCCGAACGCATGCTGAAGTTCCACGAGGACCGCTGCGTCGAGGCCTGCCTTGCCGGCGGCGCGATAGAGACCACGGTGGTCCACCAGATGCCCGATACCGGCTGGCATCTTCTGGGCACCTGCGTGATGGGCAAGGACCCGAAAACCTCGGTCGTCGACGAATGGGGGCGGTGCCACGACGTGCCGAACCTCTATATCCTCGACGGTTCCACCTTCCCGACCTCGGCCGGGCTCAACCCCACCGCGACGATCATGACCGTGGCGCTGCGCCAGACCCGCCGCCTGATCGCCGAACGGCGCAACCAGGAGGCCGCGTGATGGCGACGCTCACCCCCCAACAGCGCGCGGCCTTCGGCGCCATCGCGGATTACCTGATCCCCGCCTACAAGGGCCTTCCCGCCGCAACCGCGGTGGGGGTGCACGAGGGCATGGTGGATGCCGTCCTGAGCTACCGCCCGGATATCGAGGAGCCGTTCCTGCGCGGCCTCGCGGCGGTGGACACGGGCGATCTGTCCCCCAGCCTCAACGCGCTCTTCCGCGCCGATGCCGATGCGTTCAACGCGCTCGGCCTCGCCGCCTCGGGCGGGTATTACATGACGGCAGAGGTGCGCGCGATCCTCGGCTATCCGGGGCAGGAATCGCTGACCTACGACGCCCATGCCACGCCGGACTACCTGACCGACCACATGCTGGAACGGGTGGTGCGCCGCGGCCCGCTTTACCGCCCGACACCGGGATGACCGCACCGCGCCGGTAAACGAAGGGGCGCGCCTCTGTCACTTTCTGTCCAGAAATATCCCCGCCGGAGGCCGCCGACGACGCCATGACGCAGAACGCCAGCCGATCGGGCGCCCCACCGGACCACGCGGCCCCCCTGCCCGCCGGGACGGTGGACACGCATTTCCACGTCTTCGGCCCCGCCGCGCGCTATCCCTATGCCGAAGGGCGCAGCTACACCCCCGGCGACGCCTCGCTGGACGACTACCTGCGCGCGCTGGCCCCTCTGGGCGTGGCGCGGGGCGTGCTGGTGCAGCCGAGCGTCTATGGCACCGACAATACCTGCATGCTGGACGCCCTGCGCGCGCCGCCCTTGCCCCTGCGCGGGATCGCGGTGGTGGATGCGGACGTGACCGAGGCGGAACTGGACGCGATGCATGCCCTCGGCGTGCGCGGGATCCGCATCAACCTCGTCTTCGCCGCCGGCAAGGGCTTCGAGACTGCCCGCGCCCTCGCGCCCCGGCTGAAGGCGCGGGGCTGGCATGTGCAGTTCCTCGTCGATGTCTCCACCCTGCCCGACCTGCGCGCGGCGGTGGCGGGGCTGGATGTGGCGCTGGTCTTCGACCACATGGGCCATGTGCCGGCGGCGAAGGGGGTGGGCGATCCGGGCTTTCGGGCGCTGCTGGCGCTCATGGCCGAAGGCCGGGCCTGGGCCAAGGTCTCGGGCGCCTATCGCATGACCGCGCCGGGCGCGCGCCCGCCTTACGGGGATGTCGCCCCCTTCGCCGCCGCCGTTCTGGCGGCCAACCCCGAACGGGTGGTCTGGGCCAGCGACTGGCCGCATACCGCGCTGCATGTGCCGATGCCCGACGATGCCGATCTGGCCGCGATGGTGCTGGACTGGGTGCGCGGCCCCGCGCTGCGCCAGCGGCTTTTCGTCACCAACCCGCAGGCGCTCTACGGCTTCGACCCCTGACAGGACGGAAAGACAGACATGCAGACACAGATCCTCGTGGCGCTGGTGGCGGGCGCGGTGCTGCCCTTGCAGGCGATATTGAACGGCCATCTGTCGAAGGGCCTCGGCAGTGCCTTCCTCGGCTCCAACGTGTCGTTCCTGACCGCCACCATCGCGCTGGCGCTGTTGCAGGTGGTACTGCGCACGCCGATGCCCTCGGGCACGCAGATCGCCGGCATCGCGCCGGTCTGGTGGCTGGGGGGCGTGCTCGGCGCGGTCTATGTCACCGGGGCGATCACCAGCGTCGGCACGCTCGGCCCGGGCACGGCCATCTGCCTGATCGTGGCGGGCCAGATCTGCGCCGCACTCGCCATCGAGCATTTCGGCATCGCCGGCGCCACGGCGCAGCCGGTGTCGCTGCTGCGCCTCGGGGGTGCGGCGATGGTGCTGGCGGGCGCGGTGGTGGTGCTGCGCGGGTAGGATGTCACTCTCTGCCGCTTTGACTGGCGAAGGCGCGTGCCTTCGCCATGGCGATACAGATGCCGCTGCCCCGGCCGGGGGCCCAAAGCCCCCGGCCAGCGCCCGCCCCGCCCATGGCGGGCGCTTCTCGCCCGCCGGGGCAGGCGCTGGCCTTTCCATTTTTCCCGGCATCACGGTCCCTGGTGGCACCCGCGCGCGAACGGGCGGGGGAAACGCAATGCGTTTCCTGGTCCCGCCCGGCCCCGGCGATAGTGCAGATGTAGACCCCTCCCCCAAGGCGCTCCACCGGCTTGATCTCCGCCCTCGACCCCCGGCGACAAAAGCTTTCCCGCAACCCGGCGATCTTTGGAATGGCCCGGGGCGGCTTCCCCGACGATATTAGACGACAAGTTGAATCGTTATTGGAGACAGCCATGACCCTCCGCATCGCGGGCCTGTCCGGCAGCACGAGCCGCCCCTCCAGAACCCGGGCGCTGGTCGACATGGCCATCGGCCAAGCGGCGCAGAGGTTCGGCGCGGATGCCGCCAGCCATGACCTGTCGGACCTGCAACCCTCGCTCGGCCAGGCGGCGGTGCTGGACGATTTCGCACCCCTGCCGCGGGAAATCGTCGGCGCGATCCTGTCGGCGGATGCGCTGGTGATCGGCACGCCCGTCTACAAGGGCAGCTATACCGGGCTTTTCAAGCATCTCTTCGACCTGATCGACCCGGCGGCGCTGGCCGGCAAGCCGGTGCTGCTGGCCGCGACCGGCGGGGGCGAAAAACACGCGCTGGTGATCGAGCACCAGTTGCGCCCGCTGTTCGGTTTCTTCGAGGCCGCCAGCCTGCCCACCGGCATCTATGCCGGGGCGGCGGATTTCCACGACGGCCGGCCGGCGGCCCCCGCGCTGCTGGCGCGGCTCGACCGCGCGGTGGGCCAGTTCGCCCCCTGGCTCGGCCCCGCCCGGATGGCCGACGCCGCCTGACCGGCGGCACCCCTTCCCCCCGAAACCCGGCCGGACCGACCCGCAGCCCCGCGGGACCGGCATCCCATACCCGAAAGGCCCCCTGACATGACCCGCAAGATCCGCCTTGGCGCCTTCCTTCCCGGCGGCGGCCAGCATATCGACGCCTGGCGCCACCCCGACAGCCCCGCCGATGGCGCGACCAGCTTCGATTTCCACGTCAGGCTGGCGCAAGGGGCCGAACGGGGCCTGTTCGACGCCTATTTCCTGGCCGACGGCCTTGCCGTCGCCTTCGGCGGCGGGGTCGAGGGCGGCAACGCCAAGGTCGCGGGGTTCGAGCCGGTGACGCTGTTTTCCGCCCTCGCGCCCTTCACGAAACACCTCGGCGTCATCGCCACCGCCTCGACCACCTACGAGGAGCCCTACAACACCGCGCGCAAATTCGCCTCGCTCGACCTGATCTCGGGCGGGCGCGCGGGCTGGAACGTGGTGACGACCGCGACCGAAGCCGCCGCGCAGAACTTCAACCTCGACGCGCAGCACCCCCATGCCTGGCGCTATCGCCGCGCGGGGGAACATGTGGATGTGGTGAAAAAGCTGTGGGACAGTTTCGAGGACGACGCCTTCCTGCGCGACAAGGACACGGGCCGGTTTTTCGACCCCGACAAGGTGCATGACACCGGCCACCGCAGCGACCATTTCCGCGTCAAGGGGCCGCTCAACGTGCCGCGGTCGGCGCAGGGGCACCTGGTCATCGTGCAGGCGGGCCAGTCCGAGGACGGCCGCGGGCTGGGGGCGGCCACCGCCGAGGTGATCTTCACCGCCCACCAGCGCCTTGATACCGCGCAGGACTTCTACCGCGACATCAAGGCCCGCGCGCGCGGATTGGGGCGCGACCCGGCGCATATCCTGATGATGCCCGGCGTATCCCCCTTCGTCGGCCGGACCGAATCCGAGGCGCGCGAGAAATACGACCGCCTCACCGGCCTGATCCTGGAAGAGGATGGCATCGCCCTGATCAGGGGGCTGACGGG
This sequence comes from Ruixingdingia sedimenti, assembly GCF_031432425.1. Lineage (NCBI taxonomy): Bacteria > Pseudomonadati > Pseudomonadota > Alphaproteobacteria > Rhodobacterales > Paracoccaceae > Ruixingdingia > Ruixingdingia sedimenti. Next base: position 279,483 of record NZ_JAVKPH010000002.1, on the reverse strand, counting down.
CGGCACGCTCGACCTGACCGGAGCCGACCTCGACGGCCCGCTGCCCCCCTTGGAGGAAACCGAGGGCATGAAGTCGCGCCAGGCGCTGATCCGCCAGATCGCCGACGACAACGCCTTCACCATCCGCCAGCTTTACCAAAGGATCGCCTCGGCCCGCGGCCATTTCACCGTGTCGGCAGCGCTGGACAGATCGCCGACACCCTGCAGGAGTGGTTCGAGAACGAGGGCGCCGACGGTTTCAACATCCTGCCGCCGCGGCTGCCGACGGGGCTGAGCGATTTCGTCGATCTGGTGATCCCCGAACTGCAACGCCGGGGCCTGTTCCGCACCGCCTACGAGGGGCGGACACTGCGCAAAAACCTCGGCCTGCCGTTCCCCGAAAACCACTGGACGGTGGCGCGCCGTTCGGCCCATGCGGCGGAGTAGGGGCGATGACCTATCAGAACCTCGGCACCACCATTCCCTCCTCCACCCCCTCCGGTGCGGCGCTGCTGCGCCGGGGGTCGGGGGCGGCGCGGGCGGGCCTTGCGCGGTACGGCCTGCTGCTGGCCTTTCTTGCCCTCTGGCAGGTCGGCGCCACGCGCGGCTGGATCAACCCCACGGTGTTTCCCCCGCTCGACCTGATCGGTCAGGCGTTGTGGAAGGGGATCGCCACCGGCGCGCTCTGGGGCGATATCGCCATAAGCCTGCAACCCGCGGGCATCGCCTTTGCCGCCGCGGTGGGGATAGGCATCCCGCTCGGCCTCTTCATGGGCCAGATCCGGGCGGTGGAACAGGCGCTGGACCCGATCCTGCAATTCTTCCGTCAGACCTCGGCGCTCGCGCTCTATCCGGTGTTCATCCTGCTTCTGGGTCTGGGCGAGGCATCCAAGGTGTTCGTCATCTTTTGGGCCACGCTCTTTCCCGTCCTTCTGGCCACCATCGGCGGCGTAAAGGAGGTGGACCGCAAGCTGATCGAGATGGCGCGGACCTATGGCGCGGGGCAGACGACCGTGTTCTGCCGGGTGATCCTGCCCGCCTCGGTGCCCGCGATCTTCGTCGGCCTGCAGCTGTCGGCCACCACGGCGCTGCTGTTGCTGATCGCGGCGGAAATGATCGGCGCGAACAAAGGCCTCGGCTTTCAGGTGATGAACGCGCAGTACAACTTCCAGATCCCGCAGATGTTCGCCGCGATCCTGCTGCTGGCGCTTCTGGGTCTGGCCGCGAATGCGGTGCTGGTCGGGCTGCAACGGCGGCTGTGCCGTTGGGCCGAGGCCGCACGCTGATCCCCCTTCTTCCCATACAAGGACCAAAGACATGACCCTTTCCTTCCGCGCCCTCGCGTTCGCCACCGCATTCGGCCTGTCCGCCGCCCCGGCGCTGGCCGATGTGACTATCCGCTACCTTGCCAACCAAGGCGGGCTTTCTCTGCATGAGCTTGCCGCCGAACCGGGCTATTTCGACGGCACCGCCGCGGTGCTGAACGCCATCGCCGCCGGCAACGATTTCGTCGCCGCCTACCCGACCAACGGGCTCAACGACGAGGCGCAGTCGATCTTCTACGTGCTGGAAGACAGCCCGATCCGCGACATCAGGGACATTGCGGGCAAGACCATCGCGGTCAACACGCTCGGCGCGCATCTCGACTATGTGGTGCGCGAGGCGCTGCATCAGGCCGGCCTGCCCGAAAACGCCGCCAATCTGGTCGTCGTGCCGGGGCCGCAGCTGGAACAGGTGCTGCGGTCGAAACAGGTGGACATTTCGGCCTTCGGCTATTGGCAGACCACCTTCGAGGGTGCTGCGCGCAAGGCCGGCGGGCTGCGCGCGGTCTTCGACGACACCGATGTTCTGGGCGAGATCGCGGGCGGCTTCATCGTGCTGCGCCGCGACTGGATCGCCGCCCATCCGGCCGAGGCGAAGATCTTCGTCGATGCCTCGATCAGGGCGCTCGACCATGCCCGCGAACATCCCGAGGAAACCCGCGCGATCTTTGCCCGTGTCTTGGGCGAACGCGGCGAGAACCCCGAGGTGGCGCAGTATTTCGCCGGCTACGGCGTGCGCGAAGGCGGGCGGCCGGGGACATCCTCTATGCCGCCGGCGATGCGCCGGCGGTGAACTGAGGCCGGCCGATGACCGCACAGGCCACCATCTGCCGCAGCGAGGTCACGATTCGTGACCTTTCCAAATCCTTCGCGCTGAACGGCCAGCGCCTGAGCGTGCCGCGCGACCTGCAACTCGACATCCGCGGCGGCGAAAGCCTTGCCATCGTCGGCCCCTCGGGCTGCGGCAAGACCACGCTGCTGCGCGTGCTGGCCGGGCTCGAGGCGCCCGACGCGGGCGCGGTGCTGATCGACGGCCATCCGGTGCAGGGTGTGGGCACCGAACGCGCGATCATCTTTCAGGAACCCCGCCTGCTGCCTTGGCTGACGGTTCTGGGCAATGTCGCCTTCGGGCTGGAACTGCGCGGCGCAAGCCGGGCCGAGGCCGCGGCCCGCGCGCGCCACTACCTCCGCCTTGTGGGATTGACCGCGTTCGAGCACGCCCATCCCCGCCAGCTGTCGGGCGGCATGGCGCAACGGGTGGGCATCGCTCGCGCGCTGACGGTGCAGCCGGAAATCCTGCTGCTGGACGAACCGCCCGGCGCGCTCGACGCGATGACCAAGCTGACCATGCAGGAGGAACTGGCCCGCATCTGGCGCGAGGAAGGGGTGACGATGATCCTTGTCACCCACGACCTCGAAGAGGCGATCTTTCTGGCCGACCGCGTGCTGGTGCTGCCAGGGGACAAGCGCGCGCGCCCCCGGCTGGTCGACATCGCCCTGCCCCGCCCGCGCGACCGCAGCGCGCCCGGCTTCGTCGCCATCGCCACCGGCTGATGGCGGAATTCGGACTGCACTGACCGGCCCGCCCCCGCCCGGCGGCTTCGCGGGCGGAGGGGATCGGGCCGGGGGGCCAGCTCCCCGGACCCCCCGGGATATTTGTGCCAGCCTGAAGATGCGGGCCGCGCTTTGCCCCGAACAAGGGGGGCGCCACCGGTTCGTGAACCAGCCGGCGCGCGGGCTGGCCCCGCCATCGGAACAGCCCGCGGTCCTGACCCGCCCCACCTGACTTAAATCAAGGCAGGCGGCAGGAAGATGGTTTCATATGCAACCATGGCGGGGCAATCCCGCGATGGAGGTGACGATGTACGAGAAGCTCGACAAACACAGCCTGCTGGTGAACCGGATGGCCGCTTCTGCGCAGGTGGACCTGGCCGAGGTGCTGCTGCGCGGCCGCCTTTCCCCCTATGCCCTGCGCGGCGCGATCCACAGCTGCACCCATTGCCAGCACGTCGCGCGCTGCGAGGCGCATCTGGCCGCCCTGCCCGGCGACGGGGCAGCGCGGGAGATCCCGGTCTATTGCCGCAACAAGGCGCTGTTCGACAACCTGCCCCGGACCGTCCCGGCCTGAGCCCGGCCCCGGCCTTGCGGCCGGTGGCGCGCCGCACGGGGATATTCGGGTCACGGTGAAAGGCGCAGGCGCGCGCCCGCACACGGGGCGCAGGAAACTTGTCTCCCACTTTCACAGGCAAACCGTATTCGCTCGGAAAGCGGCCCCTGCTCTCCACCACGAAACCACGCCCTCTTCACTTTCTGTCCCTAAATATCCCGCGGGGGTCCGGGGGCGCGAAGCCCCCGGCGCCGCCCTTTCCGCCGCCGCGGCCGCGGGGGTCAGCCCGCGATGGCCGCCGCTGCCACCTCGGCGATGGCCGCGTCGTCGTCGGTGGTGCCGCCCGCAACCCCCACCGCGCCGATCACCGCGCCGTCCTTCGTGATCGGCACGCCGCCGCCGAACACCACCAGCGGCTGGGTGCGGTGCGAATGTTCCATCCCGAAGAGCGGCCCGCCCGGCTGCACCAGCGGCATGATGTCGGCCGTCTTCATGTTCAGCGACCGCGCGGTATAGGCCTTGGCCTGCGAAATCTCGATCGAGGCCAGCAGCGCGTCTTCCATGCGCAGGAAACCCAGAAGGTTGCGCCCCGCGTCCACGATGGCGATCGACGAGGGCGATTTCAGCTCGCCCGCCTTCTTCAACGCGGCGGCAAGGCCCGCCTGTACCTGTGCTGCGGTGATGGTCATCCTGTTCCCTCCTGTTTCAGGCTGCGGTTTTCGTGCCCCGCCCGCCCATCGACAGGGCGAGCAGCTGGTCATGGTTGCATTCGGATTTCGGCGCCTCGTGCACCACCACGCCGTTGCGGATCACCATCACGCGTTCGGCCAGCGACAGGATCTCGCGCGTGGACGAGGTGATCACGATCACCGCCGCGCCGCTGTCGGCAAGGCGCAGGATGATGTCGTAGATTTCGCGGATCGCGCCCACATCGACACCCGAGGTCGGTTCGACGAAGACATAGACCCGCGCCTCGGCCTTGAGCCATTTGCCGATCACCGCCTTCTGCTGGTTGCCGCCGGAAAAGAAGCGCACCTGCCGGTGCGGCGTGCGGGGGTTGACGTTCAGCTGGTCCATCACCGCCGCGGCATAGGCCTGCGCCCGCGCCCCCCGGATGAGGCCGAGCCGCGACAGCCGCGCCAGCACCGGCAGGGCGATGTTTTCCGCCACCGACAGGTTGGGGAACAGCGCCTGGCGGCGGCGGTCCTCGGGGATCACGGCGATGCGGGCGCGGCGCGCGGCGGGCGGGCTGCCGAGCGTCACCTCCCGCCCGTCCACCCGCACCCGCCCGCCCGAGGGCAGGATGCCCCCCAGGGCCAGTTCCACCTGTTCCATGCCGCCGCCCACGGGGCCGGTGATGCCCAGAACCTCGCCCGCGCGCACGGTGGTGGTCAGGGGGGCGAGTTTGGCGGTGGTCAGCCCGTCGAGGTCCAGCACCACGGGCCGGCCGGTCGAATCGGCGGTGTTCGACACCTCCAGTTCCGCGCGCGAACGGTCCACCATCAGTTCCGTCACCCGTTCCTCGGTGATCTCGTCGCGGTCGAGCGTGGCCGACACCGCGCCCCCGCGCAGGATCGTGGCGCGGTCGCAGATGCGTTTGATCTCTTCCAGCCGGTGCGAGATGTAGATGATGGTGATCCCTTGCGCGCGGAAGTTCTGGATGATGCGGAACAACAGTTCCACCTCGGGCGCCGACAGCCGGGCGGTGGGTTCGTCGAGGATGATGACCTTGTACTTGCGGTGGAACAGCGTGCCGAGCGTCACCAGCTGCGCCTCTGCCGCGCTCAGGCTGCGGGCGGGGCGGGCGGCGTCGATGGCGATGCCGATCTCGTCGAGGATCGCCTGCGCCTGCGCCTGGATCCGCGCGGACGAGATCATCGCCCCGCCGGGTTCGTTGCCCAGAAGGATGTTTTCGCCCACGCTGAAGCCCGCGATCAGTTCGGTATCCTGATAGACCGCGCCGAGGCCGAGCCGATGCGCGTCCAGCGGGTTGTTGATCCGCACCGGCGCGCCTTCCAGCAGGATCTCGCCCCCCGTGGCGCCATAGACGCCGGTCAGGATCTTGATCAGCGTCGATTTGCCCGCGCCGTTTTCGCCCAGAAGCCCGTGCACCTCGCCCCGCCGGAAGCCGAGCGTGATGCCGCGCAGCACCGTGGTGCCGCTGAATTCCTTCGTCAGGTCGCGTACTTCCAGCAGCCAGTCCGACATCGCCGCCCCCTCAGATGAACTTGAGGTGGATTTCCTCGCGGTTGAGCATCGCATTCGCGCCCACGGCAAGGATCAGGATCAGGCCGGAAAACAGCTGGCGCGCGGCGAAGGGAAAGCCCACCATGTTCATGCCGGAATTCACCATGTAGATGAAGAACACCCCCAGAAGCGTGCCGAACACATGCGGCTTGCCCTTGCCGAGGACGGTGGCGCCCAGGAACACGGCCGCAAACGCCTCCAGCAGATAGCCCTCGCCCCCCACCGGCTGCGCCGAGGTGGAGATGGAGGTGAGGATCACCCCCCCGATCCCCGACATCAGCCCCGCCAGCACGAAGGCGAGGATCAGCCAGTGATAGACCTTCACCCCCGAATAATAGGCCGCCATCGGGTTGTCGCCCACGGCGGTGATGTAATGCCCCGCCCGGGTGCGGGTGGCGACGACATGCATGATCGCGACCACCACCAGCAGGATGATCACCGGAAAGGCGATCATGCCGATCTTGCCCTGCCCGATGAAGCGGAAGGCGCGTTCGCCGTAATCCACCGCGATCTGGTAGCCGCCGGTGATGAAGATGTTGATGCCGCCGAGGACGAACATCATCCCCAGTGTCACCACGATCCCCGACAGCCGCCCGTATGTCACCAGCACCCCGTTGACGAAACCGATGAACCCCGCGACGCAGAGCGCCCCCGCGATGGCGGCCCATGGCCCCACCACCGGGATCAGGAAGGCGGTGACGATCGAGGTGGTGGTGACGGTCAGCCCCACCGACAGGTCGAAACTGCCCCCCACCACCACGAAGGTCAGCCCGACCGAGACGAGGCAGCTGACGATCATAGAAAACAGCACGTTGTTGAGGTTCGACACCGTGAAGAACCAGGGCGAGGCGAAGGCGAAGCCGATGCCCGTGGCGATGATCACCACGATGGTGCCCCACCGGCGCAGAAAGCGCACCAGCGGCGACCCGCCCTGCCCCGTGCCCTTGACGGCAGGCCCCGCGGGCAGCGCCGCGGCCGGGGGTTGCGGTGTTGGTTGAGCCATGATCGTCCCCTGCTCGGTTGTTCCCCGGGCGGGCGCCGCCCGGGGTGCGCGCCCGTGGTCACGAATTGTAGACGCCGCCGTCGATGGTGATCGCCTGCGCCGTCATGTAGGCGCTTTCGTCCGAGGCGAGATAGACGAACATCGGCGCGATTTCCGCCGGGGTGGCCTGCCGGCCGAGCGGCACCACCGCCTTCACCGCCTGCGCCTGCGCCGCCGCCCCGCCCATGAAGTCGATGGCGGGCTGGTTGAAGGCGGTATCGACCCAGCCCGGGCAGATCGCGTTGACGCGGATGTTGTCGCCGGCCAGTTCCATCGCCAGCGCGGTGGTGAAGCCGATCACCGCGCCCTTGGACGCCGAATAGGCCGTCATCCCCGGCCCCCCGCGCTTGCCCGCAAGCGACGAGGTGTTGATGATCGACCCGCCCCTGCCCGCCTTGCGCATCAGCGGCACGGCATGTTTGGCGCCGAAGAAATGCGCCCGCGCGTTCACCGCGAAAAGGGCATCCCACTTCGCCGCGTCGAAATCCGTCACCGCGCCCGAATGTTGCAGCCCCGCGTTCTGCGCCAGCACGTCGAGCCCGCCGAGCCATTCGGCGCCGCGGTCCACCAGCGCCCTGACGCTCGCCTCGTCGGTCACGTCGACCTGGATGAAATGCACCGCGGCGCCGAATTCGCGCGCGGTGTCGGCCCCGGTGGCATCGCGGTCGCCGATGACGACGCGCGCGCCCTCGGCCACGAACTGGCGCACGGCCTCCTTGCCGATATTGCCCACCGCGCCGGTGATGATGATGCGTTTGCCTTCCAGCCGTCCGGCCATGCCGCGCCCCCTATCCTATGTCCGACAGAAGCCGCCCGCCGCGGCCCCAGTTGTCCTCGCCCACCTCGGTGATGATGACGTGAACGCGGTCGCGGGCGGACCCGCAGACCTCCACCAGCACCTCGGTCATGCGCAGGGCGATCTCGCGCTTCTGCTCGATCGTGCGCCCTGCCTTGATCTTCACCTCGACCATCGGCATCGCGGTTCCCCCTGATACGGGCCGGGCGCGGGTCGCGCCCGGCCCCGTGGCGTCAGCCGCCGTATTGCGCGAGGAAGGCGATGGCCTCTTCGTCCATCTTCTGCACCTCGGCCAGCGCCTCTGCCGCCTGGTCCTTGGTGATCTGCGTCACCGGCACCCGGCTGTGGAAGGGCGGCACCTCCTCGCCCTGGCCGAGCTTGATCGCGGTTTCCGCCACCATCTCGCCCATCGTGTGCCAGGGCACGTCGGTGGAAAACTCGATGGGCGAATCGGGTTGCGACATTTCCTCCAGCAGCTGGTTCGAGAAATAGTGGTTGAAGATGCGCACATCCGTCCGGTTCATCTGCCGCAGCGCCTGCGCCGCGCCGATGGTCAGCGGCCACCACCAGCTGATGATGCCGGTGATCGAGCCCGGCTGCGGGTTCGCCTGCAACAGCGACAGCACGTTTTCGCGGCCCTTGGAAATCTGGTCCTGCGTGGACACGGACCCCGACATGAATTCCAGCAGTTTCATCCGCGGCTCATAGCTGGCCATCAGCGCGAAGGTGTCGCCCTCCTGGTCGAAGGGGGTATAGAAGCCCCGGCTTTCCGCGGTCTGCACGAAGGTGCCCTGCCGCCCGGTGGCGTTCATCACATGATAGCCCATCACCGTGCCGGTGCCATAGGTATCCTCGGTGACGAAGGGCGAATCCTTCACCGGCACGGCGAAGCCCACGGTCTTGATGCCGCGGCGCTGCGCCTCTTCCACCAGATAGGCGGTTTCGGATTCGAGCGAGTAGATGCCGAGCACCAGCACGTCGATGTCGCGGTCCAGCAGCGTGCGGGCGCTGTCCTGCTCGCTTTGCTTGGAGGGCGTGCCGCGCACGGTGACGGGTTCGCCGCCCAGTTCCACGACCTTCTTCAGCAGCGTATAGCAGCCGCGCCGCCAGGGCTGGTTGAACGGCCCGTAGTTGAGCCCGAGCCCCACCCGCACCGCCTTGGCCTGCGCGATGGCGGGGGCGGCGAGCGTGCCGGCCAGCCCCGCCAGCGCCAGCGTGCTGCCGGTGCCGGCCAGGAACCCGCGCCGGCTGACGCCGCCGGTGGGATCTTGGTGGTTGATGTCGTCGGTCATGGCTATCCTCCTCCTGCGTGATGGGCCCTCTCGGGGTCCCTTGCCCGCCCGGTTGGCCCGGGCGGTTTTGTCTGGTCCCGCCCGGCTGCCCGGGTGGTCTATGTCCGTTCCGCGCCGCCGGGGCGGGTCAGGAAACCGGCGATCAGATCCGCCGCCGCATCGGGGCGTTCCAGCGTGAACAGATGCGCGGAATGTGCGATTTCGGCATAATCCGCGCCGGGAATGCGGGCCTGCAACGCGCGCATCGCCGCCGGGGGCGCCGACGGGTCGCCCGCCCCCGCGATCAGCAGCGTGGGGCAGCCGATCGCCTCTGGCACGCCCGTCAGGTCCATGTCGCGGATCGCCGCCGCCGCCCCGGCGTAACCGGCGGCGGATGTGCCCAGGATCATCGCGCGCACGCGGTCCACCAGCGCGGGTTCGGCGGCGCGGAAGGCGGGCGTGAACCAGCGGTCCAGCGTGCCCTCGACCAGCCCCGACAGCCCCTGCGCCCGCGCCTCTGCCACCCGCCCGGCCCAAAGGTCGCGGGGGCTGTCGGCGAAGGTCGCGCAGAGGACCAGCCGCCCCACCCGCGCGGGCGCCCGCGCCGCCATCAGCTGCGCCACCATCCCGCCGAGCGACAGGCCCACGACATGCGCCCGGTCGACCGCCAGCGCATCCATCACCGCCAGCGCATCCGCCATCAGCAGGTCGAGCGTATAATCCCCCCCGGTCGCCCCCGTGCCGCCATGGCCGCGGGCGTCGAACCGGATCACGTCATGGCCGCGCGCCAGCACCGGCGCCACGCCGTCCCACATCGTCAGATCGGATGCGAGGCTGTTCAGCAGCAGCACCGCAGGCGCCCCCGCCGGGCCCGACCGGGCCACCCTCACCGGGATGCCGTTCAGTTCCAGGCGTTCCACGCGCGATCCTCCCCCGCTGCCGATCGCCGTCCCTCGGGCAAATCCGACCACCCGCCGACATTATTGTCAACAATTTTGTTGCAAAAATTGCCAACATGCCAGCATATGAGCATCTGACCCTCATGCGCGGTGAGGAGCCGATGGACGTGCAGACAGTCGTGATCGGGGCCGGCGTCGTGGGGCTGGCCATTGCCCGGCGGCTGGCCCAGGCCGGGCGCGAGGTGCTGCTGCTCGACCAGGCCGACCGAATCGGGGCCGAAACCTCGTCGCGCAATTCCGAGGTCATCCATGCCGGGATCTACTACCCCGCCGGCAGCCTGAAGGCGCGGCTCTGCGTGGCCGGCAAGGCCGCGCTTTACGCCTATTGCGCCGAACGGGGCGTGGCGGCGCAGGCGACGGGCAAGCTGATCGTGGCGGTGAGCGAGGACCAGATCCCGGCGATGCGGGCGCTCATGGCGCGGGGCCGGGCGAACGGGGTGGGCGATCTCGTCTGGCTCGATGCCGGGGCGGCGCAGGCGCTGGAACCGGCGCTGCGCTGCCGCGCGGCGCTGCTGTCGCCGGGGTCGGGCATCGTGGACAGCCACGCGCTGATGCTGGCGCTGCTGGCGGATGCGGAAGCGGCCGGGGCGGTGCTGGCGCTGCATGCCCGCGTCACCGCCATCGCCCCCGCGCAGGGCGGCTACCGGCTGACGGCCGAGGATGCCGGCGGCACCCCCGCCCCCCTGACCTGCGCCGAGGTGGTGAACAGCGCCGGCCACGGCGCGCCCGCGCTGGCGGCGGCCACCCGCGGCCTGCCCCCCGCCCATGTGCCGCGCGCCTGGATGGCCAAGGGCCGGTATTTCAGCGTCTCGGGCGCCACGCCCTTCCGCCACCTGATCTACCCGATGCCGACCCGCGACGGGCTCGGCATCCACATCACGCTGGATCTGGCCGGGCGGATGCGGCTCGGCCCCGATCTGGTCCGGGTCGACCGGCTGGACTACGGGCTCGACCCCGCGCTGGCCGAACCCTTCCGCGCCGCCGTCGCCCCGTTCTGGCCCGGCGTCGAAGGGCGCGACCTCGGCCCCGCCTACAGCGGCATCCGCCCCAAGATCGGCGGCCCGCTGGACGCGCCCGCCGATTTCGCGGTAGAGGGTCCGGCCAGCCACGGAATGGCGGGGCTCGTGAACCTCTTCGGCATCGAATCCCCCGGCCTGACCTCCTGCCTCGCCCTGGCGGATCATGCCGCCGATCAGCTATTCGGAGTTGCATCGTGAAGCCGACCAGGAACAGCCAAGGCGTGACCGAGATCGTCGCGTTCGTCAAACAGAACATCATCTTCGGCCGCATGCGCCCGCGCGAGCGGCTGATCGAGGAAGACCTGACCAGCCAGTTCGGCGCCTCGCGCCATGTCGTGCGCGCGGCGATGGTGGAACTGGAACAGATGGGCCTGGTGACGCGGCGGCCGAACAAGGGCGCCACGGTGCGCGACTTTTCGGTGGCCGAGGTCGAACAGATCTACGACACCCGCGCGCTGTTGCAGACCGAGGCCGCCCGCCGCATCCCCATGCCCGCCGCCCCCGGCCTGATCGACGAACTGGAACGGGTCCATGCCGACTATTGCGCCGCGCATGACGCGGGCAACCTGCAACGGGTCTGCGCGCTCAACAACCAGTTCCACCGCACGATCTGGGATGCCTGCGGCAACGGCTCGCTGGTCGGGCTGATCGACCGGCTGTGGACGGAAACGCTCGGCATCCGCTGCTACGGGATCGGGGATCCGGCGCTTTTGCGGCTGGCGCGGGCCGAACATGGCGAGATGATCGCGCTTTTGCGCAAGGGCGACCGCGCGGCCTTCGTCGATCTGTCGATCCGGCACATGCAACCCTCGCTGGAGGCGTACAAGCGCGCCCATGGCGGCTGGAACGCCGCCAACCCGCCGGAAGGAAGCGCCGCATGACCCGGATTGCCCCCCGCATCCCCTATGAAATCGTGGTGCAGGGCAACAACCTGCGCCTGCGCGAGGATTTCCTGGGCATGTCGAACGTGACCCTGCTGCATCCGCCCTCGGGGCCGATGCTGGTGGACACCGGGGGCTATATCGCGCGGCTCGGCCTCTTGAAGGCGCTGAAGGCGCGGGGGCTTGCGCCCGCCGACATCCGCACCGTGTTCCTGACGCATCTGCATTTCGACCATTCCCACAACATCGACCTCTTCCCGCAGGCGCGGTTCATCGTCAGCCGGCGGGAATGGGACTATGCCGCGAACCCGCATCCCGACGACATCCTGATGCCCTGGGGCCTGCACGACCGGCTGCGCGCCAGCGACCTGACGCTGATCGAGGGCGAGGGCGAACTGGAACCCGGCCTGCACCACTTCCCCGCCCCCGGCCACACCCCGGGCTGCCACGCGCTGGCGCTGACCGCACCCGACGGCGCGCGGGTGGTGATCGCGGGCGATGCGATCAAATACGCGAAAGAGGCGATCCTCGCGCGTTGCGACATGGGTTTCGACACGGTGGAGGCCGGCAACGCCTCGATCCGCCGCATCCTTTCCATGGCCGACCGCATCGTGCCGGGCCATTTCCCCGAACTGGTCCGCCAGCCCGACGGCCAGTTTTCCTGGACCGAAGAGGCCGCCTTCGACCTGCGGGTGCGCTGAACCCCGGCGGCCTGCGCGGCGTCGAGGACAGCGCCGGGGGCCAGCCCCCGGACCCCCGGGATATTTAGGGACAGAAAATGAAGGGGGCAGTTTCCTCTTCAGACAACGCCCTTTGCGGCTTCATCTTGCCCCGAATACTCCGGGGGCGACGGATGGTGCGCCACGGGTTCGAAAACCAGCAGGCCGCGGGCAGCACCCCGCTCCACCCGCGCCGTCGCCGGGCAACCGCACGGGAACCCTGCACAATTTCGCACAACCCCCGTGCGGTCGCGGCGATTGAACCTGCCCGCGCACAGCGCCAGTTTCATTCCAACGCAACATTCCAAGGATCATTCCCATGACCACCATCCTGCGCGTCGAAGCCTCGATCAAGGGCGAGGCCGCCGTGTCGCGGCAGCTGACCGGGCGCATCGTCGAGCGCCTGCTGGCCGCCGATCCGGCCGCGGCCATCGTCACCCGCGACCTTTCCGCCGGCGTTCCCGTCATCGACGGCGCCTGGCTCGGCGCCGTCTTCACCCCGGCCGCGGCGCGCGATGCCGGCCAGGCCGCGACCGCCGCCACTGCCGATGCGCTGCTGGCCGAGGTGCGGGCCGCCGACGTGCTGGTGATCGCGCTGCCGGTCTACAATTTCGGCGTGCCGGCGCAGCTGAAGTCCTGGATCGACCAGCTGGCGCGCAAGGGCGAGACCTTCGTCTATACCGAGACCGGGCCCAAGGGCCTGCTGACCGGCAAGCGCGCCATCGTGGCCTATACCTCTGACGGCACGCCGCTCGGCTCCGATCTCGACTATGCCTCGGGCTGGCTGCGCCACATGCTCGGCTTCTTCGGCATCACCGATGTCGAATTCGTCGCCGCCGACGCCATCGTCTTCGACCGCGACGCGGCGCTGGCCCGCGCGGATGCCGCGATCGCGGCGCTGGCGGCCTGACCGCCCGGGCCCGGACCGGGGGTGCGCGGGGGCGGCTTTCGTGCCATCATCCCCCCGCCACCCCGCACTGGAGGACGCCCGAAGGAGGACGCCATGAGCTGGATGCCCGATCTCGAACCCCGCTGCCCCGAGGCGGGGGGGATCGACGCGCTTGAAACCCTCATCATCCCGCGCGCCCGCGACCTCGGCGGGTTCGAGGTGCGCCGCGCCCTGCCCGCGCCGAAACGCCAGATGGTCGGGCCCTTCATCTTCTTCGACCAGATGGGCCCGGCGGAATTCCTGCGCGCGGGCGGCATCGACGTGCGCCCGCATCCCCATATCGGGCTGGCGACGGTGACATATCTCTACCAGGGCGAGTTCCGCCACCGCGACAGCCTGGGCACCGACCAGATGATCCACCCCGGCGCGGTCAACTGGATGGTGGCGGGCAATGGCGTCACCCATTCCGAACGCACCGCCGAGGAAACGCGCCGCAGCCCCCATTCGCTGTTCGGCATCCAGACCTGGGTCGCGCTTCCCGCCGCCCATGAGGACCGCCCGGCCAGCTTCGAGCACCACGGCCGCGAGGCCCTGCCGCTGCTGGAGGGCGAGGGCAAGCGGGTGCGGCTGATCCTCGGCGACGCCTGGGGCGCGCGCGCGCCGGTCAGCACCTTTTCCGAAATGTTCTACGCCGATGCGGTGCTGGACCCGGGCGCGAAGATCCCGCTGCCCGACAATCACGAGGACCGCGGGCTCTATGTCACCGAAGGCGCGGTGGCGATCGCGGGCGAGAGCTTCGAGGCCGGGCGCATGATGGTGTTCCGCCCGGGCGATGCGATCACCGTGACGGCGGGGCCGCAGGGCGCGCGGCTGATGCTTCTGGGCGGCGCCACACTGGAAGGGCCGCGCTATATCTCGTGGAACTTCGTGGCCTCGTCGCGCGAAAAGCTGGAGGCGGCGAAACAGGCCTGGATCGCGGGCGATTTCGACCACGGCCGCTTCCGCCTGCCGCCGGGGGATGACGCGGAATTCGTGCCCTTCCCGGGAACGAGCGGCCCCCGGGGCCATTGAGGCGGATGCCGGGGCAAGCCCCGGCCTGCGGACAGCCCCCCGCCGGACGCCGCGCCTGATGACCTCTGTCGGCGGCGCTCCGCGCGGGAGTATTTCAGGCAAGATGAAGATCGCTTCCCCTCGATGGGCGCGCTCTCTTCACTTTCTGTCCCTTAAATATCCCCGCCGGAGGCCGCCGACCTCTCCGCCAAAGAACCACCGGAAGGCGGGCGTGACGGCGCGGCGGGCCCTTCGGGTAGTCCGACCCGGCCCCGCAGGTCGGGTCTGCCCCTTTCCGCCCTGCCGCCGGGGCCTGCACCCTTGCCAAAGCGGCGCGGGGCCCGCATATCCGCGGGGCCCGCCGAAAGGACCGCCCATGGCCCCGAAACCCGTCCCCGTCACCCCCCTGCCCGCCCGCGCGCTGGCGAGCGTGGAGGATCTGGCGGCGGCGGGGCTGGCGCCTGCCGAAGACAGGGCCGCGCTCGAACAGGTGGCCGCGGATTTCCGCATCCGCCTGACGGCGGAGATGCAGGGCGCCATCGCCGCCCCCGGCGACCCGGACGATCCGGTGGCGCGGCAGTTCGTGCCCTCGGCCGCCGAACTGACCATCCGGCCCGAGGAACTGGCCGACCCCATCGGCGACGGGGCCCATGCGCCCGTGCCCGGCCTGACCCACCGTTACCCCGACCGCGTGATCCTGCACGCCACCCATACCTGCGAGGTCTATTGCCGCTTCTGTTTCCGCCGCGAGGTGGTGGGCGAGGACGGCGCGCTGCCCGAGGCCGACATGGCCGCGGCACTCGACTACATCGCCCGCACCCCGGCGATATGGGAGGTGATCCTGACCGGGGGCGACCCGATGGTGCTGTCGCCGCGGCGGCTGCGCGCGGTGCTGGCCCGGCTCGCCGCGATCCCGCATGTCGAGGTGGTGCGCTTTCACACCCGCGTGCCGGTGGTGGCGCCGGCGAAGATCACCGACACGCTGGTCGAAGCATTGGACATCCGCCCGGCGGTGCATGTGGTGATCCACACCAACCATGCGCAGGAACTGACGCCCGCCGCCTGCGCCGCGCTCGCCCGGCTGGCCCGCGCGGGCGTGCCGCTGCTGTCGCAGACGGTCCTGCTCCGGGGCGTCAACGACAGTCCGCAGGCGCTGGAGGATCTGTTCCGCGCGCTGGTGCGCAACCGGGTGCGGCCCTATTATCTGCACCATTGCGATCTTGCCCGCGGCACCGGCCATTTCCGCACCACCATCGCCGAGGGCCAGCGGATCATGGCGGCGCTGCGCGGGCGGCTGTCGGGGATCTGCCTGCCGACCTATGTGCTCGACATCCCCGGGGGCCATGGCAAGGTGCCGGTCGGGCCGGGGTATCTGGAACCGGGCGACAGCCCCGGCAGCCATCGGGTGACGGACTGGCAGGGCAACCGCCACCGCTATGACGACCCGTCCTGAGCCACATCCCCCGGCGCGACCGACACCGCCTTGATCACCGCGAAAAGCGCCAGCCCCGGGCGCAAGCCAAGCGCCTCGGCCGAGCGGCGGGTGACGCGGGCGAGGATCGGGTCATCGCCCGCCATCAGCTGCACCAGCGCCCCCGGCCCCTCGCCCATCCGCAGCACCCGCACCGTCACCGGCAGCACATTGAGCGCCGAAATCCCCTCGGGCCGCGTCAGGGCCAGCATCACGTCCTGCGCCTGGATGCGGACGCGCAGGGTGGCGCCCACCCCCGCCTCCACCCGCGGCAGCCACAGCGGCCCGGCGGCGGTTTCCAGCCGCGTCAGCCCGTCGCCTTCCTGCGCCGCGACGCGGGCATGGACCAGCGCACCGGCGGCGCGCAGGCCAAAGACCGGGGCGACCGCCGGGTCCGCCAGCAGCGCCGCCGCCGGGCCCGCGGCGACCACCCGCCCGGCCTCCAGCGCCACCACCGTCGTCGCCAGCCGGGCGAGTTCGGCGGGCGAATGGGTGACATAGAGGATCGGCACCCCCGCCGCATCGCGCAGCCGTTCCAGATAGGGCAGGATTTCCGCCTTGCGCGCATCGTCGAGCGCGGCCAAAGGTTCGTCCATCAGCAGCACGCGCGGGTTCGACAGGATCGCCCGCCCCAATGCCACCCGCTGCCGCTCGCCCCCCGACAGCCCGCCGGGGCGGCGGGCCAGCAGGGGGCCGATACCCAGCATCTCGACGATGCGCCCGAAATCGGCGCCCGGCCCCCGGGGGGCGAACCAGCGGCCGTAAAGCAGGTTCTGCCGTACCGTCAGATGCGGGAAAAGCCGTGCGTCCTGAAACACATAGCCAAGGCGGCGGCGGTGCGGCGGCAGCCAGACGCCCGCCGCGCTGTCGGCCAGCACCACGCCCCCCGCCGCCACCCGCCCGGCATCGGGGCGCAACAGCCCCGCCACCGCGTTGATGACCGTGGTCTTGCCCGACCCCGACCGGCCGAACAGCGCCGTCAGCCCGCCGGGGGCGGCGAAATCCACCTCCAGCGCGAAACCGGGAAAGCGGTGGGACAGGCGGACCTCGAGGCTCATCGCTGCCCGATCCGGCCCGCGACGAACCGCCCCAGCCATTCCGACAGCGCCAGCGCCAGCACCGCCACCGCGACCGACACCGCCACCAGCCGCAGCGCCGCCGCATCCCCGCCCGGCACCTGAAGGAAACTGTAGATCGCCGAGGGCAGCGTCTGCGTCTGGCCGGGTATGTTGGACACGAAGGTGATCGTCGCGCCGAATTCCCCCATCGCCTTGGCGAAGGCGAGGATCGCCCCCGCGACCACCCCGGGCAGGATCAGGGGCAGCGTCACCGTCAGGAACACCCAGGCGCGGCCCGCGCCGAGCGTCGCCGCCGCCTGTTCCAGCCGCGGGTCCACCGCCTCGATCGACAGCCGGATCGCGCGCACCATCAGCGGGAACGCCATCACCCCCGCCGCCAGCGCCGCGCCCGTCCAGCGGAAGGCAAAGACCACGCCGAACCATTCGTCCAGCGCCTGCCCCACCCAGCCCCGCCGCCCGAAGGTCATCAGCAGGACATAGCCGGTGACGACCGGCGGCAGGATCAGCGGCAGATGCACGATCCCGTTGAGCACCGCCTTGCCCGGAAACCGCCACCGCGCCAGCGCATGGGCGACGAGGATGCCCAGAGGCAGGCTGCACAGCGTCGCCACCAGCGACACGCGCAGCGACAGTTCCACCGCGCGCCATTCGTCGGGGCCGAGCCAGTCCGTCATGCACCCTCCCCGTGGCGCAGGGGGCCGCAGGGTGGGCGGCGGGCGGCGGGCACAAACCGCATGCCGGGCGCGGCAGGAACGGGGGCGGGGGCGGGGGAAACGGCAGGCATCGCGGCTCCGGGCAACTCCCTCCCCGGATAGCCGCAGGCCCGCCGCGCAGGCAAGCGTTATCTTTCCGCTGACATATCGGCGGGCGCCCGCAGCATTCCCTGCAAGGCCGCGATATCCTCCGCCCCCGCAGCCGCGGCCGCGGCCTCCACCGCGCGATAGCGGCGCAGGACCTCCTGCCCCGCCGGGGTCAGCGCCGCGCCCCCGCCGCCCGCGCCGCCGCGCACGCTTTCCACCAGCGGTTCGGCGAAGGCGGCGTTCAACTCCTCCACCAGCGTCCAGGCGCGCTTGTAGCTCATCCCCATCTGCCGCCCGGCGGCAGAGATCGACCCCGAGGCCCCGATCCGTTCCAGCAGGTCTGCCTTGCCGGGGCCCAGCATGGCGCGGCCGAAGAGGATGCGCAGGCGCAGCCGGGGGGCGGGGGGGAAGGGGTCGGAACGGTCAGCCATGCCGCCATCCTCGCCCCCCGCCGCGCCGGGCGCAATCCCCAAGCGGGGGGAAGACGCCCGGCGGCAGGGCCATGTCGCGGACAGCGCCGGGGGCCAGCCCCCGGACCCCCGGAGTATTTCAGGAAAGGTGAAGCTGCATCCGCCTTGTTCAAGGGGAGAGCGCTGCCTGCCTCCATTTTCTGTCCATAAATATCCCGGGGGTCCGGGGGCTGGCCCCCGGCCCTGCCCTCACCACCCCCGCAGCCGCCGGGATGCCCCCTAGCACAGATCGTCGTAATCCGCCGACAGGTAGCAACTGGCCGGCGTCGTCGTGCTGGTGAACTCCGGCGTGCGGGGGTGGAGGAAGTAGAGTTCCACCATGGGCGAGCGGCGGATGCTGCCGTCGCCGAATTCGGCCTCGACATGCAGGCGGTGCATGGAGGATTGCCGCGACCACAGCTTCAGCCCCCGGCGCAGTTCGGCAAGGTTGGGGTTGCCGCGGTTGGGGATGTTGATGCGGTAGTCCCGGCCCTCGGCGGGCAGTTCCACCTCCAGGAACTGCGGCGCCTCGGTGGCATAGGCCCCGCCC
Source organism: Ruixingdingia sedimenti (assembly GCF_031432425.1). Taxonomy (NCBI): domain Bacteria; kingdom Pseudomonadati; phylum Pseudomonadota; class Alphaproteobacteria; order Rhodobacterales; family Paracoccaceae; genus Ruixingdingia; species Ruixingdingia sedimenti. Next base: position 260,853 of record NZ_JAVKPH010000002.1, on the reverse strand, counting down.
GCCCCGCATTCGGCCAGGCCCCCCGGCACCTCGATCGTCGCCAGATTGACATGCAGGCCGAGCGGCACCAGATCCTGGTTGCGCACCCCCGCGGCATCCACCCATTCATAGCGCAACTCGCCGATCAGATCGGTGCTGATCACCCCCATGCCGCCCGCATGCCCGTTCAGCGCGCCGAGGTCGAGCCCCGCCAGCGCCTGCGCGGAGCAGGTTTCCATCAACTCCTGGCTCGGGCAGGTGAAGCGGCGGGTTTCCAGCGCCGCCACATCCGCCCCCGCCTGCACGAAGAGGTCGCGCAGCATCACATCCGCACCCTGGTCGAAGCTGCCCACCGGCAATTCGTACCAGTCCGTCCCCGGGCGCTCGGCGGCGGGGCGTTCCCAGTCGTAGCTGTCGGGGTTCGAGAACCGGAACCGCGCCACCGCGTTTTCCACCGCGCCCCAGCCGTGGTTGACGAAGTTGAAGCTCGGCCGGAAGCCCACGCAGCCGGCATGCGGCTGCGCCTCGAGCACCGGGCGCAGATGCGGCATGCTGAGATCCACAGCGAGGTCGAGGCTTTTCAGCCGCACGCGCGATCCGTCCTCGGTCGCCAGATCCAGCACCGCGAAGGCGCGCGTGGCGTCCCAGTCCATCTGCGACATGTCCGTCAGGACATACAGATCCTCCGGCCGCGCCTCGCCGTTCCAGATGCGCTGCAATTCCTCGTCCATGGGGAATATCATCACCCCGTTCTCGCCCACATGATGGGTGTAGCGGACGGATTGTTCCTCGGTCACGCGCTGGTCGATGACGACAGCCATCGCCACCTTGCCGGCCGCGCCCCCCGATTGCGCGGGCAGGAGGCCGCCGAGCGTGGCGTCGGCAAAGACCCGGGGGCGGGTGGAATGCACTTCCTCGCCCCGGTCCATCACCACATCGTAGCGCAGGCCCCCGGGCAGCGCGACCCGGCCCTCGCCGTGGCGCTGGCCCGCGGCGAAGCCGCCGGTGTAGACCCAACCCTCGCGCGACCGCCAGATCCCCTGCCCCTCGGCCCGCCCGGCGGCGAAGGGCCCTTCGTAGCGGTTGCCGCTGGCGTCCAGATGCATGCCCGCGCCCTCCAGCAGGCCCGCCACCCAGGTGCCCTCGTACCGGCTGCCGTCGCGGTAGCGCAGGACGCCGCGGCCCTCGAACCGCCCGGCGGCGAGCGTGCCTTCATAGCTGTGGTGCACCGCGCGGGGGTCGTAGCCCGCCACCCCCGGCGCGCGCCAGCTGACCTTGCCGGGGCCGTCGGCAAAGCCGTCGGGGGTGATGCCGGGCCAGTTGCCGGGCGCGGGTTCCCAGGTGAAATCCAGCGCCATGCCGGGATGGGGGTCGTAAAGGCGCACCATCCGGCGGCTGACGGCGCGGGTTTCGGGGTTGTAGATGACCTGCAACCGTTCGGAGGGCGCCTCTGCCCGTGCCAGAGCCTGTGCGGGTGCCTGCGCCTCTGCCCATGCCGCGCCGGTGGGGGCGAACCCCGCCACCGCCGCCGCCAGAACCGCCCCGCGCCAGCCTGCCGCCCTGCCCGCCATGACCCGCTCCCATTCCCGTGATCGTGTCAGGCTACGCCCGAACCCGCCCGCCGCACAACGGTTTCCAGCGCCCCGGCCGCCATTTTCCCCTGTGTCCGCAGGCCGGGGCCTTGCCCCGGCCCCCTCACCGCCCCCGCGCCGCCGCGAAAAGATGCGGCAGCGGCATCTGGCGCAGGAACACCGTTCCTTGCGCAAAGGCCCGCAGTTCCACCAGCGCGCCCGAGCTTTCGGGCGGCAACTGGTCGAAGAGGAAATTGCCGGTGGAATGAAAGACCAGCGTGTCGCCGCCCCCGATCGCCACCGGCGCGGCGCTGGCGGCATGGGGATGGGCGCCGACCACGGCGGCCACGCCGCGGCGGCGCATCTGGTCGGCCAGCCAGACCTCGCGCGGGCCCGGTTCGGTGACATATTCCCGCCCCCAGTGGACGAAGGCCACCACCGGCACCGCCGCATCCGGCCGCACCAGCCGGTCGAGCATTCCGGGCCCCAGCCGGTCGAAGGGCGGGTCGGCGGCGCCGTCCAGATCGCTCAGCGCCACCAGCGTGACGCCCGGCAGGTCCAGCGCCGCGCCCTGCGCCATATGCGCCATTCCCCCGGCCCGCAGCGCCGCCAGCGTTTCCGCCACGCCCGAGAGGCCGATGTCGTTCGTGTGGTTGTTCGCAAGGCCGAACGCCACGACATTCAGCCGCCGCGCCCAGTCCAGCACCATCTGCGCGGGGCTCGCCAGCACCAGATGCGGCAGGTTTCCCGGCAGATCGGGCAGCAGCACGCCTTCGAGGTTCAGCACCAAGGGCCGCCCCCGCGTCGCCGCCAGCGCCGCCTGCGCCACGCGGTCCGCCGCCAGTTCGTCCGCCAGCAGCCGCGGCAGGCTGCGCCCGAGGAACAGATCGCCCCCGAGCATGTAGACGGGGCTGTCGGGCTGGATCGGGTCGGCCACCGCGCCGGGGGGCAGGAAGGCGGCGGTGATGTAGCTGGTGGTTTCCGCCACGAAACGCGGCGTGAGTTCCTGCAAATTGCGGTTGGCGACGACGACGGGCGCCGCGCCGTGCAGCCGCTGTTGCAGCGCCAGCGTGACATACATCGCGCCGAGCGAATCCACATGGTCTGGCTGGCGCAGGCCCGCGATCGCATCGAGATCCCCCGCCGCCAGCAGGTTCAGCACCTGCTGGTCGCGCTGGCGGGCCTCGTGCAGCGGCAGGTAATGGGAAAAGTCGGTCGCCTGCACCATCAGCGTGCCCGGCCCGGCCAGTGGGGTCATGGCGGTCGCCAGATCCTCCCACTGCGGACGGGTGGAACTGATGGCGACGGCCACCGGCAGCACCGGCACGCCGGGGTGAAGCGCCGCGATGAAGGGCAGCACCGCGCGCAGCCCGTGGTCGCGGGCGAAAAGGCAGGAGTCCTCCATGAGCGGGCTCGCCGCGCGTAACGCCGCCGCCCCCGCCGGGTCGCCCGGCACCGGCCCCAGAACCGTGTCGAACCCCCGCCCCGTGGTGGCGAAGGGGCGGCGGAGCTTGAAGAAATGGTCGGGGAACAGCACCACGATCCGGTCGGGCCGCGTGGCTTCCGACAGGCGGATACCCCCGGCGATCAGCTCCGGGATCTCCAGATGATGCGGCACGATCAGCCCGGTGGGCGGGGCCGAGGGCGCGGGCTGGCCCTCGGTCGCCGCCAGCGCCCGGGTGAAACGCGCGGGGTCGGCGTAGAAGGGCGCGAAGGGGGTATCGCCGGGGGGGCATCCGTCCTGCGCATGTGCGGGGGCGCTGGCGAGGATGAGGGCGGTTGCGGTCGTGATGACCCGCAGGGCCGAGGGCCAGCCCCGCGCCGGCTGGTTCTCGAACCGGTGGCGCACCATCCGGCGCCCCCGGGGTATTTGGGAAAAGATGAAGCAAAGAAGGGTTTTGATGGAGAGGCTGCCCGCGGTTGCCGCGGGGGCAGCCCATATGGGGGACCTCTGGGCTTTTGCAGCCCGCAGCGCCGGGGGCCAGCCCCGCGCCGGCTGGTTCTCGAACCAGTGGCGCACCAGCCGGCGCCCCCGGAGTATTTTCGGCAAGATGAAGTCGGGGTGGCGTTCTTCACTGGTGAGGGACGCAGCGCAGGCGGGCGGGTACTGGCGGAGGCGCCCGTTTCGGCGGGCTCGGGGGGACGATCCTTCCCCTTTCGGCAAGATCGGGGGCGCGGTGGGGGCGGCCGGTTGCGGGGGTACGGTTTCGGCGGTGACGCGGGCGCGCGCCCTCCACCGGTTACATGCCCGCCGGACAACCCCGGCGATCATGTGCGCGGCGCGTTGTCCCCCCGGCCGCACCGCAGCCCCCATCCCTGTCCGGTCCCTGAAAATCACGGCCGCGCCAGCAGGAAGTTGGAGGTCTGCGAGATGTGGTAGAAGGGTTCCTGCTTTTGCGACGACAGCCGCACCACCTCGCGGTAGACGTAATCGGCGAGGTTCAGCAGCCGCACGCCCTCGCCCGAGGGGTCGGCCTTGCCGCGCAGCCCCTCGACCAGCGCCCAGGTGAAGATGCCGTGGCCCAGATCCGCGCGTTCGGCGGCGGTGTTGTTGGCCGCCGTGGCGGAAAACACCACCACCCGCGCATCGGCCGCGTCCTTTTCCAGCCGGGCGTTGAAGGCGTTGGCGGCGTGGCAGGTATCCAGCACCAGGATCCGCCGCCCCTGGGCGAAGCCGATTTCCTCCTGGATCACCGACCAGTCCACCAGCGAGGACCGCCGCCAGTTCTCGCCCCGCTTCTCGCCGTCGGCGGGGATCAGATAGTATTGTTCGTCGATGTTGATGCCGTGGCCGGCGGCGAAGATGACGGTGGTGTCATCGGGCCCCGGCAGCGCCAGGAAATCGGTCAGTTCGTCGGTGATGGTGCGGGCCTCGGGCTCCATCACCTCTGCGGGGTCCATGAGGGCGGCCAGGCGGTCGCGGCGCAGGGGCTGCTGATCCAGCGCGCCGCGGCTGACCATCACCCGCACCTCCATGCCCTGAAACAGCGGCGCCGTGCGTTCGCGCACCACGTCGAGGAATTCCAGCGCATCGGCCACCGGGTAATCGAGGTTGCAGGACCGGCCGTTGCAGCCCTCGGGCAGGTCCGGGTAGTCGTTGACCCCGATCACCGCGACATAGAGCTTGCCGGCCTTCGGTTCTACCGGCGCGTTGAACAGCGCCACCGCGCTGCGTTCGGTGACATAGCCGTAATCGTTCTGCCCGGTCACGAGGATGCGGTTTTCCCCCGGTTCCAGCGCGATATGATAGATCAGCCGCCCGCCCGCATCGGCCACCCGCAGGGGCGGCACGCGGCGGTCGTTGACCAGCACCGAATAGCCCCAGCTTTCGACCTCCTCAAGGCTCGCCCCCGTGACCTCGATGGCGGCGAAACCCTCGGGCGCGGCGATGTCGGGGGCGAGGCGCAGGTCGAATTCGGGCGCGGCGCGGGTCAGCAGGGTGTCGAGTTCCCGGTCGGTCCCGCGCAGGTCGCGCACCGCGCCCGCCGGATCGCCCGTCATCAGCGCGCGGCGGACGATTTCGGGGCTGTGCAGGTGCTGGCGCAACTGGCGGGCGCGGATGAAACGCGCCTCGCGCCCCTGCCCCTGGTTCACATGCCAGCCCACCAGCCGGTCGCCCTCGGGCGAGGACTGGTAATAGCCCTGCGGGGTCCAGACGATCCAGTCGGGGCCGGCGGTGAAAATGCTGGCGATCAGGGCGCGGGTGTCGAGGTTCCAGATCCGCAGGGTCTGGTCGGCGCTGCCGCTGATCAGGCGGTTCGCGCGCGGCAGGGCGGCAAGGGCGAGGATGTCGCCGGTATGGCCCCGGAACTCGCCCGCCATGCGCCCGTCGGCCAGCGCCTGCGCCAGCAGGATGCCGTTGCCGCCGCCGGTGATGACGGTGTCGCCGGTAAGCGTATAGGCGGTGTGGTAATAGCCGGTGGTGGCGTCGCGGCGCAGGGTCTGCATGCCCCCGGGCCCGGTTAGGCGCAGGTCGGCGCCCTCGAACCCGCCGTCGCGGGCCCCGGCGATGGTGACGGCAAGGCCGGGCATATCCAGCACCGCGCGCAGGAAATCGCCCTCGATGGCGCGGGGCGCGGACAGGCTGCGGTCGGGGCCCGGCAGGGGCAACATGCGGTCCAAGGGGCCAAGGGTCTGCGGGCAGATCACCCGGTCGGGGCAAGGGTCCACGGTGCCCCAGGCCACCGCGCTGCCGTCATCGGCAATGCCCACCGCGGCGATGGACTGGCCGAGGCCCTTCAACTGCCGCACCGCCGCGCCGGTTTCCGCCCGCCAGAGGTGGATTTCATGCCCCCGCCCGCCTGCGGTCGCCACGATCTCGCCCCCGGGCAGGGCGAGGGCCGCGCGCACCTCGGCGTCATGGCCGCGGTAGTCGGCGACGGGGGTAAAGGTGTCGAGCGACCATGTGGCCGACCGATGATCCTCGCCGCAGCGGTAGCCGCAGGAAACGGTCAACAGCCTGTCGCCCCCCGCGAAGGCCAGCGCATCGGGGCGGAAGGGCTGGACCGGCAGCGCGGCGACCAGATGGCCGTCCCGCGCATCGCGCAACTCCACCCGCCCGTCATCGCCCGCCACCGCCAGCCGCGTGCCGTCGGCGCCGACCGCAAGGCCGACCAGCGGCACGTCCCACAGGGGTTCGGCATCGGGGATCTCCATCGCCGCGCCGGTCTCCAGATCCCACAGCCGCAGCCCGTAATCCAGCGTCGCCGCCGCCAGCCGCGTGCCCCCGGCGGCATAGGCCAGCGCGCGGACGCGGTTGGCCTCGGTGTCCAGCGCGGCCAGCGGTTCGGGCGCATCCCCGAAGGGCGCGCGCCAGCGGTGGATCATGCCGCCCTGCCCCGAGGCCGCGAGTTCGTCGCGCGCGGGATCATAGGCCAGCGCCTCGACCATGAGGTCATGCCCTTCCAGCACCCGCAGGAGCCGCCCCGACCGCGTGTCGAACACCCGCACATCGCCGAAGGGGCCTTGCGCCGCGACATGACCGCCGAAATAGCCCGCCACCGCGGCGAACCGCCCGTCCGGCGACAGCGCCACGGCATGGATCAGCCCCTCGTTCCCCGTGCCGATCTGGCCGCGCAGGATGGCGGTGGACTCGCCCCGCTGCCAGTCCCAGACCCGGGCGGTCTTGTCGTCGGAAACAGAGACCAGCACCGCCCCGTCGGCCGAAACCGCCAGCCCCCGGATCGCCGCGCGATGCCCGCCGGTATCGAGGTCGAGCTGATAGTCGGGCACCGCCTGCGCGAAGGCCGCCATGGGCAGGGCCAAGGCCGCCAAGGCCCAACGCAGGACGCGCCCGGAACGGGCCGACCATGGGGATCGGTGTCGGGGAGGTTGCGGCATCGTGGATCCTCCGGCACCCCCAGCCTAGGCGCGGGCGGGGCGGATGGAAAGTCCCCCGGGGGGCCGAGTCGGCACATGCGGGATGTTTGCGCATATGAAACGCATATCGGATTTTTATTGCTCAACTTCGAAGAATGGAAATGGTTTCTTCGATTCCATTCCCGTTTCACCGCAGACTTCGGCACCTCCTTCGCCGCCGGAAAGGGTAACATGCATCCCGACCGGATCATAACCGGCATCTAGGGAGCATCGCCATGAAGGTCATCGTTCTGGGCGCCGGCGTGATCGGGGTCACTTCGGCCTGGTATCTGGCCCGCGCGGGCCATGAAGTCACCGTGCTGGACCGCCAGCCCGGCCCCGCGCTGGAAACGAGTTTCGCCAATGCGGGCGAGATCAGCCCGGGCTATTCCGCCCCCTGGGCCGCGCCGGGGATCCCGCTCAAGGCGCTGAAATGGATGTTCCAGACCCATGCGCCGCTGGTGCTGCAACCCAAGATCGACCGCCAGCGGGTGGAATGGATGTGGCAGATGCTGCGCAACTGCACCACGCCGGCCTATGTACTGAACAAGAGCCGCATGGTCCGGCTGGCCGAATACAGCCGCGACTGCCTGATGGCGCTGCGCGACGAGACCGGGATCGCCTATGACGAACGCATGCAGGGCACCCTGCAGGTGTTCCGCGACGAAAAACAGCTGGCGGCGGCGGAAAAGGACATCGCGGTGCTGAAGGCCGATGGCGTGCCGTTCGAATTGCTGGACCGCGCGGGCTGCCTGCGGGCGGAACCGGGGCTGGCGGCGGCGGGCGCGCCGATCGCGGGCGGGCTGCGCCTGCCGGGGGACGAGACGGGGGATTGCTTCCTGTTCACCACCGGGCTGGCCGATCGGGCCGCGGCGGCCGGCGTCACCTTCCGCTATGGGGTCGAGGTGCGGCGGCTGGCGGTCGAAGGCCGCGCCGTGACCGGGGTGGACACCGCCGAAGGGCGGCTGCGCGCCGATGCGGTGGTGGTCGCGCTCGGCAGCCATTCGCCCGCGCTGGTGGCACCCCTGGGCCTGCGGCTGCCGGTCTATCCGGTCAAGGGCTATTCGATCACCGTGCCGGTCGTCGCGGCGGACCGCGCGCCGGTCTCGACCGTGATGGACGAAACCTACAAGGTCGCGATCACGCGGCTCGGCGACCGGATCCGCGTCGGCGGGCTGGCGGAAATCGCCGGGTTCGACCTGACGCTGCACCCCCGCCGGCGCGCGACGCTGGAAAAATCGCTGACCGACCTCTTCCCCGGCGCGGGGGATACGGCGGCGGCGAACTTCTGGACCGGCCTCAGGCCGATGACGCCCGACGGCACCCCGGTGGTGGGCCCGACGCCGGTGGCGGGGCTTTACCTCAACACCGGGCACGGCACGCTCGGCTGGACGATGGCGGCGGGCTCGGGCCGGGTGCTGGCGGATCTGATGTCGGGCTGCGCGCCGGAAATCGAGGCCGCCGACCTCGGCATCGCCCGCTATGCCGCCCCCCGCCGTGCGCCGCGCCGCGCGGGCGGGCTGGCCCCGCAACCGGCCTGAGGAAGGACCGGGGCCGCTGCCTCGATGCCGTGCCCGCGCCGGGCGGTTGCGCCCTTGTCGAGGGCGGGAGCCTCCGGCGGGGATATTTGGGGACAGAAAATGAAGGGCGCAGGACGAAAGCACCACCCTGTTCATTTTCTGTCCATAAATATCCCGGGGTCCGGGGCAGCGCCCCGGTGCTGCCCTCTCCCCCTCTGACCGCCCCTGGGGGCCGCCCCGGCCTTGTCCGCCCTGCGCGGCGCGGCTAGGGTCCGGCATGGCCTTCTCGCTCCGCCAGCTTCAGTTCTTCGTCGCCGCGGCCGAGGCGGGCAGCGTTTCGGGCGCGGCGCGGGCGCTGTCGATCTCGCAATCCTCGGTGACGGAGGCGATCCGGGCGCTGGAGGACGATCTTGGCGTCACGCTTTTCGACCGGCAGGCGCGGGGGCTGGAGATCACCCACAAGGGCAGCCTTTTCCTGCGCCACGCCCGCCAGATCCTTGCCGATGTGTCCACCGCGCGCATGGCCTTCCGCACCCCGGACGAAGAGGCGGGCGGGCGGCTCGCGCTCGGCGTCACCTCGCTGGTGGCGGGTTATGTGCTGTCCGACATCCTGTCGCGGTTCCGCCGCGCCCATCCCAAGGTCGACCTCAGTGTGATCGAGGATGACGGCGGCTATCTGCAACATCTGCTGATCGGGGGCGAACTGGACGTGGCGGTGCTGCTGACATCCTCGATCCGCGACCGGATGGCGTTGCAGGTGGAAACGCTGGTCGTCTCGCCCTACCGGCTCTGGCTGCCGCTCGGCCATCCCTTGGCCGAGGCGGAGGCGATCACGCTCGATCAGCTGGCGGGCGAGCCCCTGATCCAGTTGATGGTTGACGAGATCGAGGAAAGCACCCGGCGGCTGATGGCGCAACTGTCGGTCCGCCCGCAGATCGCCTTCCGCACCCGGTCTGTCGAGGCGGTGCGCAGCCTCGTGGCCACCGGGGCGGGGGTGGCGATCCTGCCGAGCCTCGTCTACCGGCCCTGGTCGCTGGAAGGCGACCGGATCCAGACCCGCGACGTATCGGGCGACCTGCCCTCGGTGCAGGTGGGGCTGGCCTGGCGCAAGGGGGCGCCGCTGCCGGGGGCGGCGCGCAATTTCATCCGCGCGGCGCAGGGCGCGATCCCCGGGCGGACGGGATAGCGGCGGCGCGGGCGCCGGACCCATCGGAAAAACCGAACGCTTCTTTCTGTGTTTTGATATTGCGAAACTTTCCGCCCTGTCCTTAGCTTCGTGCCAACGGCCCTGACGGCCCCGGCCGCCGGGCGGACCGGCCTGCCCCGCCGCGGCGGCAACAGGCCCAAACACAGGGAGTCTCCGGCATGACCACACTGAAGCTGTTCGGCACCACGGCGCTGGCCGTGCTGACCGCCATGTCCCCGGCCTTCGCGCAACTCGCCGCGCTCGGCACGCCCGAGGGGCAGGTGAACATCGTCGCCTGGGCCGGCTATATCGAGCGCGGCGAGACGGTGAAGGAATTCGACTGGGTGACGAAGTTCGAGGAACAGTCGGGCTGCAAGGTCAATGTCAAGGTCGCCAACACCTCGGACGAGATGGTGGCGCTGATGAACGAGGGCGGCTTCGACCTCGTGACCGCCTCGGGCGATGCCTCGCTGCGGCTGATCGCGGGCAAGCGGGTGCAGCCGATCAACCTCGACCTCATCCCGTCGTGGACGGCCGTGGACGACCGGCTGAAACAGGCGCCCTGGTATGTGGTCGACGGCGTGCATTACGGCGTGCCCTACATGTGGGGGCCGAACGTGCTGATGTACAACACCGAGGTGTTCAAGGACGCGCCCCCCACCAGCTGGAACGTGGTGTTCGAGGAACAGACCCTGCCCGACGGCAAGTCCAACAAGGGCCGGGTGCAGGCCTATGACGGGCCGATCCATATCGCCGATGCCGCGCAATACCTGATGTTCCACAAGCCCGACCTGGGCATCAAGTCGCCCTATGAACTGAACGAGGACCAGTACAAGGCCGCGCTCGACCTGCTGCGCGGGCAGCGCCAACTGGTCAGCCGCTACTGGCACGACGCCTTCATCCAGATGGACGATTTCAAGAACGAGGGCATGGCGGCGTCCGGCACCTGGCCGTTCCAGCGCAACCTGCTGCAATCCGAAAACGTGCCCGTCGCCAGCGTCATCCCGCAGGAGGGCGCGACCGGATGGGCCGACACCTCGATGATGCATGTCGATTCGGAAAACCCCACCTGCGCCTATCTGTGGATGGAACATTCGCTGGCCTCGAACCTGCAATCCGACCTTGCCGTCTGGTTCGGCGCCAACCCGTCCGTGCCGGCCGCCTGCACCGACGGGCGCGGCATGCTGACGGCGGAAGGCTGCACCAAGAACGGCTTCGACGATTTCGACAAGATCCGGTTCTGGACCACGCCGGTGACGAAATGCGAAAGCCAGGGCGAATGCGTGCCCTACTATCGGTGGGTGTCGGATTATATCGGCGTGATCGGCGGGCGCTGAGCCCCCGATGCACCAAGGGGGTGCGCGGCGCGCGCCCCCGTTGCAGGCCCATCTTTGCAGGAATCCCATGCCCGCCGCCGTCGAATTCCAATCCGTCTCGCGCCATTTCGGCCCGGTCAAGGCCGTGGACGGCGTGGACCTGACCATCGCCGAGGGCGCGTTCTTCGCCATGCTCGGGCCATCGGGTTCCGGCAAGACCACCTGCCTGCGGCTGATTTCCGGGTTCGAGAAGCCCACCGCCGGCGCGATCCGCATCTTCGGGCAGGACGTGTCGGACGTGCCGCCGAACCGGCGCAACGTGAACACGGTGTTTCAGGACTATGCGCTGTTCCCGCATATGAACGTGCGCGACAACGTGGCCTATGGGCTGATGGTGCGGGGCGTGGGCCGCCGGGCGCGCTACGACAAGGCCGAAGAGATGCTGTCGCTGGTCAAGCTGCCCGGTTACGGCGAACGCAAGCCGGGGCAATTGTCGGGCGGGCAACGGCAGCGGGTGGCGCTGGCGCGCGCGCTGGTGAACGAGCCGCGCGTGCTGCTGCTGGACGAACCTCTCGGCGCGCTGGACCTCAAGCTGCGCGAGGCGATGCAGGACGAACTGAAGGCCCTGCAACAGCGGCTGCGCATCACCTTCGTCTTCGTCACCCATGACCAGCACGAGGCGCTGTCGATGGCCGACAGCCTCGCCGTGTTCAACGAGGGCCGCATCGCCCAGATCGGCACGCCCGAGGACATCTATGCCCGCCCCCGCACAAGGTTCGTGGCGGATTTCGTGGGGTCGTCCAACGTGTTGCCGCCCGAGGTCACGCGGGCGCTCGGCGGGCCGCGGCAATGGGCCTCGCTGCGGCCGGAGGCATTGCGGCTGGCCGATGGCGCGGGCACGGCGCGGCTTTCGGGCACCGTCACCGCGCTGCGCTATCTGGGTGCGGCGAACCGCGTCACCATCGCCGCCCATGGGGTGGACATCGCGGCGCTGATCCCGGCGGGCCAGCCGCTGCCCGAACCCGGCGGCACCGCCGCCTTCACCTTCGCCCCCGGCGCGCTGCATGTGATGGAGGGCGCATGACCGCCCCGCCCGCCGCCGCCCTGCCCGGCCCTGCCCCCTTGGTGGAAGCCACCGGCGCGGTCCTGCCGCAGCGGGGGCCGGGCGACCGGCTGACGGCACTGTTCTGGCGGCGGCCGGGGTTGCTGTTGCTGCTCTTGGTCACACCGCCGCTGCTGTGGCTGGGGCTGGTCTATCTGGGATCGCTCGCCGCGCTGCTGTTGCAGAGCTTCTACTACATCGACGATTTCTCGGGCCTCGTGGTGCCGGAATTCACCCTGCGCACCTATGCCGAACTGTTCCGGGCGCAGAACCTCGACATCATCCTGCGCACGCTGCTGATGTCGGCCTCGGTCACGCTCGGCTGCGCGGTGATCGCCTTTCCCATCGCCTATTACGCGGCGCGGTTCGCACGCGGGCGGTGGAAGGCGGTGTTCTATCTGGGCGTGATGCTGCCGCTCTGGTCGTCCTACCTCGTCAAGGTCTATGCGTGGAAGCTGATCCTGGCCAAGGAAGGGATCATCGGTTGGGCCGCCAATGCCACCGGCACCACGCCGATCCTCGATGCGGTGCTGGCCATCCCGGGTATCGGGGGCAATTCGCTGTCCACCTCGTACCTCGGGACATGGATGGTGTTCGTCTATGTCTGGCTGCCCTACATGATCCTGCCGATGCAGGCGGCGCTGGAACGGGTGCCGGTGTCGATGCTGGAGGCATCTGCCGACCTTGGCGCGAACCGCGCGCAGACCTTCCGCACGGTGATCCTGCCGCTGGCGCTGCCGGGGGTCATCGCCGGGTCGATCTTCACCTTTTCGCTGACGATGGGGGATTACATCATCCCCCAGATCGTCGGCACCTCGGCCCGGTTCATCGGGCAGGCGGTCTATCAGTTGCAGGGCACCGCCGGGAACATCCCGCTCGCCGCCGCCTTTGCAGTGGTGCCGATCCTGATCATGCTGGCCTATCTGTCGCTGGCCCGGCGCGCGGGGGCCTTCGATGCACTCTGACCGCGCATCCCTGGGGCTGAGGGTCGGGGCGGTTCTGGGGCTTCTGTTCCTGCATCTGCCGATCCTTCTGATCTTCCTCTACGCCTTCACGACCGAGGACCGGACCTATCAGTTCCCGCCCCCGGACCTGACGGTGAAATGGTTCGCCGTGGCCTGGAACCGGGCCGACATCTGGCCGCCGCTCTATCTGTCGCTGCGGGTCGCGGCGATCGCCACGGCGCTGGCGATGGTCCTGGGCACGCTGGTCGCCGCCGCCATGGCGCGCACGCGGTTCTTCGGGCGCGACCAGATCAGCCTGCTGATCATCCTGCCCATCGCCCTGCCCGGCGTCATCACCGGCATGTCGCTGCGGTCCGCCTTTGCGGTGATGGAGATCCCGTTTTCCACCTGGACCATCGTTCTGGGCCACGCGACCTTCTGCATCGTCATTGTCTACAACAACGCGGTGGCCCGTTTCCGCCGCCTGTCGGGCGGGATCATGGAGGCGTCGGCCGATCTTGGCGCGAACGCCTTCCAGACCTTCCGCCACGTGCTGCTGCCCAACCTCGGATCGGCGCTGCTGGCGGGCGGGATGCTGGCCTTCGCGCTGTCCTTCGACGAGGTGATCGTGACCACCTTCACCGCCGGCCAGCAAAGCACCCTGCCGATCTGGATGCTGAACGAACTTGTGCGCCCGCGGCAGCGCCCCGTCACCAATGTCGTCGCCATCGTGGTGTTCGCCACCACCTTCATACCGATCCTCATCGCCTATTACCTCACCCGCGGCGGGTCAGAGACCGCGGGCGGGGGCAAATGATCAACGGAGGCCCCATGACCACCATCGACACCCAGTTCCTGATCGGCGCCGGATTCGAGCCCGGCGAGGAAACGGCCGAACGGATCCTGAACCCCCGCACGGGCGGGGCGATCCTCGACGTGGCAGAGGCGTCGGCGGGCCAGATCGACCGCGCCGTCGAGGCCGCGCGCCGCGCCTTCGACGGCTGGTCGCGCACGACGCCCGCCGAACGCGCCGCCGCCCTGCTGCGCATCGCCGACCGGATCGAGGCGGAGGCCGGTGCCTTCGCCCGGCTGGAGGCGCTGAACTGCGGCAAGCCGATCAATGCGGCGCTGAACGACGAACTGCCCGCGGTCGTCGATTGCTACCGCTTTTTCGCCGGGGCGGTGCGCACCCAGCAGGGCCAGGTGGCGGGCGAATACCTGCCCGGCCACACCAGCATGATCCGCCGCGATCCGGTGGGGGTGGTGGCCTCGATCGCGCCCTGGAACTATCCGCTGATGATGATGGCGTGGAAGCTGGCCCCCGCCATCGCCGGGGGCAATACGGTGGTGTTCAAGCCATCCGAACAGACCCCGCTGACGGCGCTGAAACTGGCGCGGATCCTGGCGGACGAACTGCCCGAGGGGGTGGTGAACGTGATCACCGGGCGGGGCCAGACGGTGGGCAACCACCTGATCCACCACGCAGGCGTGGACATGATCAGCCTGACGGGCGACGTGGCCACCGGCAAGAAGATGCTGGATGCGGCGGCGCGGACGGTCAAGCGCACGCATCTGGAACTGGGCGGCAAGGCGCCGGTGATCGTCTTTGACGATGCCGATATTTCCGAGGTGGTGGAAGGGCTTCGCGCCTTTTCCTTCTACAACGCCGGGCAGGATTGCACCGCCGCCTGTCGCGTCTATGCCGGGCGCAAGGTGTATGAGCGGCTGGTGGCGGACCTGACCTCGGCCGCGTCCGCGATCACGCTGGCGGCAGAGGACGACACCACGAACGAGATCGGTCCCCTGATCAGCCAGCGCCAGCGCGACCGGGTGGCAAGCTTCGTCAACCGCGCGCGCGAACTGGGCCATGTCGAGATCACCACCGGGGGCGAGCCGCTGGACCAGGGCTTCTACTACCGCCCCACCGTGGTCGCCGGCGCCCGGCAGGAGGACGAGATCGTCCGGCGCGAGGTTTTCGGCCCCGTGGTGTCCGTCACCCCGTTTTCGGATGTGGACCAGGCGGTGGCCTGGGCGAACGACAGCGATTATGGGCTGGCGTCCTCGGTCTGGACCCGGGATGTGGGCCGGGCGATGGGCACGGCGGCGCGGCTGCGCTATGGCTGCACCTGGATCAACACCCATTTCATGCTGGTGAACGAGATGCCCCATGGCGGGCTGAAACAGTCGGGCTATGGCAAGGACATGTCCACCTACGCGCTGGAGGATTACACCGTGGTGCGCCATGTGATGGTCAAGCACGGCTGACGCCCCCCGCGGGCCGGGGCCCTGTGATCGCGCCGTTGCGCCCCGGGCGGGGCTTCGCTATTCCGGCGGGGTTCACAGGGAGGATCCGACATGACCCGCGCCTTCGTTTTCCCCGGCCAGGGGGCCCAGACCATCGGCATGGGCCGCGCGCTGGCCGAAGCCAGCCCCGCCGCCCGCGCCGTCTTCGACGAGGTGGACGCGGCGCTTGGGGAAAAGCTGTCGGCGCTGATCTGGGACGGCGATATCGCGGATCTGACGCTGACCGCCAATGCCCAACCCGCGCTGATGGCGACCTCCATCGCCGCGCTGCGCGCGCTGGAAGAGGCGGGGGTGCCGGTGACATCGGCGGCCTATGTCGCGGGCCATTCGCTCGGCGAATATTCGGCGCTTTGTGCGGCGGGCTCGATCAGCCTTGCCGATACCGCGCGCCTGCTGCGTATCCGCGGCCGCGCCATGCAGGAGGCCGTGCCGGTCGGCGTCGGCGCGATGGCGGCGCTTCTGGGGCTCGACTTCGCCGCCGCGGCCGAGGTCGCGGCAGAGGCGGCGCAGGGCGAGGTCTGCCAGGCCGCCAACGACAACGACCCGGCGCAGGTGGTGGTGTCGGGCCATCGCCGCGCGGTGGAACGCGCGGTGGAGATCGCCAAGGCGAAGGGCGCCAAGCGGGCGCTGATGCTGCCGGTCTCCGCCCCCTTCCACTGCGCGCTGATGCAGCCCGCCGCCGAGGCGATGGCACAGGCGCTGGCCGGCGTCGCCATCGCCGCCCCCGCGGTGCCGCTGGTCGCCAATGTCCGCGCCGAAGCCGTCACCGACCCGGCGGTGATTCGCGCCCTGCTGGTGGAACAGGTCACGGGGTCCGTCCGCTGGCGCGAATCCGTCGCCTGGATGGCGGCGCAGGGCGTCACCGAGTTCTGGGAAATCGGCGCCGGCAAGGCCCTGTCCGGCATGGTGAAACGCATCGCCAGGGACGCCGCCACCCGCGCCGTCGGCACGCCCGAGGACGTGGCCGCCGCCACTGCCGCGGGCTGAGCGAAAACCGTTTGTCGGCCGCCCGCGGCATGCTAGCTTTTTCCCATTGAAGGCGCCTGCCGCGGCCGCGGTGATAAGGCCGGAACGTGCAGGTCATTGGAGGAAATGGCATGCGCGGAACGGAAGCGATTGTGACGGGGAGCGACGAGTCCGAGGTTCTGTTCGGTACGGCCCAGGATGATGTGATCACCGCGCTCGGCGGTGACGATACCATCCACGGCCGCGCCGGCAATGATATGATCGACATCGGGACGGGGGCGAACTACGTCCATGCCGGGGCGGGCGACGATACGGTGATCCATACGCTCGGCGCGGCACAGACACTGATCGGCGGGGCGGGCACCGACACGCTGGTGGTACAGGCCAACGGCAACACACCGGTCTATCTGGTGTTGAACGCCGGCCGGGTGGATGACGGCCAGTTGTCGGACATCACCGGTTTCGAGATCTTCGACGTGCGCGGTGGCGACGGCGACGATTTCGTCAGCTTCGGCAAATATGACGATACCTTCACCGGCGGCAGCGGCAACGATACCGCCTATGGCGGCGGCGGGCGCGACAGGTTGCGCGGTGGCTTGGGTGACGATGTACTCTATGGCGGCACGGGGGGCGACAGGCTTTACGGCGAGCGCGGCAATGACCAATTGTTCGGCGGCAACGGCAACGACACGCTGGTCGGCGGCCGGGGCTACGACACGTTGACGGGTGGTGCGGGGGCGGATCTGTTCCTCTTCAACCAAGCTGACTACGGCGGCAGCGTGATCACCGATTTCCAGACCGGGGTGGACCGGATCGAATACTGGTCGGGCTGGCTCGGCATCGAATACAGCGGGCAGGTCGATCCCGCGATGTTCTCGGTCGGCGCGGCGGTCGGCGGGCATGCGCAGTTCGTGCTGATCTACTGGGCACAGTTCGACGAGACCTGGCTGCACTGGGACGACAACGGCGACGATCCCTCGGGCGGCACCTACGGGCTGATGCGGTTCACCGGCAATGTCGCGATGGCGGCGGAGGATCTGTTCCTCTACTGAAACGCGAAGGGCCGCCCCGAAGGGCGGCCCTTTCCGATCCCCCGGGGGGACCGGGATCAGAGTTCTTCCAGCGCCTCCAGCGCCTTTTGCAGGTCGTCCTTGCCGACCTCGCGTTCCGTCACCTTGGCACTGGCGACGATGTGGTCGACCACCTTGTCCTCGAACAGCGGCGCGCGCATCTGCTGTTGCACCTGCGGGTTCTTCTGCACGAATTCGAAGAACTGGCGTTCCTGCCCCGGGTACTGGCGCGCCTGCGCCAGGATCGCCTGGGTGAATTCGGCGTCCGTCACCTCGACCTCGGCCTTGCGGCCCATCTCGGCCAGCAAGAGGCCAAGGCGCACGCGGCGCTCGGCCAGTTTCTTGTGCTCGTCCGTGGTCTCGATGGCGCCGTGGTTGTGGTCGTGGACCTCGGGGTTTTCCTCGTGCCACAGCTGATGCGCGATCTGCCCGGCCTCGGCCTCGACCAGGCTCGGCGGCAGGTCGAACGACACCAGCGCATCCAGCTTGTCCAGCAGCGCGCGCTTCATCACCGCGCGGGCGGCGCCGGTATATTCGGCCTCGATCCGCTCGGCCACCTGGGCCTTCATCGCGTCGAGGCTTTCGGCGCCGAACTTCTTGGCCAGTTCGTCGTCGATCTCGGCCGCCTTGGGCGCCTTCACCGACTTGACGGTGCATTCGAACACCGCGTCCTTGCCGGCCAGATGCGCCGCGCCGTATTCAGCCGGGAAGGTCACGTCGACCTTCACCGCGTCACCGGCCTTGGCGCCCTTCAGCTGTTCCTCGAACCCCGGGATGAACGACCCCGAGCCCAGAACCAGCGGATAGTCCTCGGCCGAACCGCCCTCGAAATAGTCGCCGTCGACCGAACCCTTGAAGTCGATCACCACCTGATCGCCATCCTCGGCCGCCGCACCTTCGGCGCGGTCCTCGTAGTCCTTGGCGTTCGCGGCGAGGTTTTCCAGCGCCTCGGTCACAGCGGCCTCGTCGGCCTTGACCACCAGCCGTTCCAGCTCGATCCCGGACAGGTCGACCTCGGGCACCTCGGGCAGCGCCTCATAGGTCATTTCCACGACCAGATCGTCACCTTCCTTCCACTCTTCGCCGTTCTGCATCGTGACCTGCGGCTGCATCGCCGGCCGGTCGCCCGAGGCGTCGAAATGCGACTTCATCGCCGCGTCGATCGCTTCCTGCATCGCGTCGCCCAGAAGGCGGGTGCCGAACTGCTTGCGCAGGATCGGCATCGGCACCTTGCCCTTGCGAAAGCCCTTCATCTCGATCTCGGGCTGCGCCTCGACCAGCTTTTCCTGCACCTTGGCATCCAGCGCCGCCGCCGGCACCGTGATGGTGTAGGCGCGTTTGAGGCCTTCGTTCAGGGTCTCGGTGACCTGCATATCGTGTCGTCCTTCCATACCACTCTGGTGCGGGTGAAGGGACTTGAACCCCCACGCCTTGCGGCGCCAGAACCTAAATCTGGTGCGTCTACCAGTTCCGCCACACCCGCGCATCCCTCGGGGTGAGGCCGGGCCGCCCCCCAAAATCCGCGCCCTTCTAGCAAAGGCCAGACCCGGATGCGAGAGGAAAAAGCGGACCCGACCACCCCGCTTAGGGCTTTCTTCAGCTTTGCGGCGCAGTGTTTTCGTGTATTCTGGGCCCAATCCCCGGACAACACGGGGCGCAGGAGCAGTACAGATGAAAGAGTGTGATGGTTGGCCCCCTGGGGCCTGTGAACCGGCGTTGGCCGGCGGCATGGCCGCGGGCAGCCTTGTCCTGACGCTCGACGGCGCGCTGCCGGTCGAGCATCTCACCCCCGGCGACCGCATCGTGACCCGCCGGGGCCTGCGCAGCCTGCGCCATGTCGCGGCGCGGCGCGTCACGCCCGCGCTGCTGGTGCGGGTGCCGGCCGGGACGCTCGGCCATGACCGGCCCGAACGGCCGCTGTGGCTGGCCGCCGATCAGCCGGTGGTCGTGACCGACTGGCGCGCAAGGGCGATCTTCGGCGCGCCGGTGGTGGCGGTGCCGGTGGGGCGGCTGGCCGACGGGGTGTTGCTGCAACGCGAACGGGCGGCAGAGGCGCGGTTGTTCACGCTGCATTTCGACCGCCCCGAAACCGTCTATGCCGAGGGCGTGCAGCTTGCCTGCCCGGCGCAGCCCGCCTTCGCCTGACAGCCCCTGCCGAAATGCGACAAAACCCGCCGCGGGCCCGCGGCGGGCATTGCCAGCCGGCGCGGGCATGCCTAAACGGGGGGCGACCCATTTTCCACATTCAAGGGCCAGGACATGCGCGCGACCCGAACCGTTCAGAAGATCCTTGCGAATTACGAAGGCGAAACCCCCGGCGTGAAGGCCAACCTCTGCCGCATGCTGATGGAGGGCAAGCTTGGCGGCACCGGCAAGATGATCATCCTGCCGGTCGACCAGGGCTTCGAACACGGCCCCGCCCGCAGCTTTGCGCCCAACCCCGCCGGCTATGACCCGCATTATCACTACCAACTGGCCATCGACGCGGGGCTTTCGGCCTATGCCGCCCCCCTCGGCCCGCTGGAAGCGGGGGCCGACACCTTCGCCGGGCAGATCCCGACCATCCTCAAGGTGAACTCCGCCAACTCGCTGATGTCGGACGGCGCGGGCAAGAACCAGGCGGTGACGGCCAGCGTGGACGACGCGCTGCGCCTCGGTTGCGCCGCCATCGGCTTCACCATCTACCCCGGGTCGGACATGGCGCTCGACATGTTCGAAGAGATCGTGGAGATGCGGCGCGAGGCCGCGGCCTGCGGCATCGCCACGGTCATCTGGTCCTATCCCCGCGGCGAGGCGGTGACGAAGGACGGCGAAACGGCGGTGGACGTGGCCGCCTATGCCGCCCATATCGCCGCCCTTCTGGGCGCCCATATCATCAAGATCAAGCTGTCCACCGACCACCTGATGCAGCCCGAGGCCAAAAAGGTCTACGACCAGCAGCAGATCGACGTGTCCACCCTCGCCGCCCGCGTGAAACACTGCGTGCAGTCCAGCTTCAACGGCCGGCGGATCATCGTCTTCTCGGGCGGCGCGGCCAAGGGCGCGGATGCGGTCTATGACGACGCGCGCGCGATCCTTGCCGGGGGCGGCAACGGCTCCATCATCGGGCGCAACAGCTTCCAGCGGTCGCGCGAGGACGCGCTGGCGATGCTGCAAAAGCTCGTCGACATCTACAAGGGCAAGGCGTAACCGCCCCCGGCCCCGGCCTTCGGGCCGGGGCTAGCCCCGCGGGCGCAGCGCCAGATGCATGCCGACCAGCATCAGCGCCGTGGCCACCCAGAACAGCGCCGCGGGCTTTTCACCGAAAACCAGCATGCTCCAGATGATCCCGGCGGCGACGGCGATATAGTTGAAGACCGAAAACCGCGCCGGGCCCAACTGGTTGATCAGCCAGAAGAAAAGATAATAGAACACGCCCTGGATCAGGGTCGCCAGCACCAGCGGCAACAACCGCCCCCCGCCCAGATCCGGCGGCAGCAGGGCCGCGCCGCTGACCAGCGTCACCACCAGCGCCACCGCAGCCCCCCCCAGCAAGGTCCCCGCCGCCATCACCGCCGAGGGTGCCGCCGGCGGGCGCAGCCAGGCGGCGCAGTTGTTGGCCAGCGCGAACATCACCGGCGCCGACAGCGCGATCAGGAACCAGCCCATGGTCGCACCGCCCAGAACCCCGGTATCCGGCGTCGCGATCAGCGCGATGCCCGCAACGCCGAGCAGCATGCCCAGAAGCGTCATCCGGTCCGGCGCCACCCGCGCCGCCGCCGCCCCGATCAGCAGCGTCAGGATCGGCGACAGGCACAGAACCAGCGTCAGCACCGAGGCATCCAGATGTTCCGCCGCGCGCACCAGCACGATGGACGGCAGGCCGAGCACCAGCCCCCCGATGACGACATAGGCCAGCAGATGCGCCCGGCTGACCGCCATGCGCTGCCCCGTGGCCAGCACCACCGCCAGCACCGCCACCCCGGCTATCGCCGCCTGCAACAGCACGAAGGACATCGGCGGCCAGGCGGCCTCTGCCGCCAGGCGGTTGACCGGAAAGATCCCCCCGAAAATCGCCGCCGCCAGCAGCAGCATCGCCCCGTCGCGCAGCGCCGTGCCGCGCATCGCCTGATCCGTCATCGCTTCTTCCCCCCTTTTGCGCCATTTTTCGGCATTCCGGCCAGAATGCCGGATCGGCCCGGGGGGGCAAGCGAAATCAGGGGGCCGCTTCCTCGACCACCACCAGATCGCGGACCGAGGCGCCGCGCGCATGGTCCAGCGCCGCCTGGTATTCGGGCGAATGATAGCAGGCCACCGCCGCCTCTACCGAGGGAAACCGCGCCACCACGTTGCGCGCGCGGTCGCGGCCTTCCAGTTGCACATACCGCCCGCCGCGGGCCAGGAAGGCGCCGCCATGTTTGGCGATGGCGGGCCCGGCCAGCGCGGCATAGCGGCCGTAAGCCTCGGCATCCGTCACTTCGACATTGGCGATCCAGAGCGCGGCGGGCATGGGGTCATCCTCCGATCAGGGCCTCGGCCGCGGCGATCGCGGCCTCGGCATTGGACACATCGGCGCCGCCGGCCTGCGCCAGATCGGCGCGCCCGCCGCCGCCCTTGCCGCCAAGCGCCTCGGCCGCGGCCTTGACCAGCGGCACGGCGGAAATGCGCGCGGTCAGATCCGCCGTCACGCCCGCCGCCACCGCCGCCTTGCCGCCGGTATCGGCGATCAGCAGCACGACGCCGGAACCCAGACGTTCCTTCGCCGCATCGACCAGCGCCGGCAGATCCTTGCCCGACACACCGGCCAGCACCTGCGCGAGGAACTTCACCCCGTTGACCTCGCGCGCCGCGGGGCCGGTGGCGGTGCCGCCGCCCATCGCCAGTTCGCGGCGCAACTGCGCGACCTCGTTCTGCAACGCGCGGCGTTCGTCCACCAGCGCGCGCACGCGGTCCGCCAGATCCGCCGGCTGCGCCTTGAGCACCCCCGCGACCTCGGCCAGCCGGCCCGACAGTTCGGCCATATGCGCCAGCGCGCCTTCGCCCGTCAGCGCCTCGATCCGCCGCACACCGGCAGAGGACGCGCTGTCGCCCAGGACGACGCACAGCCCGATCTCGCCGGTGCGGGCCACATGCGTGCCGCCGCAAAGCTCCAGACTGTAGACCGCGCCATCCGTGCCCTTGCCCGAATTGGCCTGCCGCCCCATCGACACGACGCGCACCTCGTCGCCGTACTTTTCCCCGAACAGCGCCTGCGCACCGATGGCGCGGGCGTCGTCGGGGGTCATGATCCGGGTTTCGACCGGGCTGTTCTGGCGGATGAAGGCGTTCACCTCGGCCTCGACCTGCGCCAGTTCCTTCGCGCTCAACCCCTTGGAATGGCTGAAATCGAACCGCAGCCGGTCGGGCGCGTTGAGGCTGCCGCGCTGCGCCACGTGATCGCCGAGCGCGCGGCGCAGCGCCTCGTGCAGCAGATGGGTGGCCGAATGGTTGGCCCGGATCGCACTGCGGCGGGCATGATCGACCTCCAGCTTCGCGGGCTGGCCGCGCAGCACCGTGCCCTCCGCCACTTCGGCGACATGGATGAACACGCCCGCCGACTTGCGCGTATCGGTCACGCGCGCCAGCCCCGTATCGGTGCGGATGAAGCCCTGATCGCCCACCTGCCCGCCCGATTCGGCGTAGAAGGGGGTCTGGTTCACCACGATCTGCACCACCTCCCCGGCCTCTGCCGCGCCGGTTTCCCCCCCCGCCTGCACCAGCGCCAGGATCTGGCCCTCCGCCGCCTCGGTGTCATAGCCCAGGAATTCGGTCACGCCGTGCTGTTCGGCCAGGTCGAACCAGATCGCGGCGTCCTTCGTTTCGCCCGACCCGGCCCAGGAGGCGCGCGCCTTCGCCCGCTGTTCCTCCATCGCCGCATCGAACCCGGCCACATCCACCGCCCGGCCCTTTTCGCGCAGCGCATCCTGCGTCAGGTCCAGCGGGAAGCCATAGGTGTCGTAAAGCCGGAACGCCGCCTCGCCCGGCAGCGCACCGCCCTCGGGCAGGCGGGCGAGTTCATCGTCCAAGAGCCGCAACCCCCGGTCCAGCGTCTGCTTGAACCGCGTTTCCTCCAGCCGCAGGGTTTCCTCGATCAGCGCCTGCGCGCGCGGCAGTTCCGGGTAGGCCGCGCCCATCTGCCGCACCAGCGCGGGGACCAGCCGGTACATCACCGGATCCTGCGCGCCGAGCATATGCGCATGCCGCATCGCGCGCCGCATGATCCGCCGCAGCACATAGCCGCGCCCCTCGTTCGAGGGCATCACCCCGTCCGCGATCAGGAAACTGGTGGACCGCAGGTGATCCGCGATCACGCGGTGATGCACCTTGCCCGCGCCATCGGGGTCGGAATGGGTGGCATGCGCGCTCGCCTCGATCAGGGCGCGCATCAGGTCGGTGTCGTAGTTGTCGTGCTTGCCCTGCAACAGCGCGCCGATCCGTTCCAGCCCCATGCCGGTGTCGATCGACTGCATCTCCAGTTCGCGCATCGAGCCGTCCTCGAACTGCTCGAACTGCATGAAGACGTTGTTCCAGATCTCGATGAAACGGTCGCCGTCCTCGTTCGCGCTGCCCGGGGGGCCGCCCCAGATGTGATCGCCGTGGTCGAAGAAGATTTCCGTGCAGGGGCCGCAGGGGCCGGTGGGGCCCATCTGCCAGAAATTGTCCTTGGTGGCGATGCGGATGATGCGGTCCTCGGGCAGGCCCGCGACCTTCTTCCAGATCGTCGCGGCCTCGTCATCGGTGTGATAGACCGTGACCAGCAGCCTGTCCTTCGGGATGTCGAAATCGCGCGTCAGCAGGTCCCAGGCGAACGAAATCGCCTCGGCCTTGAAATAATCGCCGAAGCTGAAATTCCCCAGCATCTCGAAGAAGGTATGGTGCCGCGCCGTATAGCCCACATTGTCGAGGTCGTTGTGCTTGCCGCCCGCGCGCACGCATTTCTGCGCCGTGGTCGCGCGGGTGTAGTCGCGCGTTTCCACCCCGGTGAAGCAGTTCTTGAACTGCACCATGCCCGAGTTGGTGAACATCAGCGTCGGGTCGTTGCGCGGCACGAGCGGGCTCGACTCCACCACCCGGTGGCCGTTGCGGGCGAAGAAGTCGAGGAAGGTCGAACGGATATCGTTGAGCGAGGGCATGCGGAGGGGCCTCTTGGCGCTGGAATTGCCCCCGTTTAGCGGCGGATGCGGGGGCTGTCCACTGCGGCTTGCCCCCCGCCCCCGCGCGGGGCTCAGTCCTCGGTCAGTTCCTCGCTTTCGGCGGCGGTCATGTGGAAATCGAGCCCGTTGGCATTGCGGATCTTGCCCTCGATCTCTGCCGCGACACCGGGATTGGCCTTGAGGAAGGTCTTGGCGTTCTCGCGCCCCTGGCCGATGCGTTCGTCGCCGTAGGAATACCACGACCCCGATTTCTCGACCACGCCGGCCTTGACGCCCAGGTCCACCAGTTCGCCGGTCTTGGAAATGCCCTCGCCGTACATGATGTCGAATTCGACCTGCTTGAAGGGCGGCGCGACCTTGTTCTTGACCACCTTCACCCGCGTGCTGTTGCCCACCACCTCGTCGCGGTCCTTGATCGAGCCGATGCGGCGGATGTCGAGCCGGACGGAGGCGTAGAACTTGAGCGCGTTGCCGCCCGTCGTCGTTTCCGGGCTGCCGAACATCACCCCGATCTTCATGCGGATCTGGTTGATGAAGATCACCATGCAGTTGCTGCGCCCGATGCTGGCGGTCAGCTTGCGCATCGCCTGGCTCATCAGCCGGGCCTGGGCGCCGACCTGCGCGTCGCCCATGTCGCCCTCGATTTCCGATTTCGGCGTCAGCGCCGCGACCGAATCGACCACGATCAGGCTGACCGCGCCGGAACGCACCAGCGTGTCCACGATTTCCAGCGCCTGTTCGCCGGTGTCGGGCTGGCTGATCAGCAGCTCGTCGAGGTTGACGCCCAGTTTGCGCGCATATTGCGGGTCGAGCGCGTGTTCGGCGTCGACGAAGGCGCAGACGCCGCCCTTCTTCTGTTCCTCGGCCACGACATGCAGCGTCAGCGTGGTCTTGCCAGAGCTTTCCGGCCCGAAGATCTCGACGATCCGCCCCTTGGGCAGCCCCCCGATGCCGAGCGCGATGTCGAGCCCGAGCGAGCCGGTCGAGGTCGCCTCGATCTCCATCGCCGGGCTGTCGGCCCCGAGCTTCATGATGGAGCCCTTGCCGAACTGCCGTTCGATCTGCGCCAATGCGCTTTCGAGGGCCTTCTTCTTGTCCATGTCGCGCTTTCCGTTGAATTCGAGAAGGTTTGCCGCCGTCATCCGTCCGCTCCTTATTCCACAGGTGCCGCCCTGCGGCAATCGCCCCGTCGTTCCCGTTGTGTTCCGGGCAATATGCGATCAAACCGTGAACAGATCAATCGCATTCTCCACAAATCCAACTTTTACCCGCCGAGGTTAATGGATAGTTTACGCTGCAGTCCCGCCGGGCCCGTACCGGCGAAAATCCTACTCTGGAGGCTACGGATGCTCGTGTTCTGGGACCAGCGGCTGGTCTTTCTCGCAACCCCCAAGACCGGCTCGACCTCGATCGCGACCGCCCTCGAATCGCTCGCGGCGCTGTCGATCCAGCGGCCGCCCGTGCTCAAGCACACCAATGTGCAGCGGTTCCACCGTTTCGTGGGCCCCTATCTGCGCGCCGCCTCGGGGGCGGATTTCACCACCGTCGCGCTGATGCGCGAGCCGCTGGACTGGCTCGGCAGCTGGTATCGGTTCCGCAAGCGCGAGGATGTGGGCGATCCGAAGAACGCGACCACGGGGATGAGCTTCGACGCCTTCGCCCGCGCCTATTGCGCGCGGCCGCAGCCCGAATTCGCCAATGTCGGCGCGCAGTCGCGGTTCCTTGCGCCCGAGGGACGCCAGCCCGTGGACCGCATCTTCCGCTATGACCGCATCGACCAGTTCGTGCATTTCCTGGAAGAGCGGCTCGGCTGCGAGATCCTGTTGCCCCATGTCAACGTCTCGCCCCCCGCCGAACTGGGCCTCGCCCCCGAGACCGAGGCGATGCTGCGCAAGGCGATGGCGCGCGACCTGGAACTTTACGAGAGCCTCGCCTGAGGCGCGGCCCCCCAGGAGGGGCCCATTGCGGGATCCGGGGGCCGAGGAAACCCGCGTCCCGACGGGACCCGCCGCCGCGGTTCCCGTCCCGGTTCGGAAAGGGGAAACGGAACCGCAGGCCGAATGCGGCGCTACACCTGCTTCTTCCGTCTGTCTCCGCCTGCCCTGTCCCGCCGCCTTCCCACCGCGCCGCAGCCCCGGCGATTCGTCCGCCGACGGCATTTTCCCATGCCCCTGTCCCACCGTGCAGGATCCCCGGCGATGTGCCGACGGCAGTGCATCCTGCACTCCTTCCCGCCGCGCGGGGACGCCAGTGACCCGCCCGCCGACAACGCCTGTCCGCCCGTTCTCGCGGGGACAGGGATGGGCCCCGGGACCGGCGCGCAGGACAGCATCGGTGGCCTTTCGACATCACCGCCTGTCCCCCCTTCCGCGCGCGCCTTTCCCCGAAGGGACAGCTTCGGGACCGGGCTCGATCCACCTCCTCCCGGATATGCGCGAAAAGGGGCTGACCGAGAGGATCGCATCCGGGACCGGGGCTCAATGCAACTGGCCCTGCACCGTGGTCGTCAGGTCGTCGAGCGAGAAGGGCTTGGGCAGGAAGACGGAGTTCGGGATTTCCGCCTGCGCGTCGGCGAAGGTGTCCTCGGCATAGCCGGAGACGAAGACCACCCGCACCCCCGGCCGCCCCTCCAGCGCCTTGCGCACCCAGCTCGGCCCGTCCATCCCCGGCATGATCACGTCGGTGACGAACACATCCACCGACAGCGCCGGATCGGCGAGCGTTTCCAGCGCCTGTTCGGCGCTGTCGGCCTCCAGCACCGTATAGCCGCGCAGGCGCAGCGCGCGGCTGGCGAAGGCGCGCACCGGGGCCTCGTCCTCGACCAGCAGCACCACCCCCTGGCCCTGGCGCGGGGCCGCGCGGGCGGGTTGCGGCGCGGGGGCGGGCGTGTCCTCGGCGCGGTTGATGGGGAAGTAGAGCGTGAAGGTCGCACCCTGCCCCGGCCCGCTGTCGACGAAGACGAAGCCGCCGGTCTGCTTGACGATGCCATAGACGGTCGACAGGCCCAGCCCCGTGCCCTCGCCGGGGCGCTTGGTGGAAAAGAACGGCTCGAAGATCTTGGCCCGCAGGTCCGGCGGGATGCCTTCGCCCTCGTCCGCGACCTCGATCACGGCATAGTCGCCCGCCGGCACCTCTGCCCGGTCGCGCAGCATGGGCGCGGCCAGATGCGTCTCGCGCGTGGAAATGCGGATCGTGCCGCCCCGGGGCATCGCATCGCGCGCATTGACGACGAGGTTGATCAGCACCTGTTCCAGTTGCCGCCGGTCGGCGCGGATCGGGCCGACATCCTCGGCCGGGGCAAGGTCCAGCGTCACCTTTTCGCCGATCAGCCGGCCCAGAAGATGCGTGAGGTCCGACAGCGCCTCGGCGATGTCGATGCGTTCGGGCTTCAGCGTCTGCTTGCGGGAAAAGGCCAGCAGCTGGCCCACCAGGCTTGCGGCGCGGTTGGCGTTCTGGTGGATCTGCACGAGGTCGGGGTAATCCGGGTCGCCCCGGTCGTGGCGCAGCAGCAGCAGGTCGCAATGGCCGGAAATCGCGGTCAGCAGATTGTTGAAATCATGCGCCACGCCGCCGGCAAGCTGGCCCACCGCCTGCATCTTCTGGCTCTGGGTGAACTGCGCCTCCAGTACCTTGAGCGCGGTCGCATCGCTCGCCACCGCCATCAGCCCCGCGCCGGTGGCGGACTCCACCCGGTGCAGCGCGATCTGGACGAAGCGTTCCTCGGCCGGCTGGCGCAGGCGCAGCACCTCTGCCCGGCCGGGCATCCGCCCCTCGGCCACGTCGCCCAGCCAGTCGCGCAGCGACCGCCCCAGCCCCTCGACCAGATCGCCGAGCGCGGGCAGCGCCGCGGGGTCGAGCCCGAACAGGTCGCGCGCGCGCCGGTTCGCCGACAGGATCGCCCCCGTGGGCGCCAGCCGCAACAGCGCCACCGGCAGATCCTCGCCCCCCCAGTCGGCAGCGGGCAGCGGTTCCGCCGGGCAGCCGGGCACCGGCAGCAGGTAGATTTCGCGCCGTTCGCCCGCGCCCTCGATTTCCGCCACCAGCGCGCGCACCGGCCCGTCGATGCCGGACACCACCGTTTCCTGCCCGGATTGCAGCGGCAGATGCGCGAACACGCGGTCGAGCGTGCGCGGGCGCCCGCCGAGGATGCGGCGCAGCGCCTCGTTCATGAACAGGATCGCACCGGTGCGGCCGGCGACCAGCATCGGCAGGCTCAGCCCCTCTGCCCCGCGGTTGCCGCCGCTGCGGTTCAGCATCTCTTCCAGCCGCCAGAGGAACCCGGCCTCGCCCACCTTGTGGACCGACAGCCGGATATGGCCGCGGCGCGTCACCACATCCTCGCGCGCGGCACCCAGATTGGCGGCGCGGCTTTGCAGCCGGTAGAGCACCGCCGAGGGATGCGCGAACACATCGCCGAGCGCCGCCACCAGCGTCTGCCCGCCGCCGCCCGCGCCGAACCGCGCCACCGCGGCCCGGTTGCGGTAGAGCACCTGGCCATCGGCATCGGTGGTGAAACAGGGGGCCGCGTCTTCTGCCACCACGGCGCCGGCGCGGGCGGCAAAGACCCGCGCCCGGCGGGCCGCCAGCGCCCGCGCCGCACGCAGGATGACCACAAGGCACAGGAAACTGCCCGCCGCCGCCAGCAAGGCCAGCCGCGCCCGCCCATCCACCAGCACGAAGGCCGCCACCGCGCAGCCCGCCGCCACCGCCAGCAGCGGCATCACCGCACCGCCAAGACGCGCGGCGCGCCGGCCGATCGGCCCGAAAAGGGGTGCCAGCGACGTCACGTGACCTCCATCCGAGATTCGTTGCCCCTTCATTGGCGCGGAAAAGTGTTAACCGCGCCTTAAGGCAAACCCTGTCACAACCCCGGATTGCGTAAAACAGGAACTATTCCCGGCGAAGCAGCGCCAGATAAAATCCGTCGCCCCCGTCCAGCGGCGTCAGCCGCCGTTCCCCGGCCAGCCGCCAGCCGGGGGTGCGCGCAAGGAAGGCGGCCGCGCGGTCGGCATTTTCCGCCGCCAGCAGCGAACAGGTGGCATAGGCGATCCAGCCGCCCGACAGCGCCGCCGCGGCATCCAGAACCGCGTCTTGCGTGGCGGTCAGATCCGCCAGCCGGTCGGGGGTCAGCCGCCATTTCGCCTCCGGCGACCGCCGCCAGGCGCCGGACCCCGAACAGGGCGCATCGGCCAGCACCAGATCGAACGGGCCCCGCAGGCGGGCGGTTTCCGTCAGTTGCACCTTCACCCCGGCGCGGGCGGCGCGGGCGGGCAGGTCGGCCATCCGGCGGGGGTCGGCGTCATGCGCGGTCAGGCGGATCCGCGCCCGCGCCGCCATCGCCAGCGTCTTGCCGCCGCCGCCGGCGCAATAGTCCAGCACCGTCATGCCGTCGGAAAGCGGCAGCGCCGCGACCACCGCCTGGCTGGCGGCATCCTGTAGCTCCACCAGCCCCTCGCGATAGGCAGCGGATGACGATATTTTCCGTGCGCCTTCCGTGACTTCCAGTGCGGTGTTCGCAAGTTGGTTGAACTGTGTCCCGACCCCCTCGGCCGCCAGCGCCGCCTGCGCCCCGGCCACCGTCGCGCGCAGGGTGTTGACGCGCAGGAACACCGGGGCGCGCTGGCGCAAAAGACCCATGACGGCGGCGAAATCCTCGCCCAGGGACTCCCGCAGCGCAGGCGCCAGCCAGTCGGGACAGTCGAGCGCCTCCAGCCCCGACGGTTCCCGCCCGGCCTCCTCCGGCCCCGGCGGCGCAGGCGCATGGCCCTGCCCGGTGAACAGCGCCGCCACATCCGCGCCCTGATCGCGCAAGAGACCCAGAACCAGCCCGCGCCCCGTTTCCCCCCCGCCAAGCGCCGCCGCAGACCGCCGCCGGCGCAGCGCGTCGAAGACCAGATCGCGCACCGCCGCCCGGTCGCCCGACCCGGCATAGCGGCTGGCCCGCGCCCAGTTGGTCAGCGCCTGTTCGGCCGGCGCACCCGCCAATACCCGGTCCAGCACCGAAATCGCCGCCTGCGCCCTTGCCCCCGGTGTCATCGCCGCCCCCTTCGCCTTTCGCCCCTCCTACCAGCCCCGCGCCCCCGCGCAACCCGCCCCGTTGCGCGGGGGCGGCGAAAATGGCATCACCCCGGAAACCGCCGGAGGCCCCCATGCAGATCGCGCACCGCACCCTTTCGCCCGACCATCCGCCGCTGGTGATCGCGGAAATCGGCATCAATCACGGCGGCGATCTGTCGGTGGCGAAAGAGATGGTGCGCCTTGCCGCCGCGGCGGGTTGCGAATGCGTCAAGCACCAGACGCATTTCCTCGACGACGAGATGACGGACGAGGCGAAGGCGATCTTTCCGCCGAACGCCGATGTGTCGATCTGGGAGGTGATGGCCCGCTGCGCGCTGTCTGCGGATGACGAGGTGGCGCTGAAGGATTACGCCGAAAGCCTCGGGCTCATCTACATCTCCACCCCGTTTTCGCGCAAGGCGGCGGATTTCCTTTATGAAATCGGCGTGCCCGCGTTCAAGATCGGCTCGGGCGAGGCCGACAACCTGCCGCTGATCCGCCATATCGCGCGGTTCGGCAAGCCGGTGATCCTGTCCACCGGCATGCAGACCATCGAGTCGATCCGCGCCAGCGTCGCCATCCTCGACGCGGCGGGGGTGGATTATGCGTTGCTGGAATGCACGAACCTCTACCCCTCGCCGCCGGAAATCGTGTCGCTGCGGGGTGTTAGCGACCTCAAGGCCGCCTTCCCGCGCGCGGTGGTGGGGTTTTCGGATCATTCCATCGGGCCGGAAATGGCGCTGGCCTCGGTGGCACTCGGCGCCTGCATCCTCGAACGGCACTTCACCGACACGCGCTATCGCAAGGGGCCGGACATCGTCAATTCGATGGACCCGGCCGAACTGCGCCTGATGGTGGACCGCAGCCGCGAGATCTGGACCGCCGCGCGCAACCCCAAGCAGCGCACCGCGCCCGAGGAAGACGTCTACCGCTTTGCCCGCGGGTCCGTCGTCGCCGATGCCGACCTGCCGGCGGGCCATGTGATCACAGAATCCGACATCTGGGCCCGCCGCCCGGGGTCGGGGGAAATCCCCGCCTATGATTTCGACAAGGTGGTGGGCAGGCGGCTGACGCGGGCGGTGACGCGCAACACGCAGCTGAAATGGGGGGATCTGGGGTGAGCACGGATGCGGGGCTGACGATCGTCATCCCGACCAAGGACCGTCCCGATTTCCTGCGCGCCGCCGTCGCCTCGGCGCTGGCCGCCCTGCCGCCCGACGGCGAGGTGGTGGTGGTCGACGACCGCGGCCGGGTGCCCGCCGCCGATGCGCTGGCCGCGCTGGCCGACCCGCGGCTGCGCGTGGTGGTCAGCAACCGTACCCCCGGCCCCTCGGGCGCGCGCAATTGCGGCGTGGCGGCGGCATCGGGCGCCACGGTGCTGTTTCTGGACGACGACGATCTGATGCGGCCGGGCTATCCGGGCTGGGTCGCCACGTTCCGCGCGGCGCATCCCGCGGTCAGCTATGGATTTTCGGCCATCGAGCGGTTCGCGGGCCCGCCGCCGGATCCGGTTGCCCCCTATGCCGCCGCCGGATTCGCCCTGCTGGACGATGCCCCCTTCCGCCGCCGGCTGGCCGGGCTCGGCTGCGGGTTCTGGATCGACCGGGGCGCCTTCGTGCGGACCGGCGGCATCGCCGAGGACATCCGCGTCAACGAGGATACCGAATTCGCCGTCCGGTTGCTGTCGGCGGGAATGCGCGGGGTCCGGGCCACGGCGCCCGGGGTTCTGGTGCGCGACCATGCCGCCACCCCGGCATCCGGCAACGCCGGGCACCTGACCCATCGCAGCACGGCGGCCGAACGGGCGGGATATTTCGGCGCGATCCTGGACCGGCATGCCGACTGGCTGCAGGGCCAGCCGGCGATCCGGCACCATCTGCTGCAACGGCGGCTGAAGCTGCTGGCCCGTGCGGGCGACCGGGCGACGGCGGCGCAGGTGCTGGCCTCGCCCGCGGCGGCGGAATGGCGGATCCCGCTGCGGCTTTATTTCGCCGCCTGCCGGTTGGGCGACCGTCTGCGCGGGCGATGACGCTCAGCCCGCCGGCCCGCGCCTGGCGATGGCATCGAACATCGCCGCCGCCCCCGCCTGACTGCGGGCCAGGAAAGCCGCGATATTCGCCTCTTCCCCGGCGGAAAACGACCAGTCGGTGCCCAGGACCAGATCGGGCGTCAGCCTGTCCTGCGCGACCAGCCGCCGGGGGTCGAGCCCCGCATCCTCGAACAGCGCCTCGATCTTCCACGAGTTGGAGGTGACGGCGATGAACGGCGTCGCGGTCACGAGGTTCAGGCAGATCCCGTGGAACCGCCCCGTGACCGACAGCCGGGCCGCGCGCAGCATCCCGACATATTCGGCCTCGGAGGACAGATAGCGCATCAGCGGATGGCGGGCCAGCATCCGGCGCTGGCGGATCGCGACCGTCCAGCGGCGCAGCGCGCGGGACAGCCACGGCCGATAGGGGTTTTCCTCGCGCATCGAGACGGTCAGCGGGATCAGCCGCGCAGGCTCGCTCCGATCCAGTTCCGCCGCCAGACCGGCCAGCCGCGCGGTGGCCGAATTGCGCACCGAGTCGCCCACCATGATCCCGTGGCGCACCGCGGCCCCCGGCACCGCCCCCGCGCTGGTGGACAGATCGCCGAAATGCGCGACGGGCCGCCCCGCCTGACGCGACATTTCGGCCGCGCTGCGGCTGTCGCGGGCATAGAGATGGGCAAAGCGTTGCAGAAGCGGCGCCCAACCGTCGGGGTTTTCCTGATAGAGCGCATTGACCAGCGCCAGTTCCTTGCCCCGCGTCACCTCATGCGCCGCGACCTCCATCAGCCAGCCGGCCTTCTTGCGGCCATGGTGCAGCGTGCCCTCGCCGTTGATGACGATGGCGTCGCAACCGGCCAGAAGCCGCAGCGAGACGGGGTTGGTGCGCCAGTCCTCCTTGCCGTCGAGCCGGGCATGGATCACGCAGCCCCGCGCGGTCAGCCCCTCCTCGATCAGCCGCATCACGCGCGCACAGCCGAAATGGTGGCCCTGCATGTCGGTATGGTTCATCAGGACGATCTTCTTGCCGGACATGCGCTGTT
Organism: Ruixingdingia sedimenti; assembly: GCF_031432425.1. Lineage (NCBI taxonomy): Bacteria > Pseudomonadati > Pseudomonadota > Alphaproteobacteria > Rhodobacterales > Paracoccaceae > Ruixingdingia > Ruixingdingia sedimenti. The sequence goes on along the minus strand of NZ_JAVKPH010000002.1, from coordinate 227,236 downwards.
CTTCCATCTGGGGCCGGGACCGGGGCCGGGGACGACCTTACCGCAGCCCCCCGCGCGGGGAAAGGCGGCGCGCAAGCCCGTTGCCCCGCGCGCCCAAATGCGGGATGAAGCGGGGATGACACGCCAGATCCTCTTCGTCACCGGCACCCGCGCCGATTTCGGCAAGCTGGAACCGCTTGCGCTCGCCGCCCGCGACGCGGGCTTCGCGGTCGGTTTCTTCGTCACCGGCATGCATATGATGGACCGCTACGGGCGCACCAAGATCGAGGTCCACCGCATGCCCGGCGTCGCGGTGGCCGAATTCCTCAACCAGCGCGAGGGCGACCCGCAGGACATGATCCTGGCCAAGACCGTGGTGGGCTTTTCCGACTATATCGCCGAACACCGCCCCGATCTGGTGGTGGTGCATGGCGACCGGGTGGAGGCGCTGGCCTGCGCGCTGGTCTGCGCCACCAATTACATCCGCTGCGCGCATGTCGAGGGGGGCGAGGTGTCGGGCACCATCGACGAGGTGTACCGGCACTGCAACACCAAGCTCGCGCATGTGCATTTCGTCAGTTCCGACGCCGCCCGCGCCCGCGTCATGGCGCTCGGCGAGGCGCCGGAAAGCATCCATGCCATCGGCTCGCCCGAACTCGACAAGCACGGCGCGCCCTCGGGCGTGACGCTGGCCGAGGTGCGGGCGCGCTATGCGATCCCGTTCGACGACTACGGCATCGCCACGCTGCATCCCGTGACCTCCGAGGCCGCGCAGATGGGCGCGCAGGCCGCCGCCTTCTTCGGCGCGCTGGAGGCGTCGGGGAAGAACGTCGTCGTCATCCTGCCCAACAACGACCCCGGTTCCGAGGCGATCTTCCGCGTGATCGACGCCCTGCCCGCGGATCGGTTCCGCCGCATCCCCTCGATGCGGTTCGCGCATTTTTCCGAACTGATGAAGAACGCGGCCTGCATCCTCGGCAATTCCTCGGCCGGGGTGCGCGAGGCGCCGTTCCTCGGCATCCCCTCGCTCGACGTGGGCACCCGGCAGACGAACCGCGCGGCCTCGCCCTCGGTGCATCATTGCGCGGCGGATGACGGGGCGGCGATCGCGGCGTTCCTGGCATGCGAATGGGGCCGCCGCTACCCCTCGCACGCCGCCTTCGGCGAAGGGCGGGCGGCGGACCGCTTCGTCACCGCGGTGCAGGACCCGGCCTTCTGGGCCGCGCCCCTGCAAAAGACCTTCCGCGACGTCGGCTGACCCCGCCCCCTCCACTTTCTGTCCTTCAAGTATCCCCACGCGGCGCGCTCCCGACAGACGCCCCCGCGCGGGGCGCTGCGGGCTTTCCCCCCGCCGCCCCCCGCGCTATGCCAAGGGCGAAAGGAGCCCCGGATGCCCCCCACCCGCCTTCCCCTGCGCCTGCGTCTGGCGCTGACGGCCTACCGGCTCGGCTGGTGGCTGGCGCTGCCGCTGGTGCGGGCCTATTTCCGCCGCCGCGCGCGCCGCGATCCGCGCTATGGCCAGCATATGGACGAACGCCTCGGGGGCGGGCCGGTGCTGGAGGGCGCGGTCTGGGTCCATGCGGTGTCCCTGGGCGAGATGCGGTCCGCCGTGCCGCTGGTGCGCGCGCTGCTGGACCGGGGCGCGCGGGTGGTGACGACCCACCTGACCCCCGCCGGCCGCGCCGCGTCCGAGGCTGCCTTCGGACCGGAGATCGCCGAAGGCCGGCTGCTCGCGCGCTACCTGCCGCTGGAACAGGGCCGCTACTGGCGCCGCCTCTATGCCCGCGCGCGGCCCCGGCTGTGGCTGGTGCTGGAGATCGAGATCTGGCCGGTGATGATCGCAGAGGCCGCAAAGGCGGGCGTGCCGCTCTATCTGGTGAACAGCCAGATCCCGGCGAAAAGCTGGCCGCGCGCGCAGCGGCTGGCGCGCTGGATCGGCCATCCGCTGCGGGGCGTCAGCGGCGTTCTGGCGAAATCGGCCCGCCATGCCGAACGGTTCCGCGCGCTCGGCGCGCCGGGGGTGTCGGTGGGGGGGGAACTGCGGTTCGACCAGCCGATCCCGCCCGCGCAACCGGCCGCCGCCGCGGCGCTGGCGCCCCTGCTGGCGGGCCGCCCGGTGGTGACGCTGGCGAGCGTGGTGGCGGGCGAGGAAGACCTTTACCTCGACGCCCTTTCCCGCCTGCGGGAACGGGTGCCGGGGCTGCTGGCCGTCTGGGTGCCGCGCGCGCCGGAACTGTTCGACGCCACGGCCGGCCGGCTGACCGCCGCGGGCCTGCGCGTCGCGCGGCGCAGCGCGGCGCTGGATGCCGCCCTGCACGCCCCCGACCCCGCCGCCCTGGCCGGGGCCGACATCCTTCTGGGCGATTCGATGGGCGAGATGTATTTCTACCTCGCCCTCGCGCAGGCGGTGGTGGTCGGCGGCGGCTTCGTCCCCAAGGGGGCGCACAACATCATCGAACCCCTCGCCCTGCGCCGCCCCGTGCTGACCGGCCCCCATGTCTGGACCATCGAGTACCCGGGGCAGGAAGCACAGGCCGAAGGCGTGCTGACCATCTGCCCCGATGCCGCAGCACTGGCCGACCGGCTGGCCGTGCTGCTGACCGACCCCGCGGCGCAGGCACAGGCCGCCGACCGGGCCGAGGCGTTCTTCGCCGCCCATGCCGGCGCCGCCGCCCGCACGCTGGCCCGCATCGCCCCCCTGCTGGAGGACCGCAGATGACCGACCTGCCGCTGATCGCCCTCGTCCCGGTGCGTGCAGGGTCCAAGGGCCTGCCGGGCAAGAATCTGCGCCCGCTTGGCGGCATACCGCTGTGGCGGCGCGCGGTGGATCAGGGGCTGGCCGCCGGCGCGCGGGTGGTGGTCTCGACCGACATCCCCGAAATCCTCGCCGCCGATCCCGGGCCCGGGGTGACGCTCCTGCCCCGCCCCGCGGATCTTGCGGCCGACACGACGCCGATGGACCCGGTGATCGCCCATGCGCTGGCGCAGATCCCCGGCCCCGCGCGCGTCGTGCTGCTGCAAGCCACCTCGCCGCTGCGCAGCCTGGATGACATCCGCGCCGGGATCGCGCTGCATGCAACGGGCCGGTTCGATCTGGTCATGTCGGTCAGCCCCGCCGATGCCGGGGTGCTGAAATGGGGCCGGATCGAGGACGGCGCCTTCCGCCCGCTCCAGGACCCCGCCTTCTGCTTCATGAACCGGCAGGCCCTGCCGCCGGTCCACCGCCCCAACGGCGCGGTCTATGTCTTTGCCGCCGACTGGTTCCGCCTGCGCGGGCGCCTCGCCACCGACAGCATCGGCGCCGTCGAAATGCCCCCCGAACGCGCCCAGGACATCGACACCGAAGCCGACTTCGCCCGCGCCGAAGCCGCCCTCAAGAACCGCGCCTGAGACTTCATCTTGCCGAAAATACTCCGGGGGTGCGGGGGCTGGCCCCCGCCGCCGCCCTCACCCCCGGCGCAAACCGCACCTACCGCCGCGCCCGCGCCATGAAGGCCAGCCGCTCGAACAGATGCACGTCCTGTTCGTTCTTCAGCAGCGCCCCGTGCAGCTTGGGCAGCAGCTGCGCCGGATCGCGTTTCAGATCCTCGGGCCCCAGATCCTCGGCCAGCAGCAGTTTCAGCCAATCCAGCACCTCGGAGGTCGAGGGCTTCTTCTTCAGCCCCGGCGTCTCGCGCAATTCGAAGAACTGGGTCAGCGCCTCGGTCAGCAGCGCCTCCTTGATGCCCGGGAAATGGACCTGCACGATGGCCTTCATCACCTCCATGTCCGGGAAACGGATATAGTGGAAGAAGCAGCGCCGCAGAAAGGCGTCGGGCAGTTCCTTTTCGTTGTTCGAGGTGATGATGACCACCGGGCGGTGCCGGGCACGGATGGTCTCGCCGGTCTCGTAGACGAAGAACTCCATCCGGTCCAGTTCCTGCAACAGGTCGTTGGGAAACTCGATATCGGCCTTGTCGATCTCGTCGATCAGCAGCACCACGCGGCCCTCGGCCTCGAACGCCTGCCACAGCTTGCCCTTGCGGATGTAGTTGGCCACGTCCTGCACCCGCGCATCGCCCAGCTGGCTGTCGCGCAGCCGGCTGACGGCATCGTATTCGTAAAGCCCCTGCTGCGCCCGGGTGGTGGATTTCACATGCCATTCGATGATCGGCAGCCCGAGGCTCGCCGCCACCTGACGCGCGAGTTCGGTCTTGCCCGTCCCCGGCTCGCCCTTGACCAGCAGCGGGCGTTCCAGCGTCACCGCGGCATTGACGGCGACGGTCAGGTCGCCGGTGGCGACATAGGTCTCGGTGCTCTGGAACCGCATGGTCATCGGGGCCTCCGGGGTCGGCTTTGGGTCCAGCCTTCGGGGTTAAGGCCAGCGCGGGCCATTTGCAAGCGCCCGCACCGCCCTGCTGCGACAGCAAAAGCACCCCGGCGGACGCAATGTGTAGTGACATTGGCGGGGGCATCGGCTAAGTGCAGCCGCAATGGTGCCGGAGGACCGCGGAAACATCATGCAGCGATCCGGCGTTCAAGAGGTAGCAAGGATGAAAGCAGAAATCTTTCTGCCAGACGATTACCGTCCCGCCGAGGACGAGCCCTTCATGAACGATCGCCAGCTCGAATACTTTCGCCGGAAACTTCTGGTCTGGAAGCAGGAATTGCTGGAACAATCCGCCGAGACGATCGAGGGCCTGTCCGACAGCGCCCGCAACGTTCCCGACCTGGCCGACCGCGCCAGCGAGGAAACCGACCGCGCGCTGGAACTGCGCACCCGCGACCGCCAGCGCAAGCTGATCGCCAAGATCGACGCCGCGCTGCGGCGGATCGACAGCGGCGAATACGGCTATTGCGAGATGACGGGCGAACCGATCAGCCTCAAGCGGCTGGACGCGCGGCCCATCGCCACGATGACGCTCGAGGCGCAGGAACGCCACGAGCGGCGCGAGCGCGTGCACCGCGACGATTGATCCTGCCCCCCGGGGCCGGCAGGGCTGGAAGGATGCGGCGCGCCGGGGCTATGCTCCGGCGTGCGGCGTTTCAGGAGGCGGCGATGCGGCTCGACGGGCAGAAGATCACGGTTCTGGGCGCGGGGATCGCGGGGCTCGCCGTGGCGCGCGCGCTGGCGCTGAAGGGCGCGCGGGTCGAGGTGCTGGAACAGGCCGGCGCTATTCAGGAGGTCGGCGCGGGCCTTCAGATCAGCCCCAACGGCGCGCGGGTGCTGCGCGCGCTCGGCCTGGGCGAGGCATTCGCCGATGCCGGCCTGCGCGCCGCGGCGGTGGAACTGCGCGACGGCCGCGATGGCGGGCTGGTGGCGCGGCTCGATCTGGGCCGGTTGCGGCCCGGGCAGGAATACCGTTTCCTCCACCGTGCCGACCTGATCGACCTGCTGGCGGCAGGCGCGCGCGCGGCGGGGGTGACGATCACCACCGGCCGGCGGATAGCGATGGTGGACCTCGGCCCCGATGGCCCGGTGCTGCACGATGCCGCCGGTCAGGGGCTGCGTCCCGGGCTGGTGATCGGCGCCGACGGGTTGCATTCGGTGCTGCGCCACGCGCTGAACGGCCCGCACGATGGCGCGGCCAAGCCCTTCTTCACCCGGCAGGCCGCCTGGCGCGCGGTGATCCCGGCCGAACCCGATGCGCCCGCGGCGGCAGAGGTCCATATGGGCGCGGGCCGCCATGTCGTCAGCTATCCCCTGCGCGGCGGCGCGCTGCGCAACATCGTCGCCATCGAGGAACGCGACCGCTGGACGGAAGAGGGATGGGCGCTGAAGGACGACCCGATCGCGCTGCGGCTGGCGTTTTCGGGCTTCGGGCCAAGGGTGCGCGGCTGGCTCGATCAGGTCGAGGACTGCTGGCTCTGGGGCCTGCACCGCCACCATGTCGCCCGGCACTGGGTCTGGACGGGTGCGCAGGGCGCGGCGGCGATCCTGGGCGATGCCGCACATCCCACCCTGCCCTTCCTCGCGCAGGGGGCGAACATGGCGCTGGAGGATGCCTGGGTGCTGGCCCAGAAACTCGCCGGGGCCGAGGATGCCGCGGGCCTCGCCCCGGCGCTGGCCGCCTATCAGGCCGCCCGCGTCCCCCGCTGCGCCCGCATCGTCGAGGCGGCGAATGCCAATGCCCGCGCCTATCACCTGGGCGGCCTGCCGCGCGAGGTCGCGCATCTGGGCCTGCGGCTGGCCGGCAGCCTCGCCCCCGGCGCGATGCTGCGCCGGTTCGATTGGATCTACGATCACGACGTGACCGCGGGCTGAGGCGCGGCGCGAACCCGGCGGGGGTCAGGCGTCCAGTTCGACCCAGACCGGCACATGGTCCGAGGGTTTTTCCTGCCCGCGCAACGCCCGTTCGATCCCCGTATCGGCCAGCAGGTCGGCGGCCTGCGGCGACAGCAGCAGGTGGTCGATGCGGATGCCGTTGTTCCGTTCCCACGCCCCCGCCTGATAGTCCCAGAAACTGTAGTGGCCGGGGCCCGGCACCCGGGCGCGGAAGGCATCGGTATAGCCCAGATGCAGGATGCGGCGGAAGGCGGCGCGGCTTTCGGGACGGTAGAGCGCATCCGTCACCCAGGCCTCGGGGCGGGCGGCGTCCTCTGCCTGCGGGATGACGTTGTAGTCGCCCGCCATCACCACCGGATCCTCGGTCGCCAGCAGGGCCGCCGCGCGCATGCGCATGCGTTCCATCCAGGACAGCTTGTAGTCGAACTTGGGCCCCGGCGCGGGATTGCCGTTGGGCAGGTAGAGCCCCGCGACCCGCACCGGGCGCGTGCCCGTCACCGTCGCCTCGATCCAGCGCGCATGTTCGTCGCCCTCGCCCCCCGGCAGGCCGCGCAGGACATCGGTCAGCGGCAGGCGCGACAGGATGGCGACGCCGTTGAACCCCTTCTGGCCGTGGGTCTCGACCCGGTAGCCCAGATCCTCGATCGCCCCGCGCGGAAAGGCCTCGTCGACCGACTTGATCTCCTGCAACAGCGCGACATCGGGCCGCGAGGCCGAAAGCCAGCCCAGAAGCGTGTCGATCCGCGCCTTGACGCCGTTGATGTTGAAGGTCGCTATCCGCATGCCCGCCCCCCTGCGCTGCCCCCTTCTATCCGCCCCGCGCCCCCGGGCCAAGCCCATGTGGCGGCACCAGGGCGCCTTGCCCGGCGGTGGCGCGGGCGGAGATGCCGGTGGCCTCCGGCGGGGATATTTATGGACAGAAAGTGAACAGGGCGGTTCTCAAACTCCGACCCTGTTCACTTTCTGTCCTTGAATATCCTTGGATGCCGGATGGTTCGCCGCTGGTTCGGGAACCAGCCGGCACGGGCAGCGCCCCGGCGCCGCCCCCCTACCCGAAGCGGCGCCTCAATCCCGCGCGCGCAGCACCTGCGCCGGGCGCGCCGCCAGCGGGCGCAGCGCGAAGGCCAGCCCCGCCAGCAGCACCGCGCCCACGCCCCCCGCGACGATGGCCAGCGCGGGAAGGGGGGCGAAGGCGAAGGGCGCCTCCATCACGAAGGTCATCACCGCCCAGGCCCCCGCCGCGCCGGCAAGGATCGCCACCGCCCCCGCCGCCGCCCCCATCAGCGCGGCCCTGAGCGCGAAGGACGCCAATATCCGCCCCCGCGTGGCGCCGAGCGTGCGCAGCACCGCCGCCTCGTAAAGCCGCGCGCGTTCGCCCGCCGCGGCGGCCGCGATCAGCACCACCATCCCGGTCAGCAGCGTCACCCCCGCCGCCAGCGCGGTGGCCGAGGCGATGGCGGAAAGCGCCTCGGCCGCGCGTTCCACCGCCTCGCGCACCCGGATCGCCGTGATGTTGGGAAAGGCGCCCGCGGTCTCGCGCAGGATCGGGGCCTCGCGTTCGGGGGCGGCATAGACGGTGGCGATATGGGTATGCGGCGCGCCGGCCAGCGCGTCGGGCGACATGATCATGACGAAGCCGATCCCCGCCGTCTCGAACCGCACCTCGCGCAGGCTGGTGATCTCGGCCTCGATGTCGCGGCCGAGGATGTTGACGGTGATCCGGTCGCCGAGGGTCAGCCCCAGTTCGGCGGCCTCGTCCGCGGCAAAGCTCACCTCGGGCGGGCCCTCGTGGCCGGCGGGCCACCAGCGCCCGGCGGTGATCGTGGTGTTGGGCGGCGGTGTGACGGCATAGCTGACGCCCCGGTCGCCGCGCAGCACCCAGTGGTCGCCCGCGACCTCTGCCGCCGGGCGGCCGTTGATCCGCGTCAGGATCCCGCGCAGCATCGGCGCGCTGTCGATGCGGCTGACGCCCGGGTCGGATTCCAGCCGTTCGCGGAAGGCCCCGATCTGGTCGTTCTGGATATCGACGAAGAAATAGGCCGGTGCGCGGTCCGGCAGGTCCTGCGCGATGGCGCGGCGCAGGTTGGTGTCGATCTGCCCCACCGCCGCCAGCACCGACAGCCCGAGGCCGAGCGACAGGATCACCGCCCCCGTTTCCGCCCCCGGCGCGCCGATGGCGGCCAGCGCCAGCCGCAGCCCCGGCCGCCCCCGTACCGCCCGCGCCCGCGCCAGCCGCCGCGCGAGCCAGCGCACCGCCCGCGCCGCCGCCCACAGCACCACCAGCGCCGCCATGATCCCCGCCGCCGACCAGAGCGCGAGCGCCGCCGCACCCGACAGCAGCGCCGCCGCCGCGACCAGCGCCACCGCCAGCGCGGCGATGGCCGCGACCCAGGCCGCACCCGGCCAGCCCCCCGCCCCGCCCGCCGAGGCCCGGTAAAGCGCCGCCGCCTTGATCCGCGTCACCCGCGCCAGCGGCCAGAGCGTGAAGAGCGCCGCCGTCATCAGCCCGTAGAACGCGGCCTCGGCCAGCGGCGCGGGCCAGGGGGCGAACACCGCCGGCACCGGCAAAGCCGCGGCCAGCAGCGGCGCCGCCGCCATCGGCAGGCCCGCGCCGATCACCAGCCCCAGAACCACACCCGCCAGGGCGATCGCGCCCACCTGCATCAGCGCCGCCGCCACCAGCGTGCCGGTATCGGCCCCCAGCACCCGCAGCGTCGCCATCCCCTCGACCCGCCGGTCGAGCCAGGCGCGCACCGCCGCCGCCACGCCCACGCCGCCGACGATCAGCCCCGCCAGCCCGACGATGACCAGAAACGCCCCGATCCGGTCCACGAACCGCTCCACCCCCGGGGCGGCGCGGGTGCGGTCCTGCCAGCGCATGCCGGTGTCGCGGAAGGCCGCCACCGCCTCTGCCCGCAGGGGGGCGAGCGCGGTCCCCGGCGGCAGGCGCAGGCGGTATTGCGTCTGGAACAGCGTGCCGGGCTGCAACAGGCCCGAATCCGCCAGCGCCGGGGTGGCGACGATGGTGCGGGGCCCAAGGCCGATCCCGCCGAGCGCCGCGTCGGGTTCGCGGACCAGCAGGGCCATCAGCACGAACTCCTGTAGCCCGAGACGGAAGCGCCCGCCCGCGGCCAGCCCCAGACGGTCGGCCAGCACCGGGTCCATCACCGCGCCGGGCAGGCCATCCACGCCCGCCAGCGCCGCGGCGATACCCATCGGCGGGTCCAGCACCGGCGCGCCCAGAAGCGGCCAGAGCCCGTCCACCGCCTTGACCTGGGTCAGCGCGCGGTCGGCCCCCTCGCCCGCGCCCACCACGGCGAGGGACCGGAAATCCACCACCTCCGACACCGCCCCGGCCACGCGGTCCATGAAGGCGCGTTCCTCGGGTGCGGCGAAGCGGTAGGTGAATTCCATCTGCGCATCGCCGCCCAGAAGCACCGCCCCCTGCCGGTCGAGCCCCGCCGCGATCGAGGCGCGCACCACCCCCACCGCCGCGATGGCCGCCACGCCGAGCGCGAGGCAGACCAGCAGCACCCGCAACCCCGCGAACCCGCCGCGCAATTCGCGCCGGGCGATCCGTGCCGCCAGCCTCAGCCCCATGCCGGTTGCCCCCGCCCCCGACGCAGGCCCGGCGCCCGCTGCGCGGGCTTCAGCCCGCGCCCCCGCCGCCGCGCGGCGGATCTTCCGGCAGGAAGATCCGCGCCCCGCCCGCTCATGCCGCGGCCTCCGCCGCCGTCGGCGCCAGCCGGCCGTCGGCCAGCCGCACCACCCGGTCGCAGCGCGCGGCAAGGTCCGGCGCATGCGTCACCAGCACCAGCGTCGCCCCGTGCCGGTCGCGCAGGCCGAACAGCAGTTCCATGATCGCCGCCCCCGTCGCGCCGTCGAGGTTGCCCGTCGGCTCGTCCGCCAGCAGGATCGCCGGCCGCGCCACCACCGCGCGGGCCAGCGCCACGCGCTGCTGTTCGCCCCCCGACAGCTGCGCCGGGTAATGGTCCATCCGCGCGCCGAGCCCCACGGCGCGCAATTCCGCCTCCGCCCGGGCGAAGGCATCCTCCGCCCCGGCGATTTCCAGCGGGATCGCGACATTTTCCAGCGCCGTCATCGTCGGAATCAGGTGGAAGGACTGGAACACCACCCCCATATTCCCCCTGCGGAACCGCGCCAGCCGGTCCTCGTCCATCGCGGTGAGGTCCTGGCCGAGCGCCCGCACGGTGCCCGACGTGGCCCGTTCCAGCCCGCCCATGAGCATCAGGAGCGACGATTTGCCCGACCCCGAAGGCCCGACCAGCCCCACGCTTTCCCCCCGCGCCACCGTCAGGCCGATCCCGTGCAGGATCGCCACCGGCCCGGCATTGCCGTCCAGCACCAGCCTTGCGTCGTTCAGTTCGATGGCGGGGCCGGTGCTGCGGTCTGTCTCGGGCATGCGGGGGCTCCTCGGTCGGTTCTGCACTGCCGCATATGGGATGCCACAGGCATTCGGCAAGCTTCTTGCCATGCTTTTGCTGATCCTTGCCCCCCTTGCCACCCCCGCCGCGGCGGAAGGCGAACATGTCATCATCGCCTTCGGCGACAGCCTGACGCAGGGCTATGGCCTCGCCCCCGAACAGGGGCTGGTGCCGCGGCTGGAAGGCTGGCTGCGCGCGCAGGGGGCGGCGGTGCGGCTGGTGAACGCGGGCGTGTCGGGCGACACCACCGCAGGCGGCGCGGCCCGCATCGGCTGGACGCTGGCCGAACCGGCGGACGGGATCATCGTCGCGCTCGGCGGCAACGACATGCTGCGCGGCCTGCCCCCGGCCGAGGCGCGCGCCAATCTGGACGCGATCCTGACCGCGGCGGGCGGAAAGGGCCTGCCGGTGCTGCTGGTCGGCATGGCGGCGCCGGGCAACTACGGCCCCGCCTACAAGGCGGAGTTCGAGGCGATCTATCCCGATCTCGCCACCCGCCACGGCGCGCTGCTGGCCGAAAACCTCATGGCCCCGCTGATGGGCGCGCTGGAAGACCCCGCCGCCCGCGCCCGGCTGATACAGCCCGACGGCATCCACCCCTCCGCCGCCGGTGTTGATCTGGTGGTCGAGGCGCTCGGGCCCAGGGTGCTCGACCTGCTGGCGCGGATCGAGGCGGGGGGCTGAGCGCCGGACCTTCCTCCCACGGCTTGTGCCCCGTGTGTGCTGTCGGCAGCCTCCGGCGGGAGTATTTGGGGCAAGATGAAATGGCTGCTCCTCCCCGGCGACCGCCCCGCCCGGCGGTTCTGCCGGTGGCGCGGCGCGCCACCAACGGAAGCACCGGCACCATCGCCCGGCGGGACGCATCATGATCCATACGTCCACAGGCCGGGGCTTGCCCCGGCTTCGGCCCCGGTCGGCGCTACGGGTGCGCGTCGAAGAACCCGCGCGGGGCCTGGGCCAGCAGCCGCCGGGCCAGATCATCGCCCAAAGCCGCGCCGTCGGCCGCGGGGCCGCGGGCCTCGCCGGCGATGGCCTCCGACCCGTCGGGGCGCAGGATCTCGCCGCGCAGCCAGATCTCGTCCCCTTCCAGCAGGGCCAGCCCCGCGATCGGGGTCTGGCAACTGCCGTCGAGCGTTGCCAGATAGGCCCGTTCCGCCGCCAGCCGCAGCCCCGTGGGCCCGTCATGGATCGCCGCCAGCAGCGCCGCCGCGCGCGCGTCGCCCGCGCGCCGTTCCACCCCGATGGCGCCCTGCGCCACGGCGGGCAGCATGTCTTCCACCGCGATCGCCGACCGCGCGACATCGGCGCGGCCCAACCGGTTCAGCCCCGCCATCGCCAGGAACGTCGCCACCGCCACGCCATCGGCCAGCTTCTGCAACCGCGTCTGCACGTTGCCGCGGAATTCGACCAGTTTCAGGTCGGGCCGCCGATACGCCAGCTGCGCCCGCCGGCGCAGGGACGACGAGCCCACCACCGCGCCCTGCGGCAGATCCGCCAGCCGTTCGACATGGGGCGAGACGAAGGCATCGCGCACATCCTCGCGCGGCAGGTAGCAGTCGAGCGCCAGCCCGGCGGGCTGCGCCACCGGCATGTCCTTCATCGAATGCACCGCGATGTCGATGGAGCCGTCGAGCAGCGCGTCCTCGATTTCCTTGGTGAACAGGCCCTTGCCGCCGATGTCCTTCAGCGGCCGGTCGAGCACGCGGTCGCCCGTGGTCTTGATGACCACGATCTCGAACGCCTCGGCGGGCAGGCCATGCGCCGCCATCAGCCGGTCGCGCGTCTCATGCGCCTGTGCAAGCGCGAGCGGCGAGCCGCGGGTGCCGATGCGCAGGGGGGAAAGCGGGGTGGGCAGGGCTTGGGTCATGGCCCTGCCTTAGCGCCGGGGCGCGGCGCTGGCAACTCCCCCGCTTGGCCCGCCTGTCCCGTCCCGATGCTATTGACAACCCGGGCGCGGCGGGCAAGGCAGGGGCGCCGCAACCCGGGGGGAAGCCATGACAGACAAGACGATCCTGCGCGCGCTGAGGGGCGAGGTGCTGCCCACCCCGCCGGTGTGGATGATGCGGCAGGCCGGGCGCTACCTGCCCGAATACCGCGCCACGCGGGCGCAGGCGGGGGATTTCCTGTCGCTGTGCTACAATCCCGATCTGGCGGCGGAGGTGACGTTGCAGCCGATCCGCCGCTTCGGCTTCGACGCGGCGATCCTGTTCGCCGACATCCTCTTGATCGCGCAGGCGCTCGGCGCGGATCTGTGGTTCGCGGAAGGCGAGGGGCCGCGGCTTTCGACCGTGACCGATGCCGCGGGGGTGGCGGCGCTGAAACCGGCAGGGGCGATCCACGACCGGCTGTCCCCGGTCTACGAAACCGTCGCGATCCTTGCGCGCGAACTGCCGCGCGAGACCACGCTGATCGGCTTTGCCGGGTCGCCCTGGACGGTGGCGAGCTATATGGTCGCCGGGCGAGGCACGCCCGATCAGGGGCCGGCGCATGGCTTCAAGGCCGCCGACCGCGCCGCCTTTGCCGCGCTGATCGACCTGCTGGCCGAGGCGACGGTGGAATATCTGTCGCGTCAGGTGCAGGCGGGGGCAGAGGTGGTGAAGCTGTTCGACAGTTGGGCCGGCAGCCTCAAGGGGCAGGATTTCGACGATTTCTGCGTGGCGCCCAACCGGCGCATCATCGCCGCCCTCAAGGCCCGCCACCCCGGCCTGCCGGTGATCGCCTTCCCGCGCGAGGCGGGCGAGCGCTACATCGGCTTCGCCCGCGCGACGGGGGCGGATTGCGTGGCGCTGGACAATTCGGTCAGCCCGGACTGGGCGGCGGAAAAGGTGCAGGTGGATGGCTGCGTGCAGGGCAATCTGGACCCGCGGCATATGGTCACGGGCGGCGCGGCGCTGGTGCACGAAACCCGCCGCGTGGTCGAGGCGTTCCGGGGCGGGCCGCATATCTTCAACCTCGGCCATGGAATCACCCCCGATGCCGACCCCGAGAACGTGCGCCTGATGATCGAGACGGTGCGCAGCGCCGGTTAGGATAGATCGACAATCACCCCTGCCGCTTGGCTGGCGAAGGCGCGTGCCTTCGCCACCGCGATGTCTGTGGAGTTGCCCCGGCCGGGGGCCCCAAGCCCCCGGCCAGCGCCCGCCCCGCCCATGGCGGGCGCTACTCGCCCGCCGGGGCAGGCGCTGGCCTACCCGGGTTGCCCGGCATCTCCGTCTCCAACGGCACTGCCGCGCGAACGGGCGGGGGAAACGCAATGCGTTTCCTGATCCCGCCCGGCCAGACCATCGCGCGAATATCGGCCCCCTACGCCGACAGCCGCCGCCGCAGCCCCCGCAGCACATCGGCCATGTCGCGCAGCACCGGCAGCCGGTCATAAAGTGGCAGCCGCGCGATGTCGGCGCGCGAGGGGCGCTGATGGCCGAGCGGGGGGGCGATGGCCAGCGTCCGCAGGTCGGGGTTCGCCGCGCGGAACATGGCGATCGCCGCATCCACCGGCATCGGCGTGCCCTGCCCCGGCCCTTGCAGCATCGCGCGCAGATGGTCGCGCAGCCGCACCGCCGCCGCCGCCCGGAACAGCACGAAATGCAGCTGCCCCACCGGGCGGTCGGGGGCCAGTTCCAGCACCTCGGGCCGCCCCGCCAGCGCCCGGCCCGCGACGGTGCCGTCATGGCCGGCATAGACGATATCCCACGGAACCGCCCCGAGAAGCGACGCCAAGGGCCCGATGCGGGCGGCGAAGCGGGGATGGAAATCCAGATCGTCCTCGCAGACGCAGAAGGCGCGCGCCCCCGCCGTCAGCGCCGCCTCGCACACGCCCAGATGGCTCAGAAACGCGCCATGCGCGCCGACGGACCCGAAGCCCCCGGGCTCGTCCGGCCGCTGCGCGGGATAGAGCACCACGCGCGGATCCTCGAACGACAGGCCGATGCGGCGCAGCTCGCCCGCGAAGTCGCGGCGGCGGTCGGCCCGGACGGGCAGGTTGATGACATAGAGCCGGTCCACCAGCCCCATCAGCATCTCCCCCGGGGTCTGCGATCCGGTCACGCCCATGCCCGCTCCAGCTATTCCGGGGGATGCTAGCCTGCCCTTGCCCCCGGGGCAACCCGGCGCGGCCGCATCCCGGCTGGCGCGGGGACGGCAGATGTGGCAGGCTGCGCCGATGGAAGACGCGGACCTGCGGCATCTTCTGGAAGGCGGCGACCGGCGGTCCATCGGGCAGGCGGATGCCGTCGCGCGCCGGATCGCGGGCTCGGCGCGGGGCATCGCGGCGGCGGTGCGGCTGATGCAGGATGCGGATCCCGTCGTCGCCACCCGCGCGGCCGACGCGCTGGAAAAGGCGACGCGCGCCGATCACGGCAGCCTTGCCCCGCACAAGCACACCCTACTGGGCAGCGTTGCCGCGATTTCCCAGCAAGAGGTGCGCTGGCATCTGTTGCAGATGCTGCCGCGGCTGCGGCTCGATCCGGCGGAACGGGCGGCGGCCTTCGCCCTTGCCGAGGCGAGCCTCGACCATCGCAGCCGGATCGTCGCGGCCTATGCGCTGTCGGCGCTCTTCGCGCTGTCGGCGGACGACCCGGCGTTGCGGGCCGTGGCGGTGGCCCATGCGCAGGCGCGACGCAGCGCGCCTTCGGCCGCGATCCGCACCCGGGTGCGGCAGTTGCTGGAAGGGCACTGAGCCAGGGCCCGCTGCGCCGCGCCGCCCTTGCCGCGCCCGGACGGAAGGCCCCTCAGGGCCATTTCGCCACCGGCGGCAGGCTCATCAGCACGGCATTGGCGTCATGGCCGGTTTCCAGCCCGAATTTCGTGCCCCGGTCGTAGACGAGGTTGTATTCGGCATAAAGCCCGCGGTGGACCAGCTGTACCTCGCGGTCGGCCGTTGACCAGGGCGTGGTGCGGCGGCGGTCGGCCAGCGGCAGGAAGGCGGGCAGGAAGGCCGCGCCCACGGACCGGGTGAAGGCGAAATCGGCGTCCCAATCGCCGGTGTTGTGGTCGTCGTAGAAGATCCCCCCCACGCCCCGCGCCCGGCCCCGGTGCGGAACGAAGAAATATTCGTCCGCCCAGGCCTTGAAGCGGGGGTAATAGGCCGCGTCGTGGGCATCGCAGGCCGCCTGCATCTGCGCGTGGAAATGCGCGGTGTCCTCGGGGTATTCGATACAGGGGTTGAGATCGGCGCCGCCGCCGAACCACCAGGCATGCGGGGTCCAGAACATCCGGGTGTTCATGTGCACCGCCGGCGCATGCGGGTTCTGCATATGCGCGACGAGGCTGATGCCGCTGGCCCAGAAGCGGGGATCGTCCGCCATCCCCGGCACCCCGCGCGCCGCCATCGCCTTTTGCGCGCGCGCGCCCAATGTGCCGAAGACGGTCGAGACATTGACCCCCACCTTCTCGAACACCCGCCCGCCGCGCATCACGCTCATCAGCCCGCCGCCGGCATCGCCCCCGTCGGGGGCGGCGCGGCGGGTGGGCGTGACCTCGAACCGCCCCGGTGCCGTGTCGCCGGGCTGCGCATCCTCCAGATCTTCGAAGGCCGCCACGATCCGGTCGCGCAAGTCGCGGAACCACCGGGCGGCACGGGCCTTGCGGTCGTCGAAGGGGTCGGTGGTCATGGGCGGTTCCTCCTGTGGCTGGCGGGGTGATAGCAGGCGGGGGGCGGCGCGGCCAGAGGCCGGCGTGAAGGGGCATCTGCATGACGGTGCGCCGGTGATATCGGGCGGGCCGGGGGCCAGCCCCGCGCAGGCTGGTTCTCGAACCAGTGGCGCACCAGCCGGCGCCCCCGGGATATTTAAGGACAGAAAGTGAAGGGGGGCGGGTTTCTAGCCTCCGGCGGTGTGCACGGGGCAAGGCCGCGGTCGTTCCGGCATCTTCCCGCGCGCCGCGCAAGATGTGATCGCCCTGCCCCTTTTCCCCGCCGCGTCAAAGGCGTACCCTGCATCCACACGGTTGGGAGTTTCCGATGACCCGCAGTTTCCTGCCCCCCGCTGCCGCCCGTGCCAGGTATCCGCTGTTGCTGGCCGCCCTTGCGGCGCTGGCCGCCTGCGGCACCCCGCAGGAACAATGCATCAATGCCGCCACGCGCGACCTGCGCGTGCTCGACCAGTTGATCGCCGAGACCGAGGGCAATATCGCCCGCGGCTATGGCTATCGCGAGACCGTGCATACCGAGATGCGCTATGTGCCCTGCAACCGCCCCGTGCTGCGCCAGGCCCCGCCGCGCGAGCCGGGGGCCAAGCCGGTGTTCTACTACGACAGCGCCCCCGGCTTCTGCTGGGAGGACGTGCCGGTATCCGAACGCCGCCCGGTGGCGGTCGATCTTGCCGCCGAACGCGCCAAGCTGGCCGAGATGCGCAAGAAACGCGCGGAACTGAACGCCATGGCCTCTGCCGCGGTGGCGCAATGCCGGGCGACCTATCCCGAATAGGGGCGCGGGGGTATTCGCGCTATGGTCCGGCCCGGGCGGGATGAGGAAACGCACCGCGTTTCCCCCGCCCGTGGCGCGGTGGTGCCGTGAGAGACGGAGATGTCAGGAAACCCGGCCAGGCCGGGGCAGCGGCGAGGGCGGGATGTGGCGAAGGCACGCGCCTGCGCCAGCCAAATGGCAGGACCGGGAGCACACCCTAATGCGCCGGCGCCACCGCCGGGTCGAGCAGCGTGCGCCCGCCGTCCACCGTCAGGATCTGCCCGGTGACGAACCCCGCCGCGTCCGAGGCGAGGAACTGCGCCGCCTCGGCCAGTTCCACCGCCGCGGCGATGCGGCCGAGGGGGGTGCGGCGGAGGATCTCTGCCCGGAAATCGCCGTGCTCCTTCAGCCCGCGCTGCAACGAGGCGCTCATCACGCTGCCGAAGGCGACCGCGTTCACCCGGATCCGTTTCGGCGCCAGCGCCAGCGCCAGCGCGCGGGTCATCTGGTCCACCGCCGCGCAGGCGACCGAATAGCCCATCAGTTCCGGCTGCGTGCGCTGCGCCGCAATGGACGAGATGTTGACGATCGCCCCCGCCTGTTCCGCCCCGCCCGCCGCATCGCCATCGGGCCGCGCCGCCTGCGCGATCATCCGCCGCGCGACATGCTGCGACAGGCGCAGCGCGGTCAGCAGGTTCTGCTGCAACATCTCTTCCACCGCGTCGTCCTCGGGTTCCAGCGGGTCGGACAGCGCGACATGGCGGCTGGCGTTCACCAGGATGTCCACCCGGTCGAAGGCGTCGATGGTCGCGGACACCAGATTGGCGATGGTCAGCCGCTGGCGCAGGTCGCCGGCGAAATAGCGCACCGGCCCCTCGCCGCGCGCGGCCTCGCCCAGTTCGCGCGCCAGCGCCTCTTCGTCCACATCGGCGAACATCACATTCGCGCCCCGGTCGACGAAATGGCGCGCGATGGCGAGGCCGATGCCATGCGCGGCGCCGGTGACGATGGCGGTCTTGCCGGTGATGGAAAAGGTCATGGCAGCCTCTGGAACATCAGCCGCGCGGGCGGATCGGGCGGTGGGCGCGGATCAGGCGGAAGACGGCATCGCCGCCGATCTCTTCATGGTCGCGGAAGGTCTCGGCCAAAACGGGGGCGTAGGGCAGATGGCGGTTGGCGACCAGCCAGAGCGTGCCCGCGGGCGACAGCATCCCCGCCGCCGCGCGCAAAAAGGCGATGCCGAGGCCCGGGTCGGGCGCGCGCCCCTCGTGGAAGGGCGGGTTCGTCACCACCGCATCCAGCGGCCGGTCGGGGCGAAAGCGCGTGGCATCGGCCCAGTGGAACCGCGCCCGGGGATCGGGGATGTTGATGCGCGCGCAGGCAAGGGCGTCGGCCTCCGCCTCGACCAGATCGAGGGTCTGGACCCCTTCGCGCGCAAGGATCGCGGCAGAGAGATACCCCCACCCGGCCCCCAGATCGGCCAGCCGCGCGGGCAGCCGCCCCGGCAGGGCCGCGGCCAGCAGGGCGGATCCGCGGTCCGGGCCTTCGGCGGAAAAGGCCCCCGGCAGGGTGGTGAAGCCTTCGGGCGTGACATGGGGACGGGCGGTCCAGCCCGACAGGTCCGCCGTACCGGCGGCAAAGGCGGCAAGGCGGCCATGCGCCTTGGCGACGGGGGCCGACAGATCCGCCCCCTGCCCGCGCAGGTCGCGCAGCAGGCTGTCGATCCCGTCGGTTTTCTGCCCGTCCACCACCACCGGCCCGCCGGGCGCGATCGCCGCCGCGGCGGCGGCGACCAGCGCGCGGGCATGGGCGCGGGCGCGCGGCAGGCTGACCACAGCGGCGCCATAGGGCCCGTGCAGATCGGCGCGCGCGGGGTATCCGGCGGCGGCGAAGGCATCGTGGTCGGGGCGGAAACCCGTCACCACCTCGATCCGCGCGCGCCCCACCGCGCGGTCCAGCGGGCCGAGGTCATCGCCCGCCCGCGGCCGGATCACCGCCACGCGGCCCGTATCGGGCAGTGCGATGGCCCCGGAGTCGAGCGCCAGTTGGAACCGGATACCGTTCATCGCCGTGCCATGGGTGGAAAGCCTGCGTATCTGCCTGTACCGCCCCCGGTGCCGGTAGGCCGGGCGGGTGGATTGGCGCGCACCATCGCACGGCGCACCCGCAGAATCCACCCCCGCCCGCCGTGTCACGAGCCGGCAAGGGGCGACACCCGATCCCGCCAATCCGACGGGCGAAGGCGGTGCCTTCGCCACGGGCTTCGTTGTCCCGGCCCAAGAACTTTCGGACGAAAATTCTTGTCCTCCGCACCGGAGCCGGAACTGGCGAGACCTCCATTGCCTCCCCCTCCCGCCCGGCCTGAACGCGGTGGATGTCGGCCCGGCCCACAGGCGCGGATTGTTTCCCCCGCCGCGGGTTCCGAATCCCCTGCCGGGGGGTTAACATCGCCGTGATCGAACCGGAGCCGCCATGACCGCCCTGCCCGCCCCCGCCGCGACCCGCCCTGCCGCCCGCCGCTGGCTGCTGCCGGCGGTCTGCGCGCTGCTGCTTTCGGCCTGCGCCGCGCCGCCGGTGACGGAGGTGCCGCAGCGCCGCCAGATGGCGATGCCCGCGCTGCCGGCGATGAAGAACTTCGCCCCCCGGCCCGGCACGCCGCCGGTGCGGGCGAATGCCGATATCGCGCGCGATATCCTCGACCTCTTCTTCCGCATGGAAAGCGGGCGCGAGGTGCCGCGCTTCACCCGCTACGAGGCGCCGATCCGCGTGGGCCTTGCGGGCCAGGTCCCCCCGGGGGCGGAGGCCGAGCTGTCGCGCCTGCTGCTGCGCCTGCGGTCCGAGGCGCATATCGACATCGCACGGGCCGACAGCGCCGCCGCCGCCAACCTGCATGTCGAATTCCTGCCCCGCGCGCGCATGCAGGCGGTGGTGCCGCATGCCGCCTGTTTCGTCGTGCCCCGCGTCGGCGGCTGGGACGAATTCCGCCGCCGCCGCCACGGCCCCGAGGTGGACTGGACGACGCTGGAATCGCGCGAACGGATCACCGTCTTCGTCCCCGCCGATGTCGCCCCGCAAGAGGTGCGCGACTGCCTGCACGAGGAACTGGCGCAGGCGCTCGGGCCGCTGAACGACCTTTACCGGCTGTCGGATTCGGTGTTCAACGACGACAATTTCCACACCGTCCTGACCGGCTTCGACATGCTGGTGCTGCGCGCGGCCTACGACCCGGCCCTGCGCACCGGCATGACCCGGGCCGAGGCCGCCGCCGCCCTGCCCGCGATCCTGCGCCGGCTGAACCCGCGCGGCGAACGCCTGCCCGCGCGCGGCGCCGACGACAGCCCGCGCGCCTGGATCGACGCCATCGAAACCGCGCTCGGCCCGCGCACGCCGGCGCCGGCGCGGCGGGTGGCGGCGCACCGGGCGCTGGCCATCGCCGAGGCGCGGGGATGGGCCGACAACCGCCGCGCCTTCAGCCATTTCGCGGTGGCGCGGCTCAGCCTCGCGTCCGAGATCGAGATGGCGGTGCTGAACTTCGCCGAGGCGGCGCGGATCTATGCCGCCCTGCCCGACGGCGCGCTGCATGTCGCGCATGTGGACATGCAGATGGCGGCCTTCGCGCTCGGCTCCGGGCAGGCGGAAGAGGCGCTGGTGCTGACGGGCCGCGCCATTCCCGCGGTGCAGGCGGCGGAAAACGCGGCGCTGCTGGCGACGCTCCTGATGATCCGCGCCGAGGCGCTGGAGATGCTGGGCCACGAACAAGAGGCGCGGGCGGTGCGGCTCGACAGTCTGGGATGGGCGCGCTATGGCTTCGGCGCCGACGATACGGTGCGCAACCGCCTGTCCGAGATCGCCGCCCTGACGCCCCCGCGGGCCGGGGGCTAGGCGGCCGAGGGCCGCGCGGCCCTTGGCGCGGAACGACAGGAAGGACCGGGAATGTTCATAGTGGCGGGCTTTGTGATCGGGGCGCTCTGGGGCGGATGGCTCGCGCGGTCGCGCAAGGGCACAACGCTCGACATCGTGCAATATGCGGGCGTGTACGCGATCATATTCGCCCTCGTGGGCCTGCTCGCCACCGTGGTGATGAACCGGATATAGGCGGAGGGACCGATGTTCCTGCCCTTCTTCGAGACCCTGCGCAAGACCGGCGTCCCGGTCAGCCTGCGCGAATACCTCGCCTTTCTGGAAGGGATGCAGGCGGGGCTCGCGACCTATGACATCGAGGGGTTCTATTACCTCGCCCGCACCGCGATGGTGAAGGACGAACGCCACCTCGACCGTTTCGACCAGGCCTTCGCCACCGCCTTCAGGGGGCTGGAGGCGATCACCCCCCAACAGGTGCTGGACGCCATCGACCTGCCCGAGGAATGGCTGCGCAAGCTGGCCGAAAAGGTGCTGACGCCCGAGGAACGCGCGCAGATCGAGGCGCTCGGCGGGTTCGACAAGCTGATGGAAACCCTGCGCCAGCGGCTGGAGGACCAGAAGGGCCGCCATCAGGGCGGCAACAAATGGATCGGCACCGCCGGCACCTCGCCCTTCGGCGCCTATGGCTCGAACCCCGAAGGGGTGCGCATCGGCCAGAAGGAGGGCCGCGAGGGCCGCGCCGTCAAGGTCTGGGACAAGCGCGAGTTCCGCAACCTCGACGATACGGTCGAACTGGGCACCCGCAACATCAAGGTGGCGCTGAAACGGCTGCGCAAATGGGCCCGCGACGGCGCGGTGGAGGAACTGGACCTCGACGGCACCATCCGCGCCACGGCCGAGCACGGCTATCTGGACGTGCAGACCCGGCCGGAACGGCGCAACGCGGTAAGGGTGCTGTTGTTCCTCGACGTGGGCGGCAGCATGGACCCGCATGTGAAGGTGGTGGAAGAACTGTTTTCCGCCGCCCGGGCCGAGTTCAAGCATCTGGAATATTTCTATTTCCACAACTGCCTCTACGAGGGCGTCTGGCGCGACAACCGCCGCCGGTGGGACGAACAGACCCCGACATGGGAGGTGCTGCGCACCTACGGGCACGACTGGAAATGCATCTTCGTGGGCGATGCCTCGATGAGCCCCTACGAGGTGCTGCAACCCGGCGGCGCGAACGAACACTGGAACGCGGAACCCGGCAAGCTGTGGCTGGAACGCGCCTGTCAGCAATGGCCCGGCCATCTGTGGATCAACCCGGTGCCGGAACGGTTCTGGGACCATTCGCATTCCATCCGCCTGATCCGGCAGGTGTTCGCGGACCGTATGGTGCCGATGACGCTGGACGGAATCGCCCGGGGAATCCGGGAGTTGGGGCGGTAGGCGTTGCGCCGGGTGGGTGGCGTGGCGCCGGGGGCCAGCCCCGCGCAGGCTGGTTCTCGAACCAGTGGCGCACCATCCTGCGCCCCGGGATATTTTCAGACAGAAAGTGAAGGGGGGCGGTCCAGCGCCGCCAGCCTTGCCAATGTCGGCGATACGGCGTTGAGTTCGCGGCTTTCGGGGC
Organism: Ruixingdingia sedimenti; assembly: GCF_031432425.1. NCBI lineage: Bacteria > Pseudomonadati > Pseudomonadota > Alphaproteobacteria > Rhodobacterales > Paracoccaceae > Ruixingdingia > Ruixingdingia sedimenti. The sequence goes on along the minus strand of NZ_JAVKPH010000002.1, from coordinate 204,674 downwards.
GCAGCGGGCGCAGCAGGCGGGCGAGCGTGCCGAGGGGCGCGAGGCGGCGGGAAAGGCGCGCGGCGGCGGCCAGCGCGCCGGGCGGGGCCTCTGCCGCATAGGCGGCGAGCGTGGCGTTCAGCCAGCGGGGGTCGTCGGGCCAGCGGGCATGCGCGCTCTGCACGAGGCAGAGCAGGTCCACCCCCTGCCAGAACCCGCCGCGGCGGCGGGGCGAGAAGCGTTCGAGGTCGATGAAGCGCGCGGTGTGGCCGTCCCAGCAGATGTCGCGCACCGCCGGGCGGCCATGCGCCAGCCCCGCCCGGTGCAGCCGCGCCAGCGCCCGGCCGGCGGCGGCGAAGGCCGTGGCGGCATCGTCCCGCCCCGGTTCCGCCGCCAGTTGCGCCAGCGTCGGCCCCGCATCGGCCAGCACGATATGGTCGGGCCCTTCCAGCACGATTTCCGCCACCGGCAGCCCGCGCGCGGCCAGCAGGTGGAGCCCGGCGCGCTCGGCCTCGAACGCGCGGGCGGGATCGCCCTTCTGCAGGCGCAGGCGCAGGCGCAGATGTTCCACCCGTTTCAGCCAGAACCGCCGCCCGTCCGCCAGCGTCAGCGCCATCACCCGCCGCGGCGGCTGGCCGAGCGCGCCGGAAACCGTTTCGGCAAGATCATGGGACAGTGACACCGGCACCCCCGTCGCGTGGCTGGACGGGGGGAATGTAAGCCGGATGTGACGGTTTTGTAAGGGCCCTGGTTCAGAGCGTGTCGAACAGCACCTTCAGCGCCTCGGGGCTCGGCCGGACATAGGCGCGCTTGCGGCTCGGCCCGATCTTCAGCCGCCGGCGCAGCGTGATCGCGGTTTCGGCGCAGATCACCGGCACGCCCACGCCGTCGATGATCGGCACCTCGTCCACCTCGGTGATGCCGTTGACGCCGACGATGGTGGCCACCACCCCCTCGGTCGGGATGATCGCATCGGCGCCCTCGGCGATGGCGATGCGGGCGGCGGCGACGAACTGGTCGATATATTCCTGCGGCGCGTCGAACTGCTGGTCCAGCGTGCGTTCCAGCATCACCTCGTTCACGGTATAGATGCCGCTGACCCGTTCGCCGAAACGGTGGCGCGTGACCGAGGCGCGGTTGAACGGCACCGTCTGCTGGCTGAGCCCGATCATTGCCACCTTCGGCGCGACGGAAAAGGCGGTGAGCAGCGTCGATTCCGCCGCCGAGACCACCGGGATCTCCACCAGCGAGCGCAGTTCGCGCAGCGCCGGTTCGGCATAGGTGCCGACGACGAAGGCGTCATAGCCCCCGGCCTCGGCCTTGCGGGCATTGCGCAGGAACAGCCGCTTGATCGTCTGGTGGTAGGACACCGGCGACAGCAGCACATCCGCCTGCGGCAGGCCCCGGCCGATGTCGGGGTCCATGCCGTGCACGGTGACGCTGGTGCCCGGCGAGGCGACATGGTTGGCATAGGCGTGCAGGTGACGGGCGAAGGTCTGATGATGCGCGAAATCGACGCTGACCTGATACCAGATTTTCATGACGGCTCCCCGGATGCGGCTGGATGCCCGATCCTCGCCCATGGTGGCGCACGCGCATGCCCCCTTGGCGGGGGAACGGGGCGGGGAGAGGCCAGCACCATCAGAACCCCGCCAAGCCGTTAGTCGGAAAGGAGGATCGGGTCGAAAGGCTGCGGATGGACGCCGCGATTGCCCATGCGCCCGACGCCGCGATGCGGGTGAAGGTGGCGCAGGACGTGGCCGCGCTGGACGAAAAGCTTGCCAGCGTCGCCGCCGAAGTGCCCCGCGTGTTCTATGACCCGATTGTTGAAGCCGGGATGCAGACCCGCGTTGACGTGGAAAGCTCGCTGCGCACCGCCGAAGCCTGACCAGTTCCACAGGGCCGTGGAAACCGCCTGCCGCCCCTTCGGGGGCGGCTTTTTTCTAGCTGATGATCTGGCAGGCCAGTCGAACGATGATCGGCACAAGCTGCAACGCCGTGCCGCCTGCGATGAACAGAAGGCCGCGCCGCGCACCACGGGAAGACGCAAGAAGGTTCTGCACCATCGGCAGCGTCAAGTTTCTTTCACGATCATCGGAAGCCCATCGTGGCAGACCAATGTTGATTGCGTCATCTTCCTTCAATATCACCGCCCGCGCCGTGATCCATGCCCCGGCCAAGGTCAGCGCCAAGCCTAAGCCCGTGAGAATGTCCGAAACGGTGTCACCCATATTGCCCCCGATGATGTGCGGTTACGATCATGCGCCGGGGCTGGCATCGCGGCAAGCCGACCTTTCGCGGGCAGGAAACACCCCTGCACGGCAACCCGGATGGGGCTTCGGCATTTGTCATAGGTATTTGTTAGGCAGGGGTGGCGAAACCCACTCATTTCGCCAAGTCATTGGCATTACACAGCAATTCTTGGTGAAGTGGTGGGCGACCCTGGAATCGAACCAGGCATGGGTCTCCCCGGCGGAGTTACAGTCCGCTGCCGCACCTTGCAGCACGTCGCCCGACGCGAGGGGGGAGATAGCGGAGGCCCCGGGGGGCGTCAAGCGGAATTCTGGCCGCCACCCTGCCCTTGCGCCCGCCCCCCGCCCCGTCCATTCTGGCGCCGCCAACGGAGGATACGATGAAGAAACCCGCCTGGGTGATCGACAAGGAACGCGCCAAGCGCACGGCGGCGGCAGAGACGGTGTGGCTCTTCGGGCTGCATGCGGTGCGCGATGCGCTGCTGAACCCCGCGCGGGTCCGGCTGCGGCTGATCGTGACGCGCAATGCCGCCGACAAGCTGGCCGATGCCATCGCCGCCGCCGGGATCGCGCCCGAGATCGCCGATGCGCGCAGGTTCACCGCCCCGATCGACCCCGAGTCGGTCCACCAGGGCGCGGCGCTGGAGGTGAAGCCGCTGGACTGGGGATCGCTGGAGGATGTGGCGGCGGCGGGCGCGGGCAAGCCGCTGGTGGTGCTGCTCGACCGCGTGACCGACCCGCACAATGTGGGCGCGGTGCTGCGGTCGGCCGAGGTGTTCGGCGCCCGCGCGGTGATCGCGCCGCGCCACCATTCGGCGCCGGAAACCGGGGCGCTGGCCAAGACGGCCTCGGGCGCGCTGGAACGCCAGCCCTATCTGCGCGTCACCAACCTGTCCGAGGCGATGGAGGCCTTGCGCGCCATGGGCTATGTGCTGATCGGCCTCGACGGCGCGGCCGACCTGACGCTGGCCGAGGCCGTGTCCCGCGCCGACCGCCGCCCCATCGGCCTTGTCCTGGGGGCGGAAGGCCCCGGCCTGCGCGAAAAGACGCGCGAGACCTGCGACATGCTGGCCCGGATCCCGTTCGCGGGGGGGTTCGGTTCGCTCAACGTATCGAACGCGGCGGCGGTGGCGCTTTATGCGGCAGGTGAGGCGCAGTGAGATCACGTTCGCGTCAACGGCATTTCAATCCGCCACTGCGGTATCCATGTCACAGACAGAGACGCGGACCCGGAACCTTCGCGTTTCACTTCACTGTCCCTCGTTCCGTGACTGGCGCCCGGCCTCTGGTCCGGGCGCCTTTTTCTTGAACGCCCCCGTTTCACGAAAGGCGCCGCCATGACCGACCCTTCCGACGATCTTCTCCGCCGCGTGCTGACGCAGACGCGCACCATCGCCGTCGTGGGCTTTTCGGCCGATCCAAGCCGGCCGAGCCACTATGTCGCGGCCTTCCTCAAGGGCCGCGGCTATCGCGTGATCCCGGTCAATCCGGGGCTGGCGGGGCAGGTTTTCCTTGGCGAAACCGTGCGCGCCGCGCTGGCCGACATCCCGGCGGAGGACCGGGTGGACATGGTCGACATCTTCCGCCGGTCCGAACAGGTGCCCCCGGTGGTCGACGACGCGCTGGCGCATCTGCCGCATCTGCGCACCGTCTGGATGCAGGTCGGGGTGATGAACGCCGAGGCCGCCGCCAAGGCGGAAGCGCGGGGCCTGACCGTGATCCAGAACCGCTGCCCCAAGGCGGAATATCCCCGCCTCTTCGGCGACCGCCCGCGCCCTGCGGCCTGACGGCCGCTTCCGTCGGTGCGGGCGCGCACAGAGGGCGGCCCCGCGTCACCGCGTCGCCCGTTTGCGCGGCTTGTTGCCCATCGCGTATTTCTGTGGCAAGACATATGCGAATTCAACGATCTCACGAGCCTCGCCCATGCCGGATTTCGCCGCCCGCCGCGTCACGATGGTGGATACCCAGGTCCGCCCGTCCGATGTCACCAAATATCCGGTGATCGCGGCCATGCTGGCCGTCCGGCGCGAGGTCTTCGTGCCCCCCGCCCTGCGCGAGGCCGCCTATATCGGCGAGAACCTCCCGCTCGCCCCGCGCCGTGTGGTGCTGGAACCGCGCACGCTGGCCAAGATGCTGGATGCGCTGGATATTCAGGCCGGGGAACTGGTGCTGGATCTGGGCGCGGGGCTCGGCTACGCCGCCGCCGTGATGGCCCGGATGGCCGAGGCCGTGGTCGCCGTGGAAGAGGACGCCGCCCTTGCCGCCGAGGCGCAGGCCGCCCTGTCGGCCGAAGGCGTGGACAATGCCGCCGTCATCGCCGCACCGCTGGCGGACGGCGCACCCAAGCACGGGCCCTATGACGCGATCCTGGTCGAGGGCGCGGTCGAGGTTCTGCCCGAGGCCGTCACCGCACAGCTGAAGGAAGGCGGGCGCATCGCCTGCCTGTTCATGGAAGGCGCGCTTGGCGTCTGCCGCACCGGGCTCAAGCGCGACGGGCATATCGCCTGGCGCTTTGCCTTCAACGCCGCTGCCCCGGTGCTGCCGGGGTTCGAAGAAAAACGGGAATTCGCGCTCTGACATAAAAACAGGCAGTCGGGCGCGGAACAGAGGAACAGGAGCAGGGCATGACAAAGGGTTTCAGATCGGCGCTGTTGGCCGCCGTGTTCGGTGCTGCGGCAACGCTGGCCGCGCCCCCCGCGGTCCATGCGGAAACCCTGACCGATGCCCTGATCGCCGCCTACCGCAGCAGCAACCTGCTGGACCAGAACCGCGCCGTGCTGCGCGCCGCCGACGAGGATGTGGCGGTCGCGGTATCCGCGCTGCGCCCGGTGGTGGCCTATTCCATGGGCATGACCAAAAGCAGCGCCGAACGGCTGACCACCACCATCCTCGGGCCGCGCGTCACCACCGCCTCGTCGCTGGAAAAGCAGATCAGCCTGTCGGCGGAAATCACGCTGTTCGACTTCGGCGCGCGGCGGCTGGCCATCGACGCGGCGAAGGAACTGGTGCTGGCCACGCGCCAGTCGCTGGTGGGGGTGGAACATCAGGTGCTGTTCGGCGCCGTGCAGGCCTATACCGCGGTACTGCTGGCCGAGGATACGCTGGCGCTGCGGCAGTCGAACGTGCGGGTGATCCAGCAGGAACTGAACGCCGCGCAGGACCGGTTCGAACTGGGCGAGGTGACGCGCACCGATGTCGCCATCGCCGAGGCGCGCCTGGCCGCCGCCCGCGCCAATCTGGCGCTGGCCGACGGCGACCTGCGCATCGCGCGCGAGACCTACAACCTTGCCGTCGGCAACTTCCCCGGCCGGCTGCGCCCGCCGCCGCGCGCGCCCCAGACCGCGCGCACGCTGGAGGAAGCCAAGGCCATCGCGCAGCGCAACCACTATGCCATCAAGCAGTTGCAGCACGAGGTCCGCGCGTCGGAAATCAACGTGCTGCGGGTCGAGGCGTCGCAGATGCCGAACGTCACCGCCTCGGCGCGGGCCGGGCGCGCGACCGGCGGGCTCGACAGCGCCTCGGTCGGGGTGCAGCTGTCGCAGCCGCTCTACCAGGGCGGGCGCGGATCGGCGCTGTTCCGGCAGGCCATCGCCCGGCGCGATGCGACCCGCGCGGCGCTGCACCAGACCGCCGCCTCGGTCGAAGAGGCGGTGGGCCAGGCCTGGGCGCGCATTTCGGTCGCGCGTGCGGCGATTTCGGCGGGCGACCAGCAGATCCGCGCCGCCCGCGCCGCCTATGAGGGCATCCGGGAAGAAGCGACGCTCGGCGCGCGCACCACGCTCGACGTGCTGAACGCCGAACAGGAACTGCTGGACGCGCAGGCCGCGCGGCTGTCGGCGGTGACGACGGAATACAACGCCACCTATGGCCTGCTGGCGGCGATGGGCCTTTTGACGGTGGAACATCTGGGGCTCGGCATCCCGACCTATGACGCGACGGCCTATTACAACGCGGTCAAGGACGCGCCCGCGACCTCGACCCGCGGCAAGCGGCTGGAGCGCGTGTTGAAGTCGATCGGGGCGGAATAGGCGGCAATTGCCGCCAATTGCCACTATCTGTTGTGTCCGGGGGGCAGAGAGGCTACTCTTTGTACCCAACCTGCCCAAAGCAACCGGGGTCCGCCATGTCCGAGCGCATGACCAATGTCGAGATCGAGGACGTGCTGTCATCCATCCGGCGGCTGGTCGCGGACGAACCGCGCCCGCCCCGCCCCGCCGCCCCCGCGGGGCCGCCGCGGCTGGTGCTGACCCCCGCCTTCCGCGTCCAGCCTACCGCCCCGGAACCGGCGCCCCCTACGGCGGCAGAACCCGCCGCCGTGCCCGACACGCTCGAGGCCCGCATCGCCGAACTGGAAGCGATGCTGGCCGCCCGCGCGATCGAGTTCGAACCCGACGAGGGCGACCGCTTCCCCGCCGCGCTGTCGCGCCCGGTGGCGATGCCCGCCGCAGAGCCGGAACCCGAACCGGAAATCCAGGCCATGCCCCCGGCCGAACCGGAACCGCGCCCCGCGGATCTGGACGAACCGCCCGAGGCCACGGCAGACTGGGACGACGCGCCCCCCTTCACCGCCCCGCCCTTCGCCGCGCAACCGCAGCCCGCCCCCGAAACCGGCTTTGCCGGCACCTTCGACGCCGATCCCGCCGGCACCTTCGCGGGCATGGCCGAAGAGATCGACGAGCTGATCGACGAGGAAATGCTGCGCGATCTGGTGCGCGACATCCTACGCGAGGAACTGCAGGGCGCGCTCGGCGAACGCATCACCCGCAACGTGCGCAAACTGGTGCGCGCCGAAATCGCCCGGGCGCTGGCCGCACGCGATTTCAGCTAGCAGCCGGACCCGATCAGCGGGCGCCGGGGGCGATGGCGGGCCCCTGCCCGGCGGTGGTGCCGACGGAAAGCCCAGGAGCCTCCGGCGGGGATATTTGGGTCACGGTGAAAGGCATGCGCCGGGTCTCTATGATGCGCCTGCGCTTCACCTTTTCCCAAATACCCCCGCCGGAGGCCGCCGACAGCAGCCACGGGGCGCGAACCGCCGAGGGGAACAACGATGCAGGCCGGGGCTTTCCCCGCATGGGCATTCCCGCGTGCGCCGGGATGCCGGTCTTTTTCCGCGCCGGCCCCGCGCCGGGGTTGCGGATGCGGTCCGAGACACGATATTTGGGGGGCCTGCCTGAGTCAGGCGCACGGCGACCGGGCCCCTCTGGCAAGAACCTGCGGCGTTCTTGCGATGTCGGCGTCGCAGAGCGAAACTGCCGCACGGACTCGTTTCAGATGCTCCAACACCGGATCTGCGTTTGCGCAGCCCCTTCATGCCCCGTTTCCATCCGTCAGGGCGTGTCGGCATGACCGCCCCGACCGCAACCCGCTCCACGCTCGGCTATTTCACCTGGGCTTTCATCTTCACCGCCATCGGGCTCGGGCTCGGGCTCTGGCTCGGCTTTTCGACCGAACATACCTTCGGCGGGGCGATGAAGGTCTTTTTCATCGTCTGCGTGCTGGCGGTGCTGGAAATCTCGCTGTCCTTCGACAACGCGATCGTCAACGCGAACAAGCTCAAGGACATGACGCCGAAATGGCAGCACCGCTTCCTGACCTGGGGCATCATCATCGCCGTCTTCGGCATGCGGATCGTGTTCCCGCTGCTGATCGTCGTCATCGCCGCCCAGGTGGGCCCCTGGACCGCGCTGGTGATGGCCGCGAGCCAGCCCGAGGAATACGCCCGCATCATGCATGATGCGCATCTGCCCATCGCGGCCTTCGGCGGCACCTTCCTGATGATGGTCGGGCTGACCTTCTTCTTCGACCATGAAAAGGACGTCCACTGGGTCCGCTGGCTGGAAAACAAGGCCACGCAATATGCCTCGATCAAGGGGATCGAGATCGGTTTCGTGCTGCTGGTGATGCTGCTGTTCTCGCGCGTGGTGGAAACGCAGGTGGGCGCGGCGCAGGCGACCACCTTCATCCATGCCGCGATCTATGGCCTGCTGACCTTCCTTCTGGTCGAGATCCTGGGCGGGATCCTCGACAGGGAACAGGAAATGATGACCGGCGCCGCCAAGGGGGGCCTCGGCGCGTTCCTGTATCTTGAAGTGCTCGACGCCTCGTTCAGCTTCGACGGCGTGATCGGCGCCTTCGCGCTGAGCCAGAACCTGTTCATCATCGCCATCGGCCTCGGCATCGGGGCGATGTATGTGCGTTCGATGACGATCATGCTGGTCGAAAAGGGGACGCTGGCGCAGTACCGCTATCTGGAACACGGGGCGTTCTATGCCATCCTGATCCTGTCGGTGATCATGTATGTGCAGACGCTGGTGCATATCCCCGAGGTCATCACCGGCCTTGGCGGGGCGGCGCTGATCGGTATCTCGCTGTGGTCCTCGATCCGCTGGAACCGCCGCAACGGCGGTTTCGAGGAAGGCGCAGAGGCCGCGGCGGAATAGGCCCCGGCCCATGTGAAAGGAACGGCCCGGCGGCGACGCCGGGCCGTTCGCGTTTCAGGAATAAAGCGCCATCTGCCCGCCATCCACCGGGATCGCCACCCCGTTGACGAAGGACGCCGCGGGCGAGGCGAGGAAGGCGATCACCTCTGCCTGTTCCGCCGGATCGGCCGACCGGCCGAGCGGGATGCGGCGGATGCGGGCCTGATAGGCCTCGGGGTCGCGGGCGCGGATGGTGTTGCCGGGGGTATCGGTCACGCCGGGGCAGACGCAGTTGACGCGGATGCCATGCGGCCCCCATTCCACCGCCATCGCCTTGGTCATGCCCACCACGCCATGCTTGGCGCTGACATATTCGAACAGGTTGCGCGTGCCGTTCAGGCCCGCCAGCGAGCCGAGGTTCACGATCGCCCCGGCGCGGTTGTGGATCATGCTGCGCACCGCCACCGCCTGCCCCCAGAGGAAGGCGCCGTCCAGCACCACGTCATGCACCTTGCGCCAGCTTTCCAGCGTGGCGGTTTCACCGCTGGAAAACAGGCCGAAGCCCGCGTTGTTCACCAGCACGTCGATGCGACCGAAGCGGTTCAGGATCTCGTCCACCGCCGCGTTCACCTGCGCGGGGTCGGCCACGCTGCCGGGGATGGCCAGCGCCCGGCCGCCCTCTGCCGTGATCGTGGCGGCGGCGGCATGGGCGGTGTCGGGGTTCACGTCGTTCACCACCACCGCCGCGCCCTCGCGCGCGAAGATGCGGGCGGCCTCCAGCCCGATCCCCTGCCCGGCGCCAGTGATGACGCAGATCCTGTCCTTGAAGCGCATGGTCTCCTCCCGCTTGTGTCGCGGGCAGTCTGGCACCCTGCGCGCCGCCCCGCCCGCCCCCCTGCGGGGGACATCAACACTCGGGCAGGTTCACCGCGATGCCGCCGGTCGAGGTTTCCTTGTATTTCACCCCCATGTCGCGGCCGGTCTGGCGCATCACCTCGATGCAGTTGTCCAGGGGAAGGAAATGCCGCCCGTCGCCGCGCAACGCGAGGCTCGCCGCCGACACCGCCTTGACCGCGCCGAGGCCGTTCCGTTCGATACACGGCACCTGCACCAGCCCCGCCGCCGGGTCGCAGGTCATGCCGAGGTGATGTTCCAGCGCGATCTCTGCGGCGTTTTCCACCTGTTCATTGGTCCCGCCAAGCGCCGCGCAGAGCCCCGCCGCCGCCATCGCCGCGGCCGATCCGACCTCGCCCTGGCACCCCACCTCTGCCCCGGAAATCGAGGCGTTGTGCTTGATGATCCCGCCGATGGCCGCCGCGACCAGCAGGAAATCGCGCCGGCCCGCATCGTTCGCCCCCACGCAATGGTCGCGGTAATAGCGCAGGACCGCGGGCACCACGCCTGCCGCGCCATTGGTCGGCGCGGTGACCACCCGGCCGCCGGCGGCGTTTTCCTCGTTCACTGCCATGGCATAGACCGACAGCCAGTCGTTCACCACATGCGGCTGCGCAAGGTTGCGCCCCGCTTCGGCCAGCAGTTGCGCGTGGATCGCGCGGGCGCGGCGGCGGACGTTCAGGCCGCCGGGCAGGATGCCATCCTGCCGCAGGCCGCGGTCGACGCAGGCATCCATCGCCTGCCACAGCGCGTCGAGCCGCGCATCCAGCCCCGGCCCGCCCACCGCCGTTTCATTCGCGCGCTTCATCGCCGCGATGCTCTGCCCCGATGCCCGCCCCATCGCCAGCATTTCCGCCGCAGTGCGGAAGGGATGGGGGCAGGCGGCGGGCGGGGCATCCCCACCTGCCGCCGCCAGTTCCTCGGGTGTCGCGACGAACCCGCCGCCGATGGAATAATAGGTCTGCGTCAGATACGGGTTGCCCGCCGCGTCGAAGGCCCGCAGCACCAGCCCGTTCGCATGCCCCGGCAGCGGCGGGCCATAGTCGAACACCAGATCCCGCGCCGGATCGAAGGCCAGTTCCGGCAGCCCCGGCGGGGTGATGCGGCCCGTGCGGCGCACCTCTGCCTCCATCGCCTCGGCCCGGTCGGGGTCCAACGTCGCGGGCAAAAACCCCATCAGCCCGAGGATCACCGCCCGGTCGGTCGCATGGCCCTTACCGGTGAAGGCCAGCGATCCGTGCAGATGGCAGGCCAGCCGCGCCAGTTCGCCCGCGCCGGGGATGCGTTCGGCCCCGCCGCGCAGCCCGGCCAGAAACCGCCCCGCCGCCACCATCGGCCCCATCGTATGCGAGGACGAGGGGCCGATGCCGATCTTGAAGATGTCGAAGGCCGAAAGGAACATCGCCTAATCCGCATAGACCGGATGGGCGGCGCAAAGCGCGCGCACCTCGGCCAGCACCGCCGCCTCTGCCGCAGGATCGCCCGCCGCGCCCCGTTCGGCAACCCCGCGCAGCACGCGCAGGATCAGCCGGCCCACGCGGGTGAATTCGGCGGTGCCGAAACCCCGCGTGGTGCCCGCCGGGGTGCCAAGGCGGATGCCGCTGGTGACGAAGGGCTTTTCGGGGTCGAAGGGGATCGCGTTCTTGTTGCAGGTCAGCCCCGCGCGGTCCAGCGCGGTTTCCGCATCCTTGCCGGTAATGCCGAAGGGGCGCAGGTCCACCAGCACCATGTGGCAGTCCGTCCCGCCCGACACGATGCCAAGGCCCCCCGCCGCCAGCACCAGCGCCAGCGCCTGCGCGTTTTCCACCACCTGCGCGGCATGGGCACAGAATTCGGGCCGCAACGCCTCGCCCAGGGCCACGGCCTTGGCGGCGATCACATGCATCAAGGGCCCGCCCTGATTGCCGGGGAACACCGCCGAATTGATCTTTTTCGCCAAGCCCTCGTCATCGGTCAGGATCATGCCGCCGCGCGGGCCGCGCAGGGTCTTGTGCGTGGTGGTGGTCACGACATGGGCATGCGGGATGGGGTCGGGGTAAAGCCCCGCCGCCACCAGCCCGGCATAATGCGCCATGTCGACCATCAGATACGCCCCCACCTCGTCCGCGATCGCCCGGAAGGCGGCGAAATCCATCGCGCGCGGATAGGCAGAGGCGCCCGCGACGATCAGCCTCGGCCGCGCCGCCAGCGCCTGCGCGCGCACCGCCGCCATGTCGATGCGCTGGTCCGACATGCGCACGCCATAGGACACGACCTCGAACCATTTTCCCGACATGGTGACGGGCGAGCCATGCGTCAGATGCCCGCCATGCGCCAGATCCAGCCCCATGATCCGGTCGCCCGGCGACAGCAGCGCCAGAAACACCGCCTGATTGGCCTGCGCGCCCGAATGCGGCTGGACATTGGCGAAGGCCGCACCGAAAAGCCGTTTCGCCCGGTCTATCGCCAGCGTCTCGACCGTATCGACGTGCTCGCACCCGCCATAGTAGCGCCGGCCCGGATAACCTTCGGCATATTTGTTCGTCAGCACCGAGCCCTGCGCCGCCAGCACGTCGCGGCTGACGATGTTTTCCGAGGCGATCAGTTCTATCCGTGTCTGCTGGCGGTCGAGTTCCGCGGCGATGGCGCGGGCGATTTCGGGGTCGGCGACGGGATGGGCAAGGTCTTTCATCTGTCTCTCCCATGACAAAGGGGGGCCGTGCCGGGGCGGGCCCCGGTCTATGGGTGGCAGGTGGCGGCGGGGGCGTCAGAGCCCGGCGTGGAACTCGCGCAGTCCGGTGGCCAGCAGATGCGCCACATGCGGGGCGAAGCTGCGCCAGACCGACAGGGTGAACCGCTCCGCGCCCTCGCGCAGCAGCACCACCTGCACGCCGTCGAACACGGTGCGGCAGCCCTGCCCCGGGTGCAGGCCGGAAAGGTCGCGGGCGATGCCGAGGGTCAGCAGGTCCGCCGCGCGGGGGCCTTCCAGCAGATAGGTGCGGTCGCGGGCGGAGATGTCGACCAGCGCATGGGGGATCCCCCCGGGCAGCGCCGGCGCATCGCCGGGCGGGCCGTCGATCTGCCATTCGTCGGGGCCGAGCATCAGCGCCCGGCGCCCCGCCGTCACCACCGCCCCGATGCGCACCGGCAGGTCGAGCCCGAGCGCGGTGGATGCCGCCGCCCGGTGATCGGCCTTCAGCCGCAGGGAAAACCGTGCCGCGGGGGGGCATTCGGTGACGGTCGCACCGGCGCCGCGGGGAAAGCTGTGGAAATGCGCGCTCATCATCATCCTCTCAGGCTTTCAGCCGCTGGCCTTCGGGGTCGTAGAAGGTGACGCCGGTCACGCGCGCGGCCAGCATGCGGCCCGGCAGCGGGATATGCAGCACCTCGCCCATCCGCCCGTGCCCGCCCTCGACCAGCGCCAGCACGATCGACCGGCCAAGCGTTTGCGACCAGTAGGCCGAGGTCACATGGCCGATCATCCGCATCGGCACCGGCTGGCGCGGGTCGTCCACGATCTGCGCGCCCTCGTCGGGCACGGCCTGCGGATCCTCGGTCAGCAGGCCCACCAGTTGCTTGCGGTTCGGGGCCAGCATGTCGGGGCGGGCGAGCGAGCGTTTTCCGACGAAATCCGCCTTGGCCTTGCCCACCGCCCAGGTCAGCCCGGCATCCGCGGGCGTCACCGTGCCGTCGGTATCCTGCCCGACGATGATGAAGCCCTTTTCGGCGCGCAGGACATGCATGGTTTCCGTGCCATAGGCCACGATCCCGTGCGCCTGCCCGGCGGCCCACAACGCCTGCCACAGTTCCGGCGCGCGGTCGGCGGGCACGTTGACCTCGAACCCCAGTTCGCCGGTGAAGGACACGCGGAACAGCCGCGCCGGGATCCCCGCCACGGTGCATTCGGCCACCGCCATATGGGGAAAGGCGGCGTCCGACAGATCCAACTCCTCCACGAAGGGTTCCAGCAACCGCCGCGCATTCGGCCCCTGCACCGCGATCACCCCCCAGTGTTCGGTGGTCGAGGTCAGCCAGACATCGAGGTCGGGCCATTCGGTCTGAAGGTAATCCTCCATCATCGCCAGCACCCGTGCCGCCCCCCCGGTGGTGGTGGTGACGTGGAAACGGTCCGCCGCCAGCCGGCCGATCACGCCGTCGTCGCGGATGAACCCGTCCTCGCCCAGCAACAGGCCATAGCGGCAGCGGCCGGGGGAAAGTTTCGCCCAAGGGTTGGTGTACATCCGTTCCATGAAGGTGACGGCATCGGGGCCGACAACCTCGATCTTGCCAAGGGTCGAGGCGTCGAAGATCCCCACCCCCTGCCGCGCCATCCGGCATTCGCGGGCGACGGCGGCCTGCATATCCTCGCCCGCCTGCGGGAAATAACGCGCGCGGCGCCAGAGTGCGACGGGCTCGAACACCGCGCCCTGCGCCTCGGCCCAAGGATCCATCGGGGCCTTGCGCGTGACCTCGAAACCTTCGCCCTTGCGATAGCCGGCCAGCGCGCCGAAGGTGGTGGGCGTATAGGGCGGGCGGAAGGTGGTCAGGCCCACCTGCGGCGCGGGCCGGGCCAGCGCGTCGGCGGCGATCATCAACCCGTTGATGTTGGAAAGCTTCCCCTGATCTGTCGCCATGCCGGTGGTGGTATACCGTTTGATATGCTCGATGGACCGCATGCCCTCGCGCACCGCCAGCCTGATGTCCTTGGCGGTCACGTCGTTCTGGTAATCCACGAACGCCTTGGCGCGCGCGGGGTCGCGGTCGGTGGGCAGGGCCTGCACCACGATGCCGCTGCCGGGGCGGTCGCGGGCGACCGTCACCGTCGCGGGTTCGGCGGCGCGCCCGAGCGCCGCGACCGCCGCCGCCCCCGCCCGCGCGCCATCCGCCAGCGCGGCGGCATAGCCCCACAGGCCCCGGCCGGCGCCGGCGATCCGGCAGGCCTCGCGCTGCCGGTCGGGCAGGAAGGCGCCTGCGGCGTCATCCCAGGCCAGCGTGCCTTGCGTGTGCGAGAAAAGGTGCAGCGAGGGCGTCCAGCCCCCGCACATCAGCAGGCAGTCGCAGGCGATGCGCCGCCCCGCCCCCACCTGCCCGCCGCGCAGCGGGTTGACGCGGGCCGAGGCCACGCGCAGCCGCCCCGTGGTGCCGGTGACGGTATGGCCCGCCAGAACCTCGATCCCCATCGCGCGGGCGCGGGCGGCCAGATCCGCGGGCGGGCTGTCGCGCAGATCGACGATGGCGGCGATCCTCACCCCCGCTTCGGCCAGATCGAAGGCCGTGTGCCAGGCGCTGTCATGCGCCGTCGCCACCAGCGCGCGGGCGCCCACCCTGACCCCGAAACGGTGCAGGAAGGTCGCCGCCGCCCCCGCCAGCATCACGCCGGGCCGGTCGTTTCCGTCGAATACCAGCGGCTTTTCGATGGCCCCCTGCGCCAGCACCACCTGCCCCGCCCGCACCCGCCACAGCCGTTCGCGCGGCGCACCCTCGGGCGGGGTTTCCAGATGGTCGGTGACGCGCTGGCAGAGACCCAGCATGTTCTGGTGGTAATACCCTATCGCGGTGGTGCGCGGCATCAGCCGCACATCGGGCAGGCCGCGCAGTTCGGACAGCGTGGCCCTCAGCCAGTCCCAGGCCCCCGCCCCGTCGAGGCCCACGCCCGGGTCCGACAGCAGCGCGCCGCCCATTTCCGCCTGTTCATCGGCCAGCACCACCGACAGCCCCGCCCGCGCCGCCACCAGCGCCGCCATCAGCCCCGCGGGCCCCGCCCCCACGACCAGCACGTCGCAATGCAGATAGCGGCTGGCGTAATGGTCGGGGTCCGGCAGCGCGGGCGCGCGGCCAAGGCCCGCGGCGTGGCGGATGACGGGTTCATAGACGCGATCCCAGAAGGCGCGCGGCCACATGAAGGTCTTGTAATAGAACCCGGCCGAAAACAGCCCGCCCATCCGGTCGTTCACCGCGCCGATGTCGAAGGCCAGCCCCGGCCAGCGGTTCTGGCTTTCCGCCGCCAGCCCGGGGTGGATTTCCTGCATCGTCGCCCGGGTGTTCGGCTCTGTCCGGCCAAGGTTGGGGCCCGCGCCGCGGCTGGTGCCGATCAGGGCGTTCGGCTCCTCCGACCCGGCAGAGACCACGCCGCGCGGGCGGTGGTACTTGAAGCTGCGCCCCATCAGGTGGATGCCATGCGCCAGCAGGGCCGAGGCGACGGTATCGCCCTGCCGCCCCTCGATCATCCGCCCGTCGAAGGTGAAGCGGACGGGGCGGGCGTGGTCCACCCGGCCCTTGCCGGGGATGCGGAACCGGGCGTTCATGCGGCGGGGCCTTTCAGGTCGGTTTCAGGGCAGGCAGGGCGGGGCTGGCCCGCGGGATAGGTGGTGACGAAGCGGTCCGTCACCGTGTCGCGCAGCGCGTTGAAGAACCGCCCGCAGCCGTGGACATGCCGCCAGCGTTCGGCATGCAGGCCGCGCGGGTTCGAGCGGATGAAGAGGAAATCGCGCCATTCACCGTCCGACAGCGCCGAAGGGTCCGCGGGGCGGGCGATATGCGCCTCGCCGCCATAGGTGAATTCGGCCTCCGGCAGGGCGGCGTCGCAATAGGGGCAGTGGATCAGCAGCATGGGGGCCTCAATGCGCAACGGCGGCGGCGGCGGCTTCGTCGATCAGCCGGCCGGTGGTGAAACGTTCCAGCGTGAAGGGCGCATTGATCGGGTGGGGTTCGTCCTTCGCCACCGTCCAGGCCAGCAGATGCCCCGCGCCCGGCGTGGCCTTGAACCCGCCCGTGCCCCACCCGCAGTTGACGTAAAGCCCCTTGACCGGAAGCTTGCCCAGAATGGGCGAACGGTCGGGGGTGACGTCCACGATGCCGCCCCATTTGCGCAGCATCCGCATGCGGGTGAAGATCGGGAAGATCTCGCAGATCGCGGCCACGGTATGTTCGATCAGCGGCAGGCCGCCGCGTTGGGAATAGCTGACATACTGGTCGGTGCCCGATCCGATCACCAATTCGCCCTTGTCGGACTGGCTGATATAGGCATGCACCGTGTTCGACATCACGACGCAGGGAAACACCGGCTTGATGGGTTCGGACACCAGCGCCTGCAGGGGGAAGCTTTCCAGCGGCATGCGCAGCCCCGCGCTGTCCAGCACGACCGAGGTGTTGCCCGCCGCCGAAACCGCGACCTTTTTCGCGCGGATGAATCCCTTGGCCGTTTCCACCCCCGTCACCGCGCCGTCCGCACCGCGGCGGATCGCGGTCACGGCGCAGTTCTGGATGATGTCCACCCCCCGCGCCGCCGCCGCGCGGGCATAGCCCCAGGCCACCGCATCGTGCCGCGCCGTCCCCGCCCGCTGTTGCAGCGCCGCCCCCATCACCGGATAGCGCGCGTTCGGGTTCAGGCTCAGCGGCGGGCAATATGCCTTGGCCTCTGCCGGGGTCAGCCAGCGGTTGTCGACGCCGTTCAGGCGGTTGGAATGGATGTGGCGCTGAAAGCTTTGCACGTCATGGACGTTGTGGGCCAGCATCATCACCCCGCGTCTGGAGTACATGACGTTGTAGTTCAGGTCCTGGCTGAGGTTTTCCCACAGGTCCACCGCATGATCGTAAAGCCGCGCGCTTTCGTCATAAAGATAGTTGGACCGGATGATGGTCGTGTTCCGCCCGGTATTGCCGCCGCCGAGCCAGCCCTTGTCGATCACTGCGACATTGGTGATCCCGTGTTCCTTCGCCAGGTAATAGGCGCAGGCGAGCCCGTGGCCCCCCGCCCCCACGATCACCACGTCGTATTCCGCCTTGGGCTGGCTTTCCGGCCATTGCGGCGTCCAGCCGCTGTTGCCGGCAAGTGCCTGGCGCAGGATCGAAAGGGCAGAGAATCGGGTCATGGCGGGCCTGTCGTCCGGGTTTGGGACAGCATGCCCGAAGGGGCGGATTTTTCCTGTACGTTTGCGGCAGGCTGGTGGTATCTTTGCGCCATTCCTGACGGAGTTTCCCATGCCCCCTGCCCCCCGGCTGCGCATCGGCTTCATCCTCGCGCGGCACTTCACGCTGTCGGCCTTCGCCAATTTCGTCGATGTACTGCGGCTGGCGGCGGACGAGGGCGACCGCTCGCGCCCGATCCTGTGCCAGTGGCGGGTGCTGTCGCCGGATATGGAGCCGATCCGGTCCAGTTGCGGCGTGCTGGTCCAGCCCGGGGAACGGTCGGGCGATCCGTCGCGGTTCGACTATATCGTCGTCGTCGGCGGGCTGATCGACGAGGTAGAACCGCTCCACCCCGGCCATACCGCGTTTTTGCGGCAGGCGGCGGCGGCGGGGGTGCCGCTGGTGGGGGTGTGCACGGGGACGTTCATCCTGCACCGGGCGGGGCTGATGCAGGGCTACCGCGCCTGCGTCAGCTGGTTCCACCACGACGATTTCCTGAACGAGTTCGAGGGGTTGAAGCCCGTGTCGGACCGCATCTTCGTGGTGGACCGAGACCGGATTTCCTGTTCCGGCGGGGCGTCCTCGGCGCATCTGGCGGCGTTTCTGGTGGACCGGCATATCGGGGCGGCGGCGGCGCGCAAAAGCCTTGCCATCATGATCATCGACGAGGCGATGACCGAGGACCGCCCGCAACCCGGCCTGCCGCTGGACCTGACGACCGCCGACCCGCTGGTGCGCCGGGCATTGCTGGCGATGCAGCAGGCGATGGAGGCCCCGCCCGCCGTCGAGGCGCTGGCAGAGGCGCTCGGCGTCAGCCGGCGCAAGCTGGAACGGCATTTCCGCGCCGCACTGGGCCTCTCGCCGCAGGCGGCGGGGCGGCGGGTGCGGCTGGCGCAGGTGCGCCATCTGCTGGCGCGCACGGACCGGAGCCTCGCGCAGATCGCCGCCGAAACCGGCTTCTGCGACGCCTCGCACCTGATCCGCCAGTTCCGCGCCGCCGAAGGCATGGCGCCCGAGGCCTGGCGCAGCCGCCACGGATAGGGCAGTCGGCCGCGCTGCTCTGGCTGGCGAAGGCGCGTGCCTTCGCCATCGCGATGCCGGTTCCGCTGCCCCGGCCGGGGGCCCAAAGCCCCCGGCCAGCGCCCGCCCCGCCCATGGCGGGCGCTTCTCGCCCGCCGGGGCAGGCGCCGGCCTTTCCATTATTCCCGGCATCACCGCCCCTGACGGCACCGCCACGCGACGGGCGGGGGAAACGCGATGCGTTTCCTGATCCCGCCCCGCCAGAAGCTGGTGTGAATGCCGATCCGCCGCGGGCCGAACCAGTTATTGCTGCCCGATCCACCAGGTGGTGCCGCAGCCGTCAGAAACGCCGCCGCGCAGGTCGCCGTCTTCCTTGCGCGACATCTCCTGCACCACGGTGCCGCCCGCCGCCACGGCGCGGTCGAAGGTGGCCTGCGCATCGGGAACGTAAAGGTGCAGATGGGTTTCCGCCTGCGCGTACCCCCCGGTCGCGCCGCCGATCATCAGCACGCCGTCGTCGATCCGTACCTCGGCATGCATCAGCGACCCGTCGGGCCGGTCGAACCGGCGCAGCAGCGTGGCCCCGAACGCCTGTTCCATGAAGGCGATGGCCGCCTCTGCCCTGCCGCTGATCAGATAGGGGCTGAGCGAGGGGTATCCTGCGGGTTTCCAGTCGGGCATCGGGGGCTCCTGTCCGGGTTTCCCTCAAGGTGACAGGCCCGGACCGTGGGGAGCAAGAAAATTTTTCGACGAAAATTTTCGCCCCCCCCCCCCGCCGCCGTCAGCGGTGCTTCTGCATCGCCAGCCGCAGGCGCCCGGTCGCCGCCATGTCGACCGTCTCCGCCTCCGGATCCACGATCACGCCATAGACCTCGCGCGCATGGTCGGCGGAATAGTAGCCGTCCAGCACATCCTCCAGCACCTTCGTCGGCGCGCGATCCAGGGGATCGCCATAGCCGCCGCCGTTGGGGCTGTAGTAGGTCATCACGTCATCGGCCTCCACCGCGAGGCCCGAGAACTTGGAATGCATCTCGCGTTCCTCGCCGGGGCGGTTCGGGTTGGTGATGGTGCAGCGGCCCACCGTGCCGTCGGTGCCGCCGAAGATGCCCCAGGGCGCCTCGGTATGGCGTTCGGATTCGTGGGTGATGAAGGCCGGCGTCAGCACGCGCTGCGCCTTGACCACGCCGATGCCGCCGCGGAATGCCCCCGCGCCGGGGGGGGCATCGTCGCGCAACTCGTAGCGGTCGCAGATCATGGGGATATGCATCGCCAGATCTTCCAGCGGGTTGTTGCGCGTGTTGGCCATCAGGTTGTCGATGCTGTCCGGCCCGTCGCTGCGGGGCCGGCCGCCATAGGCGCCCTCGTTCACCTCCAGAAACACCCAGTAGTCACCGGATGGCCGCACCCCCGAATAGGCCGCGAAGCTGATCGAGGCCGACGACCCCGCGATCACCTGATCGGGCATCACCGGGGCCAGCGCGCGGATGATGAGGTCGATCATCCGGTTGCACTGGGTGAACCGCGCCTCGGCGCTGGCCGGCGCCCTGGGGTTGAAGATGGAGCCGAGCGGCGCCGTCACCTTGATCGGGCGGAACGACCCCTCGTTCGAGGGCACGCGCGTGTCCGAGGTCGCGGCGTCCAGCAGGATCTTGCGGAACCCGGCATAGGCGGCGACCTTGGTCGACCCCTCGAAGGGTACGTTGTAGGCAGTGGGGGTCTGGTCGGCGGAACCGGTCAGATCCACCTCCACCTCGTCGCCGCGCACCCGCAGCGTCACCTTGACCTTCAGCCGCCTGTCGCGGTTGCGGCCGTCGTCGTCCAGCCAGCCCTCGGCGGTATAATCGCCATCCGGGATCGCCGCGATGCGCTGGCGCGTCATCCGTTCGGCATAGTCCATCAACTGGTTGGCGGCGGCGAACACCCTGTCCTCGCCGTATTTTTCCAGCAGTTCCACGAACCGCTTGGCACCCAGCCGGGCCGAGGCCACCTGCGCCTCGATATCCATCACCAGCTGCTGCGCGGCGCGGCTGTTGCGGCGGATGTAGTTCCACATCGCGTTGTTAGGTTCGCCCTTGCGGTAAAGCTTGGTCCCCGCGAACAGCATGCCTTCGGCGAACACGTCCGGCACGTCGATGATCAGCCCCGGGGTGGCCGCGCCGATATCGACGTGATGCGCGGTGTTGCCCGCGAAGCCCACCAGCCGGCCCTGAAAGAACACCGGCGCGACGATGGCCAGATCGGGCGTGTGCGAAGACCCGAAATAGGGGTGGTTATGCACCACCACGTCGCCTTCGTACCATTCGCCATCCTCCAGCGTCTCCGCGATCCCGCGCAGATAGCCGGGGATCGAGCCGATATGCATCGGCGTGCTTTCGCTTTCGCACAGCGTGTTGAAGGCGGTGTCGAACAGCCCCGCCCCCAGATCCTGGCTTTCGCGGATGATCGAGGAAAAGGACATGCGGTAAAGCACATGGCCCATTTCCTCGGCGATGGTCTCGAACGCGCCGCGGATCACCTGAAGGGTGATGGGGTCGACGGCGGCGGCCTGCGGTTTCTGCATCTGGTTCATCCTCCGTCCCCCTTACAGCGCGCGGATGCGGGTGTTGCCGTAATCCAGCGTTTCCGCCACATAGCCGGGCGGGATCAGCGTGGTGGCGTTGTGCTGGTGCAGGATCGCGGGGCCTTCCACCCGGTCGCCGGCCAGCAGTTTCGTGCGGTCATAGCGCGGCGTATCGCGCGTGGTGCCGTCGTCGAAGGTGGTGGGGCGGGTGAACATCAGCGCGCGGTCCACGCCGCTGCCGTCGGCGGGGGCGATGCGCGGGATCTCGATCCGCCGCACGCTGGCCGAACCGATGGCGCGCAGGGTGATCAGTTCCACCTCTGCCTGCGGGTAGCTGTAGCCGTAATCCTGCTTGTGCCGGTCGTGGAAACTGGTGGCGATGGTGGCGATGTTGTCGGGCGTCACCGCGCCTTCGGGCATGGCGGCGCGCAGTTCGAACCCCTGCCCGTGATAACGGCATTCGGCCACCACCGCGATGCGCTGCTGGTCGCGCGGGATGCCGTCATTGTCCAGTTCGTCCTGCACGCGGTCGCGCAGGCTGGCCACGGCGGCGTTGATGCGCGCGATCCGGTCGGGGCCGGCCTTGCCCAGTTCGACGATCACCGCTTCGGTATGTTCGTATTGCAGATCGGTTTTCAGCAGGCCCACCGCGGCGGTGATCCCCGGCGCCACCGGCACGATCACATCCTTGCAGGCCATCGCCTCTGCCAGCGCCACGCCGTGCAGGGGCCCCGCGCCGCCGAAAGGCATGATCGAGAAATCACGCGGGTCGATGCCGCGCGCGACGGAATTCGACCGGATCGCCAGCGCCATGTTGTTGTTGATGATCCTGATGATGCCGAGCGCGGCCTCGGTGACGGTCATCCCGAGGGGACGGGCGATCTTTTCCTCGATCGCCTTGTAGGACAGATCGGCATCCAGCCGCAGATCGCCCCCCAAAGCCATGTCGGGGTCGAGCCGGCCGAGCACGATCTGCGCATCCGTCACCGTGGGCTCCACCCCGCCGCGGCCATAGCAGGCGGGCCCCGGTTCCGACCCGGCCGACCGCGGGCCGACATGGAAGGCCCCGGCCGCGTCGATATGGGCGACGGACCCGCCGCCCGCGCCGATGGTCACGAGGTCGATCATCGGCGTCAGCACCGGATGGCCCGACACATAGGTGTCGCGCGGGTTCATGATCTTCACCGTGCCACCGGGGATGGTGGAAATGTCGGCAGAGGTGCCGCCGATATCCACGGTGATGATGTTGGGCACGCCCGCCATCTGCCCTTCTGACGCGCCGCCGATCACGCCGCCGGCGGGGCCGGACATCAGGATGCGGATCGGGCGGCGGGCGCAGGCATCCACCGTGGACACGCCGCCGTTCGACTGCATGATCCGCAGTTTCGACGCCACGCCCGCGCCGCGCAGGCGGCTTTCCAGATCGCGCAGGTAGAAGGCCGTTTTCGGCCCGACATAGCAGTTCATCGCCGCGGTGGAAAAGCGTTCGTATTCCCGCATCACATTGGCGACTTCCGACGACAGCGTGACATAGGCGTCGGGCAGTTCCTCCAGCACGATCTCGCGCGCGCGGCGTTCATGGGCGTCGTTCAGGAAGGCGAACATGAAGCCGATGACGATGGAACTGACGCCCCTTTTGCGGAACAGCGCACAGGCCGCGCGCACGGCATCCTCGTCCAGCGGCACCGACACGTCGCCCGATGGCGGCAGGATGCGTTCGCGGATGGCGATGCGGTTGCGGCGTTTGACCAGCGGCTGGCTCTGCCACGGCACGTCGAAATGCAGGCTGAAATTGTAGGGCCGCTTGTGCCGCCCGATATGCAGGATGTCGCGGAACCCCTCGGTCGTCAGCATGCCGCATTCGGCGCCGTTGTGTTCGATGGTGATGTTGGTGGCGGTGGTCGTGCCGTGCACGATCATCTCCACCTCGGCGGTGTCGATCCCGGCCATGCGGCAGATGCCCTGCACGCCCTCGACCACGCCGATGGACTGGTTCTTCAGGGTGGTGGGGACCTTGTGGTAGAATACGCCCTTGCGGCATTCCAGCACCAGATCCGTATTCGTCCCACCCACGTCGACGCCAATTCTGGCCATTTTTTCCAAGCCTCCTGTTGGTTGCTGCCCCCGCCCGAAAGCGCGGCGCCGCACCCCGGTTGCCGGGGGCGGCGCCATCGTCCGGTCTATCTGGCGGGGGCCGGGCGGATCATTCGGCCGCCACTTTCCGCGCGGCGAGCCCGTCGATATAGGCCACGCATTCGTCCACCGTGTGGACGTCGCCGAACTTGGCGTCGATGTCGAACAGGTTCCAGGCCACCGCGCCCGGCACGCGGTCGCCGATGCATTCCTTGACCGCGATGGTGCGGAAGCCGTCGGCCAGCCCGTCGCAGATCGTCTGGCGCACGCAGGCGCAGGCGGTGACGCCGGTCACAAGGATCGTATCGACGTTGTTGGCGCGCAGGATCCCCGCCAGTTCCGTACCGTGGAAGGACGAGGCGCGCTTTTTCAGCAGCGTGTATTCGCCCGGCACCGGCGCGATGCGGCTGTCGATCGCCCAGAGATCCCTGTCCTTGAGATCCACCACCTCGACCGGGATCTTGTTGTGCCAAAGACCCATGTCGGTGAAATCGGCGTTGCGGTCGGTGATCTCGTAGGCGGTGGTCACATGGACGACCGGCAGGTTCGCGGCCCGGAATGCCTTGAGCAGCTTTTGCATGCCGGGGATGATTTCGGTGTCCATCTTCTCCTGATCGCAGGTGAAGGGGTTGCCGGGGCGGGTCCAGGCGTTCGCCAGATCGACGCTGACCAGCGCCGGCCGCTTGCCGAAGCCCACGCGGCGCTGGAAGCCGCGTTCCTTGTAAAGCTTGCTGGCGGTGTCGAAGGCCTGTTGCAGCAGCCGGTCGAGTTCCTTGGTGTCGACGTCGTTCATCATTCGTCTCCTGTCGGGATGGGATGGGGGGATATTCCGTTGCGGCGGCGGGTTGCGGAATTGACGGATTCGGGTTTATTGATGCGTGGATTGCATCATGCGGCGGAGCGCGGAATGGCCGGCAGGACGGGGCTGGAGATGCTCGATTCCTTCCTCGTCGTGGCCGAGGAGCTGAATTTTCGCCGCAGCGCGGAACGGTTGGGCCTCGACCAGTCGGCGCTCAGCCGCCGCATCCAGAAGCTCGAGGCGCTGTTGGGCTTCCGTCTGCTGGAACGCACCACGCGCGAGGTGGCGCTGACGCAGGCGGGGCGGGTATTCTATCAGGAAAACGCCCATCTGCTGACGCGCTACGACGCCTCTGTCGCCGCCGCGCGGCGGGTGGCGGAGGGGAAAAGCGGCCTCGTGCGGATCGGCTACATGGCCTTTGCGGCGACCGAATTGATGCCGATGGCGGTGGCGCGGTTCCGCCAGAGCCATCCGCATATCGAAACCGAACTGCGCTACATCCGCACGCAGGGCCAGAAGATCGCGCTGGCCAATGACGAGATCGACGCGGGCTATATGATCGGCCCGTTCGAACACAGCGAATACCATGCCGTCACGCTGACGGACGAACCGCTTTACGCCGTCACCCCGCGGGCCCATCCGCTGTTGCACCGCACCGCGATCACCCCCGCCGACATCGCCGGGCAGGACCTGATTCTGGGCGACCTGCGCGAATGGGGCGAATACCGCTGGCGGCTCAATGACATGTTCAGCGCCGAAGGCGTGGCGTTGAAGGTGCGGGTCGAGGCGTCGAACACATTGGCCCTGATCGGGTTGGTGGCGGCGGGGTTGGGGATCACCATCTACCCCGAAAGCCTGATCGGCGCGCTTGGCCGCAATGTCGAGGCGCGCCCCATTCACCACCCCGCCTTCCGCAGCCGCACCGTGCTGGTCTGGAAACGCACCAACCGCAGCCCGCAGGTCCGCGCCTTCGTCGATACCGCGCGCAGCCTGCCGCCGCGCTGACCCCATCGCGGGGGACTGCGGGGCGCGCCGGGGCGGGGCAGGATGGGGCGGAAATGCAAGAGGTAAGCCGATGAAAGCAATGGCCATCCACGCCAATGGCGGTCCCGAGGTCCTGCAATGGGTCGACATCGACCTGCCCGCCCCCGGGCCGGGCGAGGTGCGCGTGCGCCATACCGCGATCGGGCTGAACTTTTCCGACATCAACGTGCGCAACGGCGGCTTCTACATCACCGAGGGCACGAAATTCCCGATCATCCTCGGCAACGAGGCCGCGGGCGTGGTCGAGGCGGTGGGCGCGGGCGTCACCGGCTTCACGCCGGGCGACCGGGTGGCCTATGTCGGCACCGGCGGGCTTTTCTTCGAAAACACCGGAGGTTATGCGGAAGAACGCAACCTCAGGGCCGAACATCTGATCCACCTGCCCGACGACATCGACGACCGGCAGGCGGCGGCGATCCTGCTCAAGGGGCTGACGGCATCGGTGGTGATCCACCGCTGCTTCACCCCCGGACCGGGCGACACGGTGCTGATCCATGCCGCGGCCAGCGGCGTGGGCAGCCTGCTGGCGCAATGGGCGAACCATCTGGGCGCGCAGGTGATCGGCACCGTGGGCAGCCGGGAAAAGGCCGATTTCGCCCGCGCCCACGGCTGCCACCACACGATCCTGTACCGCGAGGAGGATTTCGTCGCCGCCACCCGCCGGCTGGTGCCCGAAGGCGTTTCGGCGGTCTATGACGGGGTGGGGCAGGACACGTTCCTCAAGTCCTTCGACGTGGCGCGGCCCTTCGCGGCGCTGGTGAACTACGGCAACGCCTCGGGCCCGGTGCCGCCGTTCAACCTGATGCTGCTGGCGCAGAAGGGCAGCCTCGCGCTTTACCGCCCCGGGTTCGGGTTCCATGGCAACACGCCGGAAAGCCGCGCGAAATACTGCGGCGAGTTGTTCGACCTGCTGCGCGGGGGGCATATCAAGCTGGAAATCAGCGCGACCTTCCCGCTGAAGGACGCGGCCGCGGCGCATCGCGCGGTCGAGGCGCGGCAGACCACGGGTTCTGTGCTGCTGATCCCGTGACGGGGCCATTCCGGCGGGTGGCGGGCCCGGCGGAGGGGGCGGCGCCGGGGGCTTCGCGCCCCCGGACCCCCGCGGGATATTTAAGGACAGAAAGTGAGGGCGGGCGCGCCCTTTCGCCGCTGGCTTGCGGCGGGGAAGTGTTGCATCCTGCGGGCCGGACGGGATCTGGCGGGGGATGTGCGATGCAGGCGGAACTGATGGCGCAGCGGCGGCTGGTGCTGCTGGGCCGGTTCATGGCGGCGTGGAACGCGCGCGATGTGGAGGCGCTGATGGACTGCATGGCGGCGGATTGCGCCTTCCATGCCGCCGCGGGGCCCGATGTCGAGGGCGCCCGCCATGAGGGCCGCGAGGCCGTGCGCGCCGCCTATGCCGCGATCTTCGACGCCTTTCCGCAAGCCGCCTGGACCGAGGGCGTGCACCGGGCGATGGGCGATGCGGGCCTGTCCAGCTGGCGATTCATCGGCACCGACCGCACCGGCAAGCGCGTGGATGTGCGCGGCTGCGATCTTTTCGCCTTCGACGGCGAAAAGATCGCGCTCAAGGATTCCTACCGCAAGGCGCGGGGTTGAGGCCGTTCAGCGCACATAGCGGATGAAGGGCGTCACCTTGGCGATGCGGTCGTAAAGCTGCCGCCCCGTGGTGTTGAAATCCTGTGTCAGCCACCAGACGGCGGGCGCACCGGCCTCGTCGGCGGCCTTGTAGACGGCCTCGATCAGCTTGCGGCCGAGCCCGGTGCCGCGCGCCGCCGGATCGACATAGAGATCCTGGAGGTAGCAGACATTCTCGATCTTCCAGCAGTGGCGGTGGAAGAGGTAATGGGTGATGCCCATCGGCTTGCCGTCCACCTCTGCGATGAACCCGCTGAAATCCTGCGGATCGTCGCCGATGAGCCGGGCGAAGGTGCTGGCATAGACCTCTTCGGGGACCGAGGTCTGGTAATATTCCAGATAGCCGGTCCAGAGCCGGCGCCATTCGGCCTCGTCCTCAGGGCGCAAGGGGCGGATGGTGGTGGTCATGACGTTCTCCCTGTGAAATGGCGCAGCGAGCGGCCCAGATCCTCGGGCCGGTAGCCGCGGCCGATGAAGACGATGGTGTCATCCTCGCGCATGTCCCCCTGTTCGGGCGGGACTTCGGGCAGGATTTCGGGCGATTGCACCACGCGCCGCACGGTCTGGATCAACAGCCGCCCGGCGGGCGTGCGCACCACCCCCTTGACGCGCACCAGATCGTCGCCGCGCGCATAGAGAAGCGCCGAAAGCCAGAGCGTGAAGGCCGACCAGTCGATGCCGGGGTCGATATGCAGCCGCGTGGGCGTGATCGGGCCGCGCGCATCCTCTGCCACCGGCGGCAGGGGGGCGGGGGCGGTGCCGGGCGGCAAGGGCGGCAGCGCCAGCCCCTCGCCCCGGACCGAGGCCGCGACCACCGCGCCGGGGTTCAGCACCTTCAGCGTCGCGCGCAGGGTGTCGAGCGTCACCGGATCGACCGCATCGACCTTGGTCAGCACCAGCCGGTCCGCCGCCTCGATCTGGCGGCGGCCGAGCGGTTCGCCCGCCAGTTGCGCCAGCGCATGGATCGCGTCCACCGTGACCACGGTTTCGTCCACCACGATATGGTTGATCAGCACCGGGTCGGTCTGGATCGCCGCGACGATCGCACCGGGATCGGCCAGCCCGCTGGTTTCCAGCACGATCCGGTCCAGCCGGTCGTCCGCCGCCGACAGCCTGCTGCGCGCATCGCACAGATCCCGCAGCGCCGCGATCAGCGCCGGGCGGCCCACACAGCAGCAGCACCCCCCGGCCAGCAATGTGATCCCCTCGGCGCGGCCCAAGAGCGCGTCGTCCACCGGGGTCTCGGCCGCCTCGTTCACCACCACATGCACGCGGCCGAAGGCGCCCACATGCAGCTGATGGCGCAGCCATGTGGTCTTGCCCGATCCGAGATAGCCCCCCAGAACGGTCAGCCGCATCCGCGTGTCGGATTGCGGCGCGGCGCCGGGCGTGCGGTCAGTCATGGGTGGACGGCGCGGCATCGCCCAGGAAACGCGGGTCGAGCGGGTCCACCGGATGCCCCAGAAGCCGGTCGCATTCGGCCCAGACGTGATCGAGATGGTCCACGATCACCCGCGCGCCCGACAGCGTGCCGATCTGGATCCCCGGCACCACGCCATCGTCATGCGCCATCAGCCCATAGGGTTTGAGCACCCGGTTCAGCAGCGCCGCCCGGTGGAACCGCGCGCGCAGCCGGTCGCCCGGCGTAGCGGCGCCGGCCTCTGTCCAGTGGCCGGGGGCGGCGGGGTTGCCGCAGGCGTTGCACATCTTTCCGTCCTCGGAAGTGGGGCCGGCGCATCGCCGGCCCCGCTTTGGTTCAGATCACTTCGGGGCGTTTGCCGCCGTCGAAAGGATAACGCTTGCGGAAGTCCGCGGCCAGATCCTCGAAGGTCATCCATTCGATGCCCGAATGCTTGTTGATATGCTCGATCAGCCGTTCCAGCATCAACAGCACCTGCGGGCGGCCCGCCACGTCGGGGTGGATGGTGAAGGCGAAGACGGCATAGTCCATCTCGCGGTAGACCCAGTCGAACTGGTCGCGCCACAGTTCCTCGATGTCGCGCGGGTTCACGAAGCCGTGGCTGTTGGGCGACTTCTTCATGAACATCATCGGCGGCAGGTCGTCGACATACCAGTTCGCGGCGATGTCCACGAGGTCGATTTCCTTGCCGTGCTTGAGCGGATGCATCCAGTCCTTGGCCGACTTGGAATAGTCGATGGTGTTCCATTCGTCGCCGACGCGGGCGTAGAAGGGCTGGAAGTCGCGGTAGCCCTGGCTGTGGTCGTACTTGAACCCGTGCTTGAGCAGCAGCGCGGCGGTCGAGTTCGACATTTCCCACCAGGGCGCCACATAGCCGCGCGGCGCCTGGCCGGTCAGGCCCTTGATCAGTTCGATCGACTTGACCAGCACGTCCTCTTCCTGCGTGGCGGTCATGGCGATGGGGTTTTCGTGCAGGTAGCCGTGCGCGCCGACCTCGTGACCGTCCTTGACGATCATCTCCATTTCCTTGGGGAAGGTTTCCAGCGAATGGCCGGGGATGAAGAAGGTGGTCTTGAGGTCGTATTTCTTGAACAGGCGCAGCAGGCGCGGCACGCCCACCTCGGTGGCGAAGATGCCCCGCTGGATGTCGGACGGGCTGTCGCCGCCGCCATAGGACCCGATCCAGCCGGCGACCGAGTCGATATCGGTGCCGAAGGCGCAGATGATTTTCTTGCTCATTGTCACTCCTCCGTGGAGATTACGGCGCCGGCCATTTCGGGTCGGTCAGCGCCAGGGGATAGGCCAGTCCGTAGTCGAGCGGCGGACGGATCACGTATTTGCGGTCGAACGGCATCCAGTCGTAGGGCATCCCGGAGCGCACGATATAGGCCCAGTCGGGATGGGCGAAGATCGCCCGGCCGATGGCGACCGCATCGGCGGCGCCGCTGGTCAGCGCCGTTTCTGCCGTCGCGCCGTCGAAGATGCCGCCGTTGGCGATCATCGGCAGGCCCGATGTGCGGCGCAGCGCGGCGGGCATGGGTTCGGCGCTGTCGGTCTGGCGGTTCGCGGCATAGTCGAAGCTGGCCCAGTGCAGCGCGTCATAGGCCGATCCCTTCAGCGCCGCCCCGATCGCCTCGGCATAGGCCACCCCCGGCCAGGCGCCGGTGAAATCGTCCACCCCGTCCTGCGACAGGCGCAGCACGATCAGCTTGCCGGGTCCGATGGCGGCGCGGATCTTGTCGCCCACCAGTTTCGCGAAACGGATGTTGTTTTCGGGCGAGCCGCCGAAATCGTCGGTGCGCAGGTTGGTTTTGGGGTTGATGAATTGCCACAGCAGATAGCCGTTGGCGCCATGCACCTCTACCCCGTCCGCGCCTGCGGCCACCGCCCGGGCGGCGCCGGCGGCGAAACCGTCGGCGATGGCATGGATGTCGTCGACGCGCAGCGCGCGGGCGGGGCCGAAAGTGACCTTGGGCCAGGGGCCGTCGATGGCGCGGATGTTTTTTTCGTAATCCGTATCGGTATAAAGCACCCATCCCCCGCTGTGCGTGGCAGAGGCCGACACCGGCGGTTCGCCGTTAAGGCAGCGCGGGTCGCAGACGCGCCCGCCGTGCATCAGCTGCACGATGATCTTGCAGTCATGGGCATGGACCGCATCCACCACCTTCTTCCAGCCCGCGACATGGGCGTCGGTCGCGATGCCGGGCTGCGACAGATAGGCTTTCGACTGCCACCCGTCCTGTTCATAGGTGCCCTCGGTGATGATCATCCCCAGACCGCCGCGCGCGCGGCGGGCGTAATAGGCGGCCATCTCGTCGGTGGGGGTGCCGTCGGGTTCGGCCATCTGGCGGGTCAGCGGGGCCATGACGATGCGGTTCTTCAGCGTGACGGGGCCCAGAACCAGCGGCGAGAACAGGGTCGGACAGGCATCGGTCATGGGCTACCCCCGGATGATGGTTTCAAGGCCGAGCCCGGCGGACAGCAGCGCCCGGTCGCGCCCGTGCGGGGCAGAGATCAGAAAGCCCGTCGGCATGCCCGCCGCATCCGTGCCGTTCGGGATCGACAGCCCGCACCAGTCAAGGAAATTGCCGAGCGCGGTGTTGCGCAGCGTACGGGTGTTGTGGCGGAAGAACACCTCCTGATCGGCCTCCAGCGGGCCGATGGGCATGGCGGTGGTCGGCGTCGTGGGGCAGATCAGGAAGGCGTCGCCGATGGCTGCGTTCACCTCTGCGATCAGGCGGCGGCGGTTTTCGGTCAGCGCGATCAGGTCGATGGCCTTGACCTCTGCCCCCATCATGATCCGCTTGACCACGCGCGGGTCGATCTGCGCCTTTTCCGGCCCCGCCATGCGGTCGCGGTGCACCGCCATCGCCTCGATCGACGCGAGGATGCCGTGGCGCGCGATGACCTCGCCCACCTCGGTCAGTTGCGGCAGGGCGATCCGGGTGACGCGCGCGCCGGCGGCGGTCAGCCGGTCGACCGTGGCGGCGAAATTGGCCGCCACCGCGGGGTCCAGATCGTCGAACATCACCCGGTCGGGCACGACGAAGCGCAAGGCCGCAGGATCGGCCGCCACCGCCGCGGGTGCGGGCAGGCCGCGCAGCACCGCATCGGCCAGCACGCAATCCTCGACGCTGCGCGCCAAGGGGCCGAGCGTGTCGAGCGTGGGCGACAGCGGGAACACGCCCTCCATCGGGAAATGGCCGGTCGAGGTCTTGTAGCCCACCACACCGTTGAAGGCCGAAGGAATGCGGATCGACCCGCCGGTGTCGGTGCCGATGGAAATCGGCACGATCCCCTGCGCCACCACCACCCCCGACCCCGAAGACGACCCGCCCGGCGAACGGTGCACGCCCGCGTCGTTCGGGTTGCGGGGGGTGCCGAAATGCGGGTTGATGCCGATGCCGGAAAAGGCGAATTCGGTCATGTTCACGCAGCCGACCGTGACCATCCCCGCCCGCATCGCGGCATGGACCAGCGCCGCATCCCGCGCCGCCGGCGCCCTGCCCCGCATCACCGCCGAGGCGGCGGTGGTGGTGCGGCCCTTCAGGTCGAAGAGATCCTTCCACGCGATCGGCACGCCGTCCAGCAGGCTGGCCGGGTTGCCCGCGCGCAGCCGCTCGCGCGCCGCGCGGGCCTCTGCCTCTGCCCGCGGGCGGGTGGTTTCGGTGAAGATCGCATCATCGCCGACCGCGGCGACCCGGGCGAAGCATTCCTCGACCAGATCGAGCGGGTCGCGCCGCCCCGCGCGCAGGTCACTGGCAAGCGAGGCCGCGGTCGCCGCAGGATAGGACGCAGACATGGCACATCCCTCAGTTGGCGATCACGGTGGCGCGTTCGGGCTGCCAGGCGACGAAGCCCGGCGTGCCCGCATGCAGGCGGCCGCCGTATTTGTCGGCATGGCCTTCGAGGTTGACCAGTTCGTCGTTCGGCAGGCGCACGGCGATCTGGAGGATATGGCCGATCAGTTGCAGCCGCTCGATCCGGCAGGGGATCAGGTTGGTGCCATAGGCGGCGCGTTCGGCCTCGGTCGCGGTGCCGGGCAGGATGTCCACCGCCTCTGCCGGCAGCACCAGCGACACCGCCGCCCCCGCCGCCGGTTGCCCCGGCGGGCGCATCCCCGCCAGCGCGCCGAAAGCGGTGTCGAGCGTCGCGACCTCGCCCTCGACCGCGCGCAGCGTGCCGGGGATCAGCGTGTTGGCGCCGATGAAGCGGGCGACGAACAGGCTCTGCGGCCGGGTATAAAGCTCGCGCGGCGGGCTGATCTGTTCCACCCGGCCGGCGTTCATCACCACGATCCGGTCCGACAGCGCCAGCGCCTCGGACTGCGCATGGGTCACGAAGACGAAGGTGATGCCAAGATCGCGCTGCAACAGCTTGAGTTCGTTCTGGATCGACTTCCGCAGGTTCGCGTCGAGCGCGCCCAGAGGTTCGTCCAGCAGCAGGATATCGGGTTCGACCACCAGCGAACGCGCCAGCGCGATCCGCTGCCGCTGGCCGCCCGACAGCCGCGTGGGGCGCACATGGGCGACATCGCTCAGGCCGAGCTTGTCGAGGATGCGGTCCACCTTGGCGTCGGCCTCGGCGGCGGGCATCTGCTTGACCTCCAGCCCGAAGCGCACGTTCTGGCGCACCGACATATGCGGGAACAGCGCGTAGTTCTGGAAGATCATCGAGGTCGGCCGCTTTTCCGGCAGCAGGTCGTTCACCCGGTTGCCGCGGATCAGCAGGTCGCCCGAGGTGATGGATTCGAACCCCGCGATCATCCGCAGCGTGGTCGTCTTGCCACAGCCGGACGGGCCGAGAAAGGCAATGAATTCCCCCTTTTCCACGTCAAGGTTGAAGTCGATCACGGCGGGCGTGCCGTTGTCATACACCTTGCCGACATGGGAGAGTTGCAGGTCGTAGGCCACGGGGGTGAATCCTCGGTTTCGTGTCTTTGGTCCGGCCGGAGCGCGATGCCCCGGCCGGTGGTTCGCATCAGGCAGAGAGGAACTCGTCCCACTTCTGGATGAGCAGGTCGTACTCATCCGGCCACTGGTGCCAGTACGCGACGTTCGCCGCGCGGGTGGCGAGCGAGCCGCCGTCGCGCAGATCGCCTTCCTTGATGCCGCGCTCTTCCGCGCCGACCCACGGCGCGCCTTCGTACCAGAAGGCGTATTTCTCGGGCGACATGAACTCCTTCACCTTGTCGTTCGGGGCATAGTAGCCCTGTTCCGACACGGCGACGGCCGGCGGGCCCGACAGCCAGTAATCGGCATAGGCGGTCACCGCATCGAAGTTCGGCGAGGATTTCAGCGCCGACACCCCGATGGCCCAGCCACGATAGCCGGTCTTCATCGTCGCATAGGCGCAGGGCACGCCCTGGGCCTTGACCGCCATCACCGCCGGCTGCCAGGCGTCAGAGATGATCATCTCGCCCGAGGCCATCAGGTTCACGGCCTCGCCGAAATCGCCCCAAAGCGCGCGGAACTGGCCTTCCTTCTTCTTCGAGATCAGGAACTTCACGGCCTCTTCGATCGCCGCGGCGTCGGGGTTGCCGGGGTTCTTCACCTCAAGCTCGCCCAGTTCGTTCAGCGCCATGATGGCCTGACCGAAGGCCAGCAGCGGGTCGACGTTGATGCCGGTCTTGCCGCGATACTTGGAATCGAACAGCGAGGTCCACATCGAGGCCTCTTCCGGGTCCACGAGGTCGGGCCGGAAGCCGATGGAGTCGAAGTTGTAGACCGTCGGCACCATGTTCAGCGCGGTCTGGCTTTCGTCCGTCCAGATCTGGCCGACGATCTGTTCCGACGGCGCCCATTTGTCGGACGGCTTGGTGAAGCTTTCGCCGATGTTGGTCCAGTTGGACAGCCGGTCGGCCGGGATCGGCGCGACAAGGCCGGTCTGCACGATCGACGGCAGCCGTTCCGCGATGGTTTCCCAGCAGTCATAGGCGGTGGAGCCCGACAGCAGTTCGGTCTGGGTGTTGGGGAAGATGTCGGCCTTGCCCGACACCGCCCGCACGCCCGAGGCGGCCTTGAAGTCGTTCAGGATGCGTTCCTGCACCGTCACCGACAGGCCGACGGTGCGCAGTTCCTGGCTGGCCAGATCGGCCGCGAAGGCCTGCTGCGCGCCCAGAAGCGGCATCCCGCCCGCCGCCAGCGCGACGGAACCGGCGGTGCCTTGCATGAAGCGGCGCCGCGAGAGGGGTGTATGTCTCATAGTAACCTCCGTTTGACATTCGTGTTCTTGTTGATCCGCCGGTTCAGTACCGGCCGACGAGCAGACCGCCGTCCACCACCACGACCTGTCCCGTCATGTAGCGGGCGGCGTCCGAGGCAAGGAACAGCGCGACATCGGCGATGTCCTCGGGTTGGCCGATGCGTCCGAGGGGGATGATCTCCCCCACGGTTTCGGCGGCTTCGGGGCCAAGGGAATGTTCCTTGGACAGAAGCTGCGCCGTCCGGATGTAGCCCGGCGCGATGCCGTTCACCCGGATCCCGTTGCGCGCGAGTTCGACGGCGAGGCCCCGCACGAGGCCCACGACGCCGGATTTCGCGGCGGAATAGTGCACATGTTCGTCCCAGCCATAGGCGACGCCCATGATGGACGACAGCGCGACGACAGACCCCTTGCCGCGGGCCTTCATCGCCGGGGCCGCCGCGCGCACGACGCGGAAGATGCCCTTGAGGTCGATGTCGAAGGTCAGGTCCCACTTTTCGTCGGTCAGGTCGGGCAGCGGCACGCGGTGGGCGATACCGGCATTGGCGACGATGACGTCGATGGCGCCGAACTGCGCCTCGACCGCGGCAACCACGGCATCGGACTGTTCGGTGGACCGCACGTCGAGCCGGCGGAACTCGGCGCTGCCCCCGGCGGCGGCGATTTCCGCGGCCACGGCCTGGCCTTCCTTGTCCAGCACGTCGGTGACGACGACATGATAGCCGGCCCTCGCGAAGGCGTGGGCGGTCGCGCGGCCGATGCCGATGCCGCCGCCGGTGATCAGACAGACCTGGGTCATAGCATCACGTCTCCGGAATTGGGGCCAAGGGTCTGGCCGACGAACAGGGAAGCGGCGGGCGAACACAGGAAGGCGACGGCCTCTGCCACCTCCTCGGGTTCGCCGAACCGGCCCAAGGGCAGTTCCGCCGCCTTGGCGGCCTGCCATTCGGGCGAAAGGCTGCGCACCAGCGGCGTATTGATCGGGCCGGGGGCGACGGCGTTCACCCGCACGCCCTGCCCCGACACCTCGCGCGCCAGCGCCTTGGTCAGGCCGATGATGCCGGCCTTGGCGGCGGAATAATGCACCAGTTCCACCCCGCCGATCTGGCCGAGCTGCGAGGCGATGTTGACCACGCAGCCCGCGCCGCGCGCCACCATCCCCGGCAGCACCGCCCGGGTGCACAGGAAGGTGCCGCGCAGGTGGACGGCGATCATGCGGTCGAAATCCGCCACCTCCAGATCGGTGAAGCGCGCCTGATGCACATGGCCCGCGCAGTTCACCAGATGGGTGACGGGCCCGAAGGCGCCCTCCGCCGCCGCCACCATCGCCGCCACGTCGTCGGGGTTCGACACGTCGCCGCCGATGGCGCGCGCGCCGGACCTCGCCTCGGTCGCCACGGCCTCTGCCGCGGCGGGGTTGTAGTCGTTGACGAGGACGTTGTAGCCCTGCCCCGCCAGCTTCTGCACGATCGCGCGCCCGATGCCCGACCCCGCGCCGGTGACGATGGCCGTGTTCGCGGTCGTCATGCGATGTCCTCCTGCATGGCGAGCTTCCTGGCCCGGCGCACGGAAAGGCCCATCAGGATCGCATAGACCGTCAGCAGCGAGAACGAGAACAGCGTCGTCAGCACCCCGAAGGCGAAGATGTTCGGGTGGATTTCCACCGCGAAGGTGCCGTAGATCGCCAGCGGCAGCGTCTGGTCACGCCCCGAGGCGAACAGCGTGCGGGGGAATTCGTCGAAGCTCAGCGTGAAGGCGAACAGCATCGCCGACAGCACGCCCGGGAAGATCAGCGGGAACGTGACCTTGCGGAACGTGGTCCAGGGCGACACGCCGAGCGACCAGGCCGCTTCCTCGACCGAGGCGTCGAAGCGGTTGAGGATCGCCAGCATCACCAGGAAGGCGAAGGGGAAGGTGTAGGACACATGGGCCACGAAGGCGGTGGTGTACCAGTGCCGCTCGATCCCGATGAAGTTGTTGGCCAGAAGCGAGGTGCCGAGCCCGGTCAGCACGCCCGGCACCATCATGCCGAGCACGATCAGGTAGAACACCACGCCCGACCCGCGGAACTTCTTGCGGAAGGCCTGCGCCGCCATCACCCCCAGGACGGTCGAGGTGACCATGGTCATGAAGGCGAGGATCAGGCTGCGGATCAGCGCCTGGCCGACCGGCAGCGGCGCGATGCGCGAGGGCGGCGTCAGCCCGAAGATGTGCCTGTACCAGTAGGTCGACCATTCGACGATCGGAAACTGCGGCCCGCCTTCCGGCCCCTGCTGGAACGAGATGATCGTCAGCACCACGAACGGGCCGTAGAGGAACAGGATGAAAGCCGCGACATAGACCGCGAGGATCGGTTTGAGGATACGCGATTCCATCGCTCACAGCTCCCGTTTCAGGTCGACGATGCGCAGGAAGGCCGCGATCACGATGCCCATCACCACGGTGAGGATCACCCCCACCACCGAGGCCGTCGCCCATTTGAGCGACCCCACCTGGGTCACGATGATGTTGCCCAGAAGGTTCACCTTGCGGCCCGACAGCGCGCCAGAGGTGGCGAATTCACCCAGCACCATCACGCTGACGAAGATCGCGCCCACGACGACGCCGGGCAGCGACAGCGGGAAGATGATCTTCCAGAAGATCCGGCCGAAGCCCGCGCCCAGATCGCGCGCCGCCTCGATGATGTTGCGGTCGATCCGCGCCAGCATGAAGGCGATGGGGCCGACCATGAACACGCAATAGATCTGCGTCATGCCGATGATGACCGACAGTTCGGTGAACAGCAGCACCTCGATCGGCTGGCTGATGATGCCGGCCTTCATCAGCACGATGTTGATGGCGCCCTCGCGCCCCAGCATCGGCCGCCAGGCCAGCACCCGGATCAGGAACGAGGTCCAGAACGGGATGACGCAGATGACCAGCAGCACCGTCGACAGCGTCTTGGACTTGACGAAAAGCCCCACGAACAGCGCCGTGGGATAGCCCACGATGAAGGTGCAGGCCAGAACGATCAGCCAGATGCGGATCGTGGTCCACAAAGAGCCCATATAGGTGTCGGAGCTGAAGAACTGCTTCCAGCTCGCCAGCGTCATGTCGGGCTTGATGTTGAAGGTGGTCTGCGTCCAGAACGAGACATAGACGATCATCAGGATCGGCACGACCAGGAACAGCACCATCCAGATGACGCCCGGGGCGATCAGCCAGCCGGTGGCGGAACGGCGCCGCGTGACGGTTGCGTCGGACATCAGTGCGCCTCCCGGCCAAAGACGATGGCCTGTTCGGGGTTCCAGGTCAGCAGGTAATCCTGCCGGGGAACGTAGGTGTCGGGCGCGCCGAGGCTGAGATGGTGTTCCATCTCGATCACGCGGCCGTCGGGGGTCT
Source organism: Ruixingdingia sedimenti (assembly GCF_031432425.1). NCBI lineage: Bacteria > Pseudomonadati > Pseudomonadota > Alphaproteobacteria > Rhodobacterales > Paracoccaceae > Ruixingdingia > Ruixingdingia sedimenti. The sequence goes on along the minus strand of NZ_JAVKPH010000002.1, from coordinate 167,044 downwards.
CGAAGAAGTTCATCACCGACGAGCCCAGATATTCGTTGGCCACGAAATGCGCACGGATCGCCGGGCCCTGGGGCGCGGCGTCGGCCGGCAGCACGCGCATGCGGTCATAGCGCACGCCGTAGATGTCGGATTTCGCCGGCCGGGCGCGGGGGGCGGCGACGCGGCCGAAGGGCCCCTCGAACACACCGCCCTTGAGGCTGCCCTCGAACAGATTGAAACGGTTCATGAAATGCGCGACCTCGGGGGTTTCGGGCATGTCGTAGACCTGTTCCGAGGTGCCGATCTGGATGATCCGCCCGCGGTCCAGCACCACCACCCGGTCGCCCATCGCCAGCGCCTCGGTCTCGCTGCCGGTCACATGCAGGAAGGTCACGCCGAGCCGTTCGCGGATCGCGCGCAATTCATTGCGCATACGCGCGCGCAGGTTGGCGTCCAGCGCGCCGAGCGGTTCGTCCAGCAGCACCAGCTTGGGCTGCATCACCAGCGTGCGCGCCAGCGCCACGCGCTGCCGCTGGCCGCCGGAAATCTGGTCGACCCCGCGGTCTTCCATCCCCGCAAGGCCCACCATCTCGATCATGTCGCGGCAGCGTTGGTCGATTTCCGCCTGCGGGACCTGCGCGCCCTTGCCGTGCATCAGGCCGAAGGCGACGTTCTTCATCACCGTCAGATGCGGGAACAGCGCGAAGTTCTGGAACACGAAGCCGATGCCGCGTTCATGCGCCGGAAGGGCGGTGATGTCGCGCCCCTGGAAATGCACCCGCCCGGCGTCGGGGGCCTCGAAGCCCGCGATCACGCGCAAAAGCGTGGTCTTCCCCGACCCCGAGGGCCCCAGAAGCGAGATATATTCGTTCACCCCCGCATCGAGCGTGACGCCGTCGAGCGCCGTCACGTCCCCGAAGCGCCGGGTGACCCCTTCAAGTCGAAAGATTGCCGATTGTGCTGCCATGCCTGCTGTCCCCGGCGCGATTCCGCAGAACCGCTCGCCGTCGCTGACTCCCCTAGACGTGTCCAACCCTGTAGCGGCGCATTGTCGTCTGCACCTGCCGTGCGAAGTGCCGCCGCAGCAGCATCAAACTGTATATCGTATAAAATAGCGAATAGATCTGTCTGTCAACATGTGTCTTTCTTTCTTTTGGCGTATATTCAGGGCATGAAAACCGCAGACATGCCCATGTATTCCGCAAAAATGCGAGAACACCGCAAACTTCAAAATGGATAAAGAACGCAATATACGTTTTATTGAGGCGTCAGATAGGGCGCGAGCTTGCGTGTCTCGCTGATCACGGCGACGATCTTCATCCGGGCGAGGTTCTTGCGCGCCATGATGTGCAGGTGGTCGCGCAGGTATTCCGCCGCGGAATCAATCGGATGGCGGGCGATGAGGTGGAAAAGCGTCCGGTACTGGTCCAGCGCGATGTCGTCCGGCGGCAGGCCGAGCCCGGTCAGCGCCCGGTTCACCGCCGACAGAAGCAGCCGGTTGTTGCGGATCATTTCGACGAGAGTCGTGTTTGGTGCCTGCGCGATGCACTCGTCCATCAGCGCGTCCTCCAGCGCCTCCCAGGTCAGGTCGGGGTCGGCGCCGATGCGGTTGCGAATCGCCTCGACGGCGGCATAGCGGATGTGGGGCGCGGCAAGGCGCAGCGCCGCCGGTTCGACGATGGCGCGCAGCTCGAACTTCTCGCGCAGGGTGCGGGCGGTCAGGGGGCCGGCGATCCAGTGGGAACTGGGGTTCTTCTGGATCAGCCCGCGTTCCTGCAACCGCGCCAGCACGTCGCGCACCACGGTGCGGCTGACGCCCAGATAGTCGGCCAGTTCGGTTTCCACGATGCGGTATTCGCCGAACACCTGACAGGTGGCGACCTCTTCCTCCACCTGGTCGTAGACATGCCGCCAGGTGCCGCGCACCTGAAGCGCGTCGTCCACCGCCGCGGGGATTTCCAGCGCGAAATCGCGGATGTCGCGGCGCAGCGGCGCCACCTCCGCCCCCGGCGGGCCGACGAGAAAGCCGCGCCCCTCGAACCGGTGGATCAGCCCCTCGGCCTGCAAGCGGCGCAGGGCCGATTGCACGGGCGCGCGGCTGGTCTGCATCAGCGCCGCGATCGGCCCTTCCAGCAGCACCAGCCCCGGCGGCAGGCGGCCCTCGGCGATGTTTTCGCGCAGGACCTGGGTGATGAGTTCATAGCGCGGTTCCTGCGCCAGCGGGTTCGCGGTCCTGATCATGGCGCCCCCGCATTCACACGCTGGATGAACCGGTCCCAGACCCGGACGGCGTAGTTGTATTCCTCCATCACCGTGTTCCACACCGCGATGCGGCTGAGCCGTTCGCGATAGGCTCCCCCTGCCCGGCGCGCGCCCGCGCGCACCACGATCTGGCCCGAGGGCCCCGGCAGGTCGCAGGCCGCCGGCGCGCCCTCGTACCAGTAGGCCCATTCCTCGGGCGTCATCTGGGTGCGCGCGCGTTCGGGGGTGGAAATGTAATAGCCCTGCCGGGCCATGATCGCCCCGGCGCGCCCGGCCAGCCACCAGTTGAGATATTCATAGGCCATGTCGAGTTCCGCCCCCGCGGCATGGCGCGACAGGCTCGCCCCCCCGTGCCAGGCGCGATAGCCCTCGGCGGGCGCGGCCTCGGCGAAAAGGCCGGTCATCGGGCCCAGATCGCCATAGACGGGCGACCACATGCTCTGCACCGCGACGCGGCCCTCGTGCAGCAGGCGCGCCGCATCCTCGCCGTTGCGCCAGGATCCGCAGAAATAGCCCTGCCGGCGGCGATCCTCCAGCAGAGCCATCAGCGCGTCGATTTCCGCGATGGTCATGTTGCCGATATCGGCGAAGGACAGCTCTCCCGTCGCCTCGGCGGCCAGCGCCGCATCGAAAAGGCCGATGGCGGGTTCGTCCACCAGCGCGATCCGGCCCTTGGCGCGCGGGTCAAGAAGCCAGGCCCAGCTTGGCGTCCGGGGCGCCTCGCCGGTGCCGAACACGCGGGGGTCGAAGCCGAAGCTGTCGACGTTGTGCACCGTGGGCAGCATCGCGATCTGCCGCCCCGGCCGGTCGCCCAGAAAACCCCCGGGCTGGATGTAAAGCTTGCCCACCGGCGCGTCGCCATGCCCGCGCCAGGCATATTTGCTGACCCCGCCGGTCTTGGTCAGGTCGGACATGCTGTCCCATTCGACGATGCGCTGCGTGTCGATGGGCTGCAACGCGCCCCAGAACCACACGATGTCGAGATTCTGGAAGCAGTGTTCGTAGACGTCGTAGGCCTCGGGTTCCAGCGCCGCACGGCGCTGGCATTCCACGAAGTCGAGCAGTTCGTAATCGACCCGGAACCCCAGATCCCGTTCCGCCTGTTCGCGCATCTGGCTGAGCAGCGTGATCGAGGTGCCGCGCACGCGCAGCCGGCGGCGGGCCACCCCCGGGGGGGCCGCAAGGGCGCCGTTCACCTCGGTCTTGCCGGTCGATCTCACCTTCGATGCTCCCTGTCAGGGGCGGCGGGTGGGCCCGCCGCCGCCGGTCCTATTCCAGCGCCGCGGTGATCGCGGCCAGGGTGGCCTTGCGTTCGGCCCGCGCCGCCAATGCCTGATCCATCGTCACCGGCACGAAGCGCGTGGGGGTATGCGGCTGCAACTGGCCGATCAGGTCCATGTCGGCGGACACCACCGTGCCGATCATGAAATACCCCCCGCCCGACACCGCATCGCGGTGCAGCACGATGGGTTCCGTCCCCGAGGGCACCTGGACGGACCCATAGGGATAGGGCGCATCCACGATGTTCGACGGGTCGGACCCGGCGCCGAAGGGCGGTTCGCGCGGCACGAAATCCAGCACGCGGCCCGCCTTGAAGCGATAGCCGATCCGGTCGGCCTCGGGCGCGACCTTCCAGATGTCCTCGAAGAACGCCTTGCCCGCGCCTTCGGTGATCCGGTGCCAGTAGAGCCCGGGCACCATGCGCAGTTCCGCCGGATTGCCGGGCCCGCGGCGCAGGTTTTCGGCCAGCACGCGGCCCTCGGCCACCGTGGCCCCCTGCCCGACCGGCAGCACATCGCCCGGTTCCAGCTTGCGCCCGTTGAAGCCGCCGAGCGCGCCGAGCGCATAGGTGGACCGCGATCCCAGGACCACCGGCACGTCGATGCCGCCCGAGATGGCGATATAGGCCCGCGCGCCCTTTTTCAGGAACCCGAAGGACAGCACCTGCCCCTTCTTCACCCGGAACGCCGTCCAGCCCGGCTGTTCGACGCCATCGACCTTGGGCGGCATCTCTGCCCCGGTCACGGCCACCATGGCGTCCTGTTGGAATTCCAGTTCCGGGCCCAGGAACACCGCCTCCAGCGCCGCGGCGCCGGCGGGGTTGCCGACCAGCAGGTTCGCGGCCGTCAGCGAAAGCTGGTCCATCGCCCCCGACAGCGGGATGCCCAGATGGTAATACCCCGGCCGGCCCAGATCCTGCACCGTCGTGGCAAGGCCCGGCTTGATGACATTAACGGCCATTGAGCGCCTCCATCACCTTGGCATTGGTGCCATCCATGTCCTTCTTGAAATCGGCCAGCGAAAAGGTCACAGGCGCGATCCGCGGCATCCAGCGGCCGGCCTCGACCTCGGCCAGGGTATGGTCGTATTCGGCGCGGTCGATGGGGGTGAACTTCACGATGTCGCCCGGCGTGAAAAGGCACATGAAATCGCGCAGATACGGCACCTCTTGCGCGGGGTCGAAGATCGGCATCGGCGTGATGCCGAACATCTGGTAGCCGCCCGCACCGCGCACCGAATAGATGCAGCCGAAACAGCCCCCGTGCCCCACCGTCAGGCGCGGCGTGTCGGTGCGCGGGCGCAGGTATTTCGGCGACTGGATCTGCCGCGCGCGGTCCACCATCTGGTAAAGGAACGGCAGCCCCGCGACGAAGCCCACCATCGACACGAACCACGGCGCGCCGGAATGCGCCTTGACGAAACCGTCCACCCCGTCGAGATCGTTGATCCGCGCGGTATATTCGATGTCGGTGGAACCCGGGTCCTGATGGCGTTCGCGGAACCGCATCAGCGTCTCATGCGTCCAGGGATCGTTGTAGAGAACCGGCACCTCGATGATGCGGGTATCGAGCACCGAACTGCCCACATCCGCCGCGGCCTCCAGCGCCTTCAACTCGCGCATCATGTCGTCGGGCGCGATCACGTCGGGGTCGAAACGCACGAGGAACGACGCGTTGGCCGGGCAGATTTCCGTCACGCCGGGGATCTTCGCCTCTTTCAGCGCGGTGGTGATCGACATGCCCTTGAAGAAAGCGTCGAGCGACATTTCCTCGTCGCATTCGACGAAGACATGTTCGTCGCCGCCGAAGGAATACCGGGTCTTCATGCACTTCCTCCTTCTGCCGCCAGCGCCGCGGCGTTCTGCTCCAGCCAGGGTTCCAGCCAGCGGGTGTGGAAATCGCCGAGCCGCACGCCCGGGTCGCGGGCCAGCGCCTGATGCAGCGGTTTGGTGGTGGCGATGCCGCCGACCTGCAATTCATCCAGCGCGCGGGCCATGCGGGCGATGGCGGATGCGCGGTCCTCGTCCCAGACGATCAGCTTGGCCAGCAATGAATCGTAAAAGGGCGGGACGGTGTAGCCGTCATAGAGCATGGAATCGAACCGCACCCCCGCACCGCCGGGCACGCGCAGGCCGCTGATCGTGCCCGGCCCGGGCTTGAAGTTCTGCGCCGGATCCTCGGCGCAGATGCGCACCTCGATCGCGTGGCCGTTCAGCCGCACGTCCTCCTGCGCCAGGCGCAGGGGTTCGCCGCCGGCGATGCGGATCATCTCGCGCACGAGGTCGATGCCGGTGATCATCTCGGTCACGGGATGTTCCACCTGGATGCGGGTGTTCATCTCGATGAAGTAGAAATGCCCCGTCGCATCGTCGTAAAGGTATTCCAGCGTCCCCGCCCCGCGATATTTCACCGCCTCGGCCAGCGCGACGGCAGAGGCGCAGAGCCGCGCGCGCATCTCCTCGGGCAGGGTGGCCGAGGGCGCCTCTTCCCAGACCTTCTGGCGGCGGCGTTGCAGCGAACATTCGCGTTCAAAGCAATGGATCGCGCGGGCGCCGTCGCCGAGGATCTGCACCTCGATATGCCGCGCGCGTTCGATCACCTTCTCGATATACAAACCGCCGTCGCCAAAGGCCGATTTCGCCTCTGCCGCGGCCTGGGGCATCAGGCGGTCGAATTCCTCCATGTCGTGGCAGATGCGGATGCCGCGCCCGCCGCCGCCCGCCGCGGCCTTGATCATCAACGGAAAGCCGATGGCCAGCGCCACCGCGCGGGCCTGCGCGGGATCGTCGATGCGCCCGTCCGATCCGGGCACCACGGGCACACCGGCGGATTCGGCGGCGACCCGCGCGGCCACCTTGTCGCCCATCACCCGGATCGCATCGCCCGAAGGCCCGACCCAGACCAGCCCCGCCGCCACCACCGCATCGGCGAAATCGGCGTTTTCGGCCAGAAAGCCATAGCCCGGATGCACCGCATCCGCGCGGGTATCGGCCGCGGCCTTCAGGATCGCGGCGATGTTGAGGTAGCTTTTCGCCGCCATCGGCGGGCCGATCAGCACGGCTTCATCCGCCATCCGCACGGCAAGGCTGTCGGTGTCGGCGGCGGAATGGACCTGTACGGTGGCAATCCCCAGTTCGCGCGCGGCGCGGATGATCCGCACCGCGATCTCGCCCCGGTTGGCCACCAGAAGCTTGCGGATCGCCATCAGCCCAGGTCCACCAGCGGCTGGCCGGCCATCACGGGTTCTTCGTCATCGGCGGGAAAGCCGGTGATGGTGCCCGCCTGATCGGCCACGACCTCGTTGAAGGATTTCATCACCTCGATCAGCCCCACCACATCGCCCACCGCCACGGCATCGCCCACATCCTTGAAGGCGGGCTGGTCGGGGGCGGGCTTGCGGTAGAAGGTGCCGGGCAGCGGCGACAGGATCTGTTTGGTCATGCGTTGCATCCCTTGTCAGGCAGAGGTCAGGTAAGGCTCGACGGCGGCGCGCACCCGGCGCGCGACGGCGACCGCATTGGGCGTGTCGGAATGCACGCAGATCGCATCGGCCCGCACCGTCACGTCCTTGCCGTTCACGCTTGTCACCTTGCCCTCGCGGATGGCCCGCAGGCAAGCCTGCGCGGCGTGATCTTCATCCGTCGCGGCATGTTCGCGGGTGATGATGACGCCGCCTTCGTCGTTATAGTCCAGATCGGCGTAGAATTCGGAAATGAACCCGTGCCCGCGCGCGGTATAGACCTGTTCGTGCAGCGTGCCGGCCATGCCCATCAGCGGCACCCTGAACACATCCGCCGCATCGGCCACGGCATGGGCGATGTCCTCCATCCGCGCGGCCATGCCGTAAAGGCTGCCGTGCGGCTTGATGTGGTTCAGTTCCATCCCCTCGGCTTTCAGAAAGCCCGACAGCGCGCCGATCTGGTAGATGATGCAGTTCGCCAGTTCCTCGCGCCCGATCTTCATCTCCCGCCGCCCGAAGCCCTGAAGGTCGGGCAGCGAGGGATGCGCGCCCACCTTGACCCCGTGCTTCTTCGCCAGTTGCACCGTCGTGCGCATGTGGTTGAAATCCGAGGCGTGAAAGCCGCAGGCGACATTGGCCACGTCGATCAGCGGCATCAGCCCGGCATCGTCGCCGATCTTCCACAGGCCGAAACTTTCGCCCATGTCGCAATTGATGATGGTCATGCTGGTCTCCCTGTTATCGTTGGTTGGCCCCGAGGGTCCGAAACCTCGGGGCCAACGTCAAGTGCGCCCTGTGTCCCGGCGGCGATCCGCGCCGGGGCGGGTTCACTCTTCGGTCATGGTCAGCACATAGACCCCGCTGTCGTGCAGGTCGGCGACCCAGCCCGGCTCGATCACGATGGTGGTCGTCACCTCCTCGATCACCGCGGGGCCGGCGATGCGGTCGCCCGCGCCCAGTTTCGCGCCGTTGTAGACGGGCGTGTCCTGCGCGGTGCCGTCGGCGCGGAAGATCATCTCGCGCGTGCCGTCGAGCGCGGTATGCGCGCCCCTGCCCGCCGCGATGCTCACCCGCCTGGGCTTGTCCACCCGGCCCCAGATCGCGCTTTCGACGTTCACCACCTCGACCGCGCTTTGCGGTTCGGAATAGGTGTAGAGTTCCTCGTGCCGGGCGTGGAAGGCGGCCTTGAGCTTTTCCAGCGCCGCCTCGTCGACGGTGAACGGGTCCACGTCCACGGTGCATTCATGCACCTGCCCGACATAGCGCATGTCGAGGCTGCGGCGGATGGCGATGCGGTCCTCGGTAAACCCGTCCTCGGCCAGATCCTGGCGGCCCCGCGCCTCCAGCCCGTTGAAAAGGGTGTCGAGCTTCGCCGCCGCCTCTGCCCCTTCCAGACGCACCGGGGCGGGGGCCATGTAGTTGTACTTCACATCCGAAATGATCTGCCCATAGGCGCAGAGCCCCGAAGCGAGTTTGGAAATCAGGATCTTGCGGATCCCCATTTCCCGCGCCAGCGCGGTGATATGCGCCGCCGTCGCACCGCCCGCGCAGTTCAGCACGAAGTCGCGCGGGTCGTAGCCGCGTTCGACCGACACGCGGCGGATCGCGTTCACCATGTTGTTGTTCACGATGGTGAACATGCCGTAGGCGGCCTTTTCCACGCTCATGTTCAGCGGATCGGCCAGATGCGCCTGCACCGCGCCGCGCGCCTTTGCCACGTTCAGCGGCAGCCGCCCGCCCACCAGCCCGTCGGGGTTGAGATAGCCGAGGACAAGGTTCGCGTCGGTGGTCGTCGGCCGCTCGCCCCCCTGGTCATAGCAGGCGGGCCCCGGTTCGGACCCCGCCGACTGCGGCCCCATCTGCATCAAGCCCATCGAGTCGATCCAGCCGATGGACCCCCCGCCCGCGCCGAGCGTTTCCACCTGGATCATCGGGATGCCGATGCGGTAGCGCAAAAAGTCGATGTTCTTCGACACGTTGGCCCGGCCGTCGCGGGTCAGGGTGATGTCGAAGGACGTGCCGCCCATGTCGACGGTGATGATGTTCTTCAGATCCCAGGGCGCACCGATGTAAAGCGCGGCCTGCGGCGCCGACGCGGGGCCGGAGTTGATGGCATAGACCGACTGGTCCGTCACCACCGACCCCACCGCAAGCCCGCCGTTCGACTGGAAGTAGCGCACCGGGTTCCGGGCGCCGAGGCTGCGGAAATAGCCGTCCACCGCCTCGACATAGCGTTGCAGGATGGGGGCGAGGTAGGCGTTCACGATGGCGGTCGAGGTGCGGGTGTATTCGCGCACCTGCGGGTAAAGCTGGCTGCCCACCGTCAGGCGCACGTCCGGCATCATCTCGCGCACGATTTCCGCCGCGCGCAGTTCGTGCTGGGGATGCAGCACCGACCAGACGAAGGAAATGGCGACCGACTGCACGCCTTCCTTGAGGAAGAAGCGGCAGGCGTCGCGCACGTCGTCCTCGTTCATCGGCGTGTGGACGGCGCCGGTGGAAATCACCCGTTCGCGCACCGGGCGGCGCAGGTAGCGCGGCACCAGCATCGTCGCGGGCGGATATTCCGGGTCGTAGCGGTAGCCGTCTTCCTTGTGGCCGAGGCGGATCTCGATGCTGTCCTCATGGCCCGAGGTGGCGATGAGGCCGGTCTTGGCGCCGGTATGGGTGATCAGCGCGTTCAGCCCCACCGTGGTGCCGTTGATGCACAGGTCGGCGTTCGACACGATCTCGGTCGGCGTGATGCCGGTTTCCTCCTCGATCAGTTTCAGGCCGTTGCGGATGGCCAGCGTCGGGTCCTGCGGCGTGGACAGCGCCTTGAAGATGCGGACCTCGCCGTCGCGGTCGGCCAGGATGAAGTCGGTGAAGGTGCCGCCCGCGTCGATGCCGAGGCGATATTTGTTCAGCATGGTATGCTTCCTTGGTGGCGTCGGGGCCCGTGGCTGCTGCCGGCGCCGGGGGCTGCCTGCCCCCGGACCCCCGAGGATATTTCTGGACAGAAAATGTGCGCGTCGCGGATCAGGCGGCGGCCGCGCGCAGTTTCCGGGTGGCGTCGTGATCGACGGCGAGGGTTTCGGCATCGGTGATGACGACACCGTAGTCGGCCTTGGCCCCCGCGAGGCTGACGAGGCCGTTGCGCACGTCCTCGACCACCTTCTGGATGTCGCGTTCATACGGGTTGCCGTAGCCGCCGCCGCCGGGGTTCTTGTTGGCCGCGCGTTCGCCGGGCTGGATCGTCTCGATGACGTTTTCGGTGATGATCTTGGTCTCGCCGTTGCGCGTGACCTCCAGCCGCCCGACCTTGGGCGCGACCATGTTCGACTTCGCCCCCGCGGCCCCCATCGCCGGGATGCGGCGGCCTTCGCCGAAGGTGATCAGCGTCATCGGGGTATCCAGCGGCTCCACCTCCCAGCAGGTGCCGGACCCGCCGCGGTTCTTGCCCGCGCCGCCCGAATCCTCCATCAGCCCGTAGCGGTGGATGATGATCGGGTAGCTGTGTTCCAGCATCTCGATATCTCCGCTGGTCAGCGCGCCGAAGCAGCATTCCGGCCCGCAGGCATGCCAGCCGTCCTGGCTTGCCGTGGCCCCGGCGCCCGAGATGATCGAGGCCAGCACCATGGTCACATATTCCTCGTCATGCCGCTTGTCCCAGCCGGCGATGTTGCAGCCGTTGGCATGGCCCCAGCTTGCCGAAACCTTGGCGGGCGCCGCCTGCTCGAACGCCAGCCGCACGGCATCGGTCAGCGTTTCCATCGGCGTCGTGGTGCAGTTCATGTGCGGCGCGGGCGATTTCGCGTTGCAGAGCGTGCCCTTGGGGCCCATGTCGGTGGTGACGCAGCGATAGAGCCCCTCGTTGTAGGGCGGCGGAAGCTGCGCGAACATCATCAGGCCCAGATAGACGCCCGAATGGCTGTTCCCTTCATAGCTGTTGATGAAATAGGGCACCTGCGGGGGCGAGTTCACGGCGATATGGCAGTTGTCGCCGGTGATCGTCACCGTCGCGGTGATCTCGAAATCGCCGAAGCCGTGGCCGGCGTCCTCGAGGATCGCGGTGCCGGTATAGGTGCCGTCCGGGACCTCGGAGATGAGCTTGCGCATATGCGCCTCGGCCATGTCCAGCAGTTCGGCGATGCAGTCCTGCACCATGTCCTTGCCGTATTTGTCCATCAGCCCGGTCAGCGCCCTCGCGCCCACCTTGCAGGCGCCGATGAGCGCGTTGAAATCGCCCTCTTGGTCGCGGCGCGCGCGCATGTTGGTCAGCAGCAGGTTCATCACGTCATGGCGGGGCTTGCCCTTGTCCCACAGCTTGACGGGGGGGATGCGCAGACCCTCGGCATAGATCTCCGTCGCCGCGGGGTTGTAGCCGGCGGGCACCGGGCCGCCGATGTCGGTCAGGTGGCCCTTGCAGACGGTCCAGAACACCAGCTCGCCCTCGTAGAACACGGGGTAGTACATGCAGGTGTCGATGATGTGCGACCCGCCATAGGCCGGGTCGTTGTGCAGGATCAGGTCGCCATCGTGGATGTCGCCCTCGAAGAACTTCGCCACCGACTTCATCGCCGGGATCAGCGAGCCGAGGTGGATCGGGATGTCCTGCCCTTGCAGGATCATTTCCGGCGTGTGGTTGAAAAGCGCGGTGGAATAGTCGTGCGCGAGGTTGAAGACCGAACTGCGCGCGGTCTGTTCCAGCGTCAGGGTCATCTCGCGCTGCGTCGTCTCCAGCACGCCGCGCACGACCGAAAGCGTGATCGGGTCGACCTTCCGTTTGGTCATGGTCCATCCTTCCTGTGGGGCCGTCCGGCCGCGCAGGCGCCATCGCCGCCCCGGAAGGGGTGGTTGTCCGGCGAAACTCCCTGCACTGGCCGATTCCCGGCTTCTTGAACTCTGGCAATCAGCGTCGCGCGATTCGGGGGCGGCGTCTTGCAGGCCAGCGCGGAAGGATTTGGCAATCCGTGCACCCGGGCCGTGCACCCGGGCCCTGCACCCGGCCCCATCGGGTGCGGCAAGACGGCGGCGGGGCGGAAATGCCTTGCAATGAGGTGCCGCGGGACTATCTAGAATCAACCCATGTCACGCTGTCGGGGGGTGGCGCGTCCATGCAGACCAAGGCACACAGCACCGATCATGTGGCCGCGCCGGAACGCGCGGGCCACTGGAACGCCGTGATCGCCGAGGCCTATTTCCCCCTGCAACTGACCTTCCGCGATGCCGGGGCCTTTCAGGGCCGGCTGGAAAAGGGCAGCGTCGGCGCGGTGTCGCTGTCGCGGTTGCAGACGCAGCCGCTGCGCTATGAACGCAACCTGCGCCACATCGCCGGCACGACGGAAGAGGAATACCTGATCACCATCCCCCGCCGCGCGCCGGTCGATTTCCGGCAACTGGGCCGCGACGTGCGCTGCGACCCCGGCGGGTTCATCATCGAACGCGGGGACGAGCCCTACCGGTTTTCCTACGAGGCGCCGAACGACCTTTACGTGCTGAAGGTGGCCCGGCCGGTGCTGGCGGAAAAGATCCGCAGCCCCGACCGCCATTGCGCGCAGGTGTTCGACGGGCGCGGGGGGATGGGGGCGCTGTTCGTATCGATGGCGCAGCAGGTGCAGGCGCAGCGCGACGTGGATCCCCGCAGCGCCGAGGTGCTGGGACGGCAGCTGATCGAACTGCTGGCGCTGGCGGTCGACGGGCAGGCAGGCGGGGGCGAGGGCGTGCGCTCGGCCGTGCGCGAGGCGCATCTGCGCCGGGCCGAAGCGGTGATCCGCCGCAGCCTCGCCGACCCCGCGCTGTCGCCCGACATGGTGGCCGAGGCCTGCGGGATTTCCAAACGCTACCTGCACGAACTGTTCGCAGAGGCCAACAGCACCGTGTCGCAATATATCCGCGACCAGCGCCTCATCGCCGCGCGCGACCTGCTGCAACTGCCGGGCACCATGCCGATGTCGGACATCGCCTACCGCTTCGGCTTTTCCGACCAGGCGCAGTTTTCCCGCCTGTTCAAGGCCAAGTTCGGCCAGACCCCCTCGGGCTATCGCCAGCAGCACGCGGCGCGGGGCGGCTAGACCCCCGCCCGGCAGCCCCGGGACCGCCGCCTCGGGGGGCATCGAGCCCCCCTCGCCGGCGCTGCCGCGGCCCGGTGGCGACGCTGGCCGCATCTTCGGACGGGTGGAGCGGGTGGGCAGGTCGGGGGCCTCCGGCGGGGATATTTGGGGACAGAAAATGCGGCGGCCGCGCTTGCCCGGCAAGGGTGGGCGGCTTCATCTTTTTCCAAATACTCCCGCCGGAGGCTGCCGACGGATGTCAGGGGCACGGCCCCGCCGAAAGGGCGATGGCCGTGGCGCGGGGCCGGCCCTCTCACGCCACCGGGGTCCAGAGCACGTCGTCGATGCGCGGGGCGGCGGTGGCCAGCATCACCAGCCGGTCGAAGCCCATCGCGATGCCGCTCGCGGCGGGCATATGGGCGAGGGCCGCGAGGAAATCCTCGTCCAGCGGGTAGCGCTCGCCATAGACGCGGTGTTTTTCCGCCATCTCGGCCTCGAACCGGCGGCGCTGTTCGGCGGGGTTGGTGAGTTCGCCGAACCCGTTCGCCAGTTCCACCCCGCAGGCGTAAAGCTCGAACCGTTCGGCCACGCGCGGGTCGTCGGCAGCGGGGCGCGCCAGCGCCGCCTCGGCCACCGGATAGCGGTCGAGCACCGTCAGGCGGCCATGGCCCAGATGCGGCTCCACCGCCGCGACCAGCACGCGGCTGAGCATGTCGGACCAGGTGTCGTCCGCCGCCGTGCGGTGGCCGCGCGCGGCCAGTTGCGCGCGCAGGGCGGGGGCGTCGGTCGTCCCGTCGGGGGCGAGAGTGGCCAGCAGGTCGATGCCGGCGTGGCGCGCGAAGGCCTCTGCCACCGACAGCCGTTCGGGTTCGGCGAAGGGATCGCATTCATGGCCGCTGAACCGCAGCGCCGTGCCCCCCGCCGCCCGCACCGCCAGCCGCGCCAGCGCCGCGCAATCGGCCATCAGCACCTCGTAGCCCTGCCCGGCGCGGTACCATTCCAGCATGGTGAATTCGGGGCTGTGCAACACCCCCCGTTCGCGGTTGCGCCAGACATGGGCGAAGGCGGCGATGCGGGTCTCGCCCGCCGCCAGCAGCTTCTTCATTGCGAATTCGGGGCTGGTGTGCAGATACATCGCCCGGCCCGCGCCGTCATAGCCTAGGGCCTCGGTCGCGAAGGCATGCAGATGCGCCTCGTTTCCCGGGCTGACCTGCAACGCGACGGGATCGACCTCGGTGAACCCCTCGGCCGCCAGCCAGCCGCGCAGGGCCGCCTGGATCCGGTTGCGCGCCAGCAGCGCCGGGCGGCGGTCGGCATGGCGTTCGGGCGACCACCAGGGCGGGGCATCGGGCGTTCCGGCGGGCATTTCGGTGTCCTTGGGGCTGGCGATTCCGGTCAGGATGCGCTAGGGCGCGGTCATCCCGCCCCGCCCTACCGCGCGGGCGCGCCGCAAACAAGGATCGAAACCCGTGGTCAAAGTCATCGCCTCCAGCATCCGCAAGGGCAACGTCATCGACATGGACGGCAGGCTCTATGTCGTTCTTCAGGCCCAGAACATCCACCCCGGCAAGGGCACGCCCGTGACCCAGGTCGACATGCGCCGCATCGCCGACGGGGTGAAGGTATCGGAACGCTGGCGCACGACCGAACAGGTGGAACGCGCGACGGTGGACGAACGCGAATACGATTTCCTCTACGAGGACGGCGAGGGCTATCACTTCATGGAGCCCGAGACCTATGAACAGCTCGCCGTGTCGCCCGATGTGGTGGGCGACGGCAAGGTGTTCCTGACCGAGGGGATCCGCGTCTATCTCAAGACCTTCGAGGGCAATGCGATCGCCATCGAATATCCCCAGAAGGTGACGGTCGAGATCGCCGAGACCGAGCCGGTGGTGAAGGGCCAGACGGCCTCGTCGTCCTACAAGCCCGCGATCTGCACCAACGGGCTGCGGGTGATGGTGCCGCCGCATATCGGCGCGGGCACCCGGATCGTGATCAACACCGAGGACAATTCCTACGTCGAGCGCGCGAAGGACTGACGCGCCCTGCGGCAGGGCCGGAACATGCGGGCGGTGGCGCGGGCCACCGCCCGTTTTCGTTGCCGCCGCCGGGGCGGGGCCAGCTGTCGCCGGAAAACACCTGAGAGCCGCGACCATACCGCCTTTTCCCTGCCGTCACAGGGCATGAGCGCGGTTTGGCCGGGCGGGATCAGGAAACGCATTGCGTTTCCCCCGCCCGTTCGCGCGGGGTTGCCGTCAGGAATGGTGTGCCGGGAAATCCTGGTAGGCCAGCGCCTGCCCCGGCGGGCGAGTAGCGCCCGCCATGGGCGGGGCGCTGGTCGAGGGCTTGGGGCCCCCGGCCGGGGCAACTCCACCTGAATCGCGGTGGCGAAGGCACGCGCCTTCGCCAGACAGCGCGGTGAATGCGAATTCCGATCCGGCTTGCGGCCAGGTGAGTGAGCCGGCATTCCTACCGCCCCCGTCAGGCCCGCCCTCACCCCCGCCCGCGCAGAATATCCGCCGCGCGTTCCGCGATCATCACCACCGGGGCATGGGTGTTGCCCGACACGATCCGCGGCATGACCGAAGCGTCGGCGACGGTGACATTCGTCAGCCCCCGCAGCCGCAACTGCGGATCCACCACCGCGCCCGCATCGCCCGCAGGCCCCATGCGCGCGGTGCCCACGGGGTGGAAGATCGTGGTGGCGATGCGGCCCGCCGCCGCGACCGGATCGGCGTCGGCATCCACCTCCGCCCCCGGCAGCACCTCTTGCGGCGCCATCCCCGCCATCCGCCGCGTCGCCATCAGCCGCCGCGCCAGCCGGACCGAGGCGACGGCGACCTCCATATCCTCGGGCGTGGACAGATAGCCGGGCGCGATCCGCGGCGCCTGCCGCCAGTCGGGCGATTGCAGCGTCACCGCCCCGGTGCTGGTCGGGCGCAGGTTGCAGACCGAAACGGTGATCGCCGGATCGCGGTGCAGCGGCTGCCCGAAGGCATCCAGCGACAGGGGCTGGACGTGGAATTCCACGTTCGGCGTGGCATGACGCGGATCGGTGCGGGTGAAGATGCCCAACTGGCTCGGCGCCATCGCCATCGGGCCGCGCCGGAACAGCGCATATTCCGCCGCGATCCCCGCACGCCCCAAGGGCCGCGCCGCGCGGTCGTTCAGCGTGCGCACGCCGGACACCCGGAACACGGTGCGGATCTGCAAATGATCCTGCAAGTTCCGCCCCACCGGCAGGTCGAGCCGCGGCGCGATGCCCAGATCGGCCAGGTGATCCGCCGGGCCGATGCCCGACAGCATCAGGATCTGCGGCGTGCCGACCGCCCCCGCCGCCAGCACCAGTTGCCCGGCCACATCCACCCTGCCCGGCCGGCCCCCGCGGTCATAGTCCACCGCCGTCACCCGGCCGTCCGCCAGCACCAGCCCCGTCACCTGCGCCTGCGTCAGGATCGTCAGGTTCGCCCGCGCCCGCACCTTGCGGCCCAGAAAGGCGCGCGCCGCGCTATGCCGCAGGCCGGATTTCTGCGTGACCTCGAAATAGCCCACGCCCGCATTGTCGCCGGCGTTGAAATCCGCCGTGGGGGCAATGCCCAGTTCGCCCGCCGCCTCCGCCACCGCGTCCAGCACCGGCCAGTGAAGCCGCTGGCGTTCCACCCGCATCTCGCCCGCCGTCCCGTGGGCGGGCCCGCCGGCATGATGCGCCTCGGACCGGATGAACAGCGGCAGCACGTCGTCCCAGCCCCATCCGGTGCAGCCCATCTGCGCCCAACCGTCGTAATCGGCCGCCTGCCCGCGCATGTAGATCATGCCGTTGATCGACGAACAGCCGCCCATCAGCTTGCCGCGCGGGTAAAGGATCGACCGCCCGCCGAGGCCCGGTTCGGGTTCGGTCCGGTACATCCAGTCGGTGCGGGGGTTGCCGATGCAGTAGAGGTAGCCCACGGGGATATGCACCCAGTGGTAGCGGTCGGATCCGCCCGCCTCGATCAGCAGGACGCGGGCGCGCGGGTCCTCGGACAGGCGGTTCGCCAGCACGCAGCCGGCGGAGCCCGCACCGATGATGACGAAATCGAAGCTTCCTTCCATCGCCCCTCCCTGCGCGCGCCGCTATCGCCGCAGCGAGGCCGCGCGCCGTTCCAACCACCAGCCCGCCTGCGGCGGCCAATGGTCCCACCGGTCGCCCGTCAGCGCCCGTTCGGCATGCAGCGGCCAGTTCGGATCGTCGAGCGCGGTGCGTCCGATGGCGATCAGGTCGGCATCGCCTTCGGTCAGCGCGGCCTCGGCCTGATGGGGGTCGAGGATCAGCCCCACCGCCATCGCGGGGATCCCCGCGCCCTCGCGCACCGCGCGGGCATAGGGCAGCTGGAACCCCGGCCCGCGGGGCACGCGCGAGGCGGTGGCGCTGCCCAGCATCCCGCCGGTCGAGCAATCCACCACATCCACCCCGAGCGCCTTCAGTTCCCGGGCGAAGGCCACCGTATCCTCCACCGTCTGCCCGCCATCGGCCCCGTCCACGACCGAGACGCGCACGAACACCGGCCGGTCGGCGGGCCAGATCGCGCGCAGGTCCGCCGCCACCTCCAGCGCCAGGCGCATGCGGCGCGCGCGGTCGCCGCCATAGGCATCGTCGCGCGTATTCGACAGGGGCGACAGGAATTCGTGCAGCAGATAGCCATGCGCGGCATGGATCTCGATCACGTCGAACCCGGCCGCCAGCGCGCGGCGGGCGGCGGCGGCGAAATCGGCCCGGACCTGCGCGATACCCTCGAGGCTCAGCGCCTGCGGCACCGGCCAGCCCTCGGCCATCGCCAGCGCAGAGGGCGCGACCACGGGCCAGGCGGGTTCGCCCCGCAGATCGGCATCCTCGGGGCCGAGCGGCCCCGCGCCATGCCAGGGCCGCTGGCTGGCCGCGCGCCGGCCGGCATGGGCAAGCTGCACCCCCGCCGCCGCGCCCTGCGATTTCACGAAAGCCGCGACCCGCGCCATGGGGGCGATCTGCGCATCCTCCCACAGCCCCAGATCGCCGGGCGAGATGCGGCCCTCGGGGCTGATCGACGTGGCCTCGAACAGCACCAGCCCCGCCCCCCCCATCGCCAGCCGCCCGTAATGCGCCAGATGCCAGTCGTTCGCGATCCCGCCTTGCGCCGAATACTGGCACATGGGCGAGATCACGATGCGGTTGCGCAGCGTCAGCCCGCGCAGGGCCATGGGGGTGCAGAGGGTGGCTGTCATCTTCGGGTCTTCCATTCCGGTCCGGTTCGCCCCGACGATAGCCGCCCCCGCCGCAGGGGCAAGGCGCTATTGCGCGGGCGCCGCCACCGGGCGCAGCCGGGCAAGGACCATGCCCCCGGTCAGAATCCCCATCGCCACGACGGTCAGCAGGCCCGAGGCCAGCAGGACCTCGCGATAGGCCGCAACGCCGCCGCCGAACAGACCCAGCAGCAGCGGCCCCGCCGCCTGCCCCACGCCGCCGCCGAAGGTCAGCGCGCCGAAGCCCCGCCCGCCCAGACCGTGCCGGCCGAGCGCGGCGACCAGAAACGGCGTCGCCATGAAGGTGGTGCCGAAGATCGCCGCCGCCAGCAGCGCGACCCAGCCCGCATCCGAGGCCACCGGCAACAGGATCGCGGTGGTCTGCATCACATAGTTCAGCAGCAGCGCGCGGGCATAGCCGATACGCTTGGCGATCGCGCCCGCCCAAAGGCCGCTCGGCACCGCAAAGAGGCCGACGACGATCCATACCCAGTCGGCCACGCCCTCCAGCCCCGGGCGGGCCTTGATGATCGCCACCACGAAGGTGGCGAAGGCGGCAAAGCCGATGCCGCCGATGGAATAGGTGAAGAACAGCGGCCAGAACGGAAACACCTGCGGCAGATGGCGCGGCGGGCGGCGGCCCTCGCGCCGCGGCAGGTCGGCATCGCGCACCCCCGACAGGATCACCGGCACCGCGGCCACCGAGATCGCCCCCGCCACCACCCAGATGGCGGCCGAATCCATCCACCGCGCCGCCTGCGGCACCAGAAGGCCGCTGGCCGCGATCCCCGCGCCCATGCCGCAGAACAGCCAGCCCACCCGCGCGTCGTCGCCGATCCGCGCCAGCGCGTCCGACACGATCCCGGTGCAGCAGATCAGCGCAAAGGCGTTGCCCGCCCCCGACAGCACCCGGATCGCCTGCCACGCCGCGGGATCGTCGGTCAGCCCCATCGCCAGTGTCGTCAGCACGCTGACCAGCACGCCCGCCCGGAACCCCCACAGCCGCGCCCGCCCCCGCGCACAAAGCAGCGCCAGCAGCGACCCCACCAGATACCCCCCGAGGTTCAGCCCCGCGAGCGAACCGAAGAACGTCAGCGGCAGCCCGTGTTCGGCCTGCATCAGCGGCAGAAGCGGCGTATAGACGAAACGGCTGATGCCGAACGCGACAAGCACCGTCAGCAGCCCCCCGGCCAGCATCCTGTTGGTCTGGTTCATCTCGTCCTCCGCCATGGCCTCGCGCGGCGTACCATAGCCGCACCGGCGGGCGCCACCTGTCCCGGCCGGGGGGACTCGGGCGGGGATACGTGACCGGCCGCGACGGGGATGCCGGGGCAGGCCCCGGCCGACGGCCGCCCTTCCCCGCCGCAGGCGGATCGACCTTCCGCCCCCCGCCCCCGCGCCGTCTGGCGAAGGCGCGTGCCTTCGCCATGGGACAAGATTGGAGTTGCCCCGGCCTTTCCATTATTCCCGGCATCACCGTCGCTGACGGCACCGCCGCGCGACGGGCGGGGAAACGCGATGCGTTTCCTGATCCCGCCCGGTCCGGCCCCGGTGTGAGGGTCGATCCGACCCGGCGCAGGCGTATGTCTGGACACTCCGGGCAAGAGCGGCAGGTCTTCGGCATGCCCTGACATTTGCGGGGGACCCGGAGGCGCTGTGTCCGGCCTGCGTCCGCGCGCCTCACCCGGCAGATAGGCATTGCGCCCGGCGACGGGTTCATATATTCATAATCTTGAATTTGAATGCGCCGGGCCCCTGCCCGCCCCGATCGAGGACCGAACGATGCGCCAACCCCTGCTTGCCCTCGGCCTTGCGGCCGCGCTGGCCATGCCCGCCGCCGCGGCCCGGGCCGACACCGCGCCCCTGGCCCCCGTCGCCGTGACCGAATGGAAGGCCGTCTACGGCCGGATAGAGACGCGCGACCGCATTCCCGCCCGTGCGCGGATCGGCGGCACCGTCGCCAGCCTCGCCGTGGCCGAGGGCGATACCGTCGCCGCCGGTCAGGTGCTGGCCACCGTGGTCGATGCCAAGATCGGCTATCAGCTGTCGGCCATCGACGCCCGCGCCGCCGCGCTGGACGCGCAACTGGCCAATGCCCGGGCCGAACTGGAACGGGGCGAGAACCTTCTGCAACGCGGGGTGACGACGGCGCAGCGGCTCGACCAGTTGCGCACGCAGGTGGATGTGCTGACCGGACAGATCGCCGCCGTGCATGCCGAACGGCAGGTGCTGGAACAGCAGGCGGCCGAAGGCGCGGTGCTGGCCCCGGTCGCGGGCCGGGTGCTGGACGTGCCGCTGGCCGCGGGCGCGGTCGTCATGCCGGGCGAGGCGGTTGCGGCCATCGGCGGCGGCGGCTTCTTCCTGCGGCTCGCGGTGCCCGAACGCCATGCCGCAACGCTGGCCGAGGGCGACGCGATCCGCATCGAAACCGCAGCGGGCGAGGCCGAAGGCCGCCTTGCCCGCATCTATCCGCTGATCGAGAACGGCCGCGTGCTGGCGGATGTCGAGGTCGAGGGCCTGCCCGAAACCTTCGTCGACGCCCGCGTGCTGGTCCGCCTGCCGGTGGGCGCGCGGCAGGCGCTGCTGGTGCCCGCGGATGCGGTGGTCGGCCGCGCGGGGCTGGATTTCGTCATCGTCACCGGCCCCGCCGGGGCGAAGGAACGCGCCGTGGTCATCGGCCAGCGCCATGACATCGGCGGCGCGGCGATGGTCGAGGTGCTTTCGGGCCTGCGGCCCGGCGACAGGGTGGTGACGGGCAATGAGTGACAAGCTGGAAAACCGCCCGCTCGGCATGGCCGGGCATCTGACGCGGGGCTTCATCACCTCGGCGCTGACGCCCCTGTTCATCCTCGCCGCGCTGGCGGTGGGGATGGTCGCGCTGATCACCCTGCCGCGCGAGGAGGAACCGCAGATTTCCGTCCCTCTCGTGGACATCCATGTGCAGGCGCAGGGATTGCGGGCCGAGGATGCGGTCAAGCTGGTGACGGAGCCGCTGGAGGGCATCGTCAAGGGCATCAACGGGGTCGAGCACATCTATTCCCAGACCGCCGACGACCGCGCGATGGTGACGGCGCGGTTCATCGTCGGCACCTCTGCCGATGCCGCGATCCTGCGGGTGCATGAAAAGATCCGCGCCAACATGGACCGGATCCCTCTCGGCATTCCCGAACCGCTGGTGGTGGGGCGCGGGATCGACGATGTGGCCATCGTCTCTCTGACGCTGTCGCCCGCACCGGGGGCCGAAGGGGTCAGCGCCAACGACCTGACGCGCGTCGCGCGCGAATTGCGCACGGAAATCGCCAAGACCCCCGATGTCGGCCTGACCTATCTGGTGGGCGCGGCGCCCGAGGCGATCCGCATCGCGCCCGACCCCGAGCGGCTGGCGCTTTACGGGGTGACGCTGCAACAGCTGGCGGGCAAGGTGGCGCAGGCGAACCGGTCGCTCAACACCGGGCTGGTGCACGATCAGGGGCAGGAAATCGGGCTGGTGGCGGGCGAGACGCTGAGCGCGCCGGCGCAGGTGGCGAACCTGCTGCTGACCACCCGCGACAACCGCCCCGTCTATGTCGCCGATGTGGCGGATGTGCAGTTCGTGTCCGATACCTCGGACCATCTGGTGGCGCATGTGACCCGGGCAGAGGACGGCACGGTCGCGCGCAACCCGGCGGTGACGCTGGCCGTGGCGAAACGCGCAGGCGCGAACGCCGTGGTGGTGGCAGAGGCGATCCTGCACCGGGTCGAGGCGCTTCAGGGCCGCACCATCCCCGATACCGTCGCCGTGACGGTCACGCGCGACTACGGCGAGACCGCGAACGAAAAGGCCAACGAGCTGCTGTTCCACCTCGGCCTCGCCACGGTGTCGATCATCGGGCTGGTGTGGCTGGCCATCGGCTGGCGCGAATCCATCGTGGTCGCCATCGTGATCCCGGTGACGATCCTGCTGACGCTGTTCGCCGCCTGGATCATGGGCTACACGCTCAACCGGGTGTCGCTGTTCGCGCTGATCTTTTCCATCGGCATCCTGGTGGACGACGCCATCGTGGTGATCGAGAACATCGCCCGCCACTGGGGCATGAAGGACGGCCGCGACCGGGTGCGCGCCGCCATCGACGCGGTGGCAGAGGTCGGCAACCCCACCATCGTCGCCACCCTGACGGTGGTGGCGGCGCTGATGCCGATGCTGTTCGTGTCCGGCCTGATGGGGCCCTACATGTCGCCCATCCCGGCGAATGCCAGCGCGGCGATGATCTTTTCCTTCTTCGTCGCGGTGATCGTGACGCCCTGGCTGATGATCAAGATCGCCGGCCGGGCGCCGGTGCATGGCGAGGGGCACGGCGGCGGGCATGGGCATGACGACGCGGGCGGCGTTCTGGGCCGCATCTATTCCGCCGTCGCGCGGCCGGTGCTGGCGTCGAAGGGGCGCAGCCTCGGGTTCCTGCTGGTCACGGCGGTGCTGTCCTTCGGCTCGCTCGGCGCGCTTTACACCCGCGACGTGACGGTCAAGCTGCTGCCCTTCGACAACAAGTCGGAACTGTCGGTGACGGTGGACCTGCCCGAGGGCGCCTCGGCAGAGGCCACCGACCGCGTGGCGCAGGACGTGGCGCGCGCGGTGCTGGACCTGCCCGAGGTGCTGTCGGTCCAGACCCATGCCGGGGCCTCGGCCCCCTTCAACTTCAACGGGCTGGTGCGCCATTCCTACCTGCGGGCGGAACCGCATCTGGGCGAGGTGCAGATCAACCTCGACCACAAGGAACACCGCGACCGGACGAGCCACGCCATCGCGCTCGACATCCGCCAGCGGCTGGCGGCGCTGGACCTGCCGGAAGGCACCGTGCTGAAAACGGTGGAACCGCCGCCCGGCCCGCCGGTGCTGGCGACGCTGCTGGCGGAAATCTACGGCCCCGATGCCGACACGCGGCGCGCGGTGGCGCGCAAGGTCCGCGCGGCGTTCGAGGGCGTGCCCTATATCGTCGATGTGGACGACAGCTTCGGCGAACAGCCGCGGCGGCTGCGCGCGACGATTTCCACCGACGATCTGGACTTTTTCGGCGTGCAGGAGGCGGATGTGTTCGACACGCTGGCGATCCTGAACGGCGGGCAGGTGGTGGGCTATTCGCATCGCGGCGGCGGGCGGATGCCGATCCCGATCGAGATCGCGCGCGACGCCGGCGACCGGATGGTGGACGAACGTTTCCTGTCCACGCCGATCCCCGCCAATGTCCTGCCGGGCGCGCGCGGGGTGGTGGAACTGGGCGACGTGATCCGCCTGACCGAGGAACGGGCGAGCTTTCCCGTCTTTCGCCACAACGGCCGCGCCATCGAGATGGTCCAGGCGGAACTGGCCGGCGATTTCGAGGCGCCGCTCTACGGCATGCTGGCCGTGGCCGAGGCCATCGAGGCGATGGACTGGGAGGAGGGCACGAAACCCGTGATCCGCCTCAACGGCCAGCCCGAGGACGAATCCGCCGTGACGCTGCTGTGGGACGGCGAATGGGAGGTGACATGGGTCACGTTCCGCGACATGGGGGCGGCCTTCGCGGTGGCGCTTCTGGGAATCTACATCCTTGTCGTGGCGCAGTTCGGCAGCTTCCGCCTGCCGCTGGTGATCCTGACGCCGATCCCGCTGACCTTTCTGGGCATCGTCTTCGGCCACTGGATCTTCGCGGCGCCGTTTTCCGCCCCCTCGATGATCGGCTTCATCGCGCTGGCGGGGATCATCGTCAGGAACTCGATCCTGCTGGTGGATTTCATCCGCCACGCGCCCGCGGGCCTCGGCCCGGTCGAGGTGCTGATCCAGGCGGGGGCGATCCGGTTCAAGCCGATCCTGCTGACGGCGGTGGCGGCGATGATCGGGGCGGTGGTGATCCTCGCGGACCCGATCTTCCAGGGGCTCGCCATCTCGCTCCTGTTCGGGTTGCTGACCTCGACCCTGCTGACGGTGCTGGTGATCCCGGCGATCTATCGGGTGTTCAAGACCTGACGGATGCGTGGCGTCACGGTGGGCGCCGGGGGCCAGCCCCCGGACCCCCGGGATATTTTCAGACAGAAAATGAAGAGGCACCCCTGTTCATTTTCTGTCTGAAAATATCCCCGCCGGAGGCGCAGTTCTCCGCCCCGGCCAACCGCCGGGGTGTCTCAGGCCAGCAGTTGGGCGAGGCGGCGCAGCGCGGCGCGGTAGCCTTCGGTGCCGAGGCCCGCGATCACCGCTTCGGCGCGGGCGCTGACGAAGGAATGGTGGCGGAACGCCTCGCGCCGGTGGATGTTCGAGATATGGACCTCGATCACCGGGCCCTCGAAGGCATGCAGCGCGTCGAGGATCGCGACCGAGGTGTGGCTGTAGGCGCCGGGGTTGATGACGATGCCCTGCGCGTCGCGGCGCGCCTGCTGGATCAGGTCCACCAGCGCGCCTTCGTGGTTCGACTGATGCGCCCGCACGTCGAGGCCGAGGTCGCGGCCGAGCGCGGCGCAGGCGGCCTCGACATCCGCAAGCGTCTCGCGTCCGTAGATGTCGGGCTGGCGCTGGCCGAGCAGGTTGAGGTTCGGGCCGTTGAGAAGGAAGACGGTCTTGGTCATGGGCATCCGCTGGCTGGTCGGGTCCGTTCCGGCCCCCCTGTTCTGGCACGCCGGGCGCGCCGGGGAAAGGTGGTGCGGAAAGGCGGCTCAGGCCAGGCGGCGCAGGCGGAAGGCCAGCGCGCACATCACCACCCCGGCCAGCAGCGCATAGAGCCCGATCAGCCAGCCGAAGGCCAGGATCCCCGCCAGCGGCACGAAGCTGAGCGCGATGCCGAAGGCGACCGACAGAAGGCCCGACAGCCCGAGCAGCCATTCGCCCTCGATCAGGTTGCGCCAGGCGATGGCGGCGGCCATGCGCAGCACCCCCGCCACGATGGCCCAGACCGCCGCCAGCACCACCAGCGCCACTGCCGTTTCCGCCGGCCAGAACAGCGCGATGATGCCGAAGATCGTGCTTGCCACCCCGTCGAGCAGCCATAGCCACGGCCGCGCCGGCCGGTCGCGCACCGACAGCCCCGCCCAGATCGTCAGGATGCCGTCGGCCAGCGCGAAGGCGCCGAACAGCATCACCAGCACCCCCACCGTCAGCGCCGGCCAGAACAGCGCCGCCAGCCCGAAGAGGATGACCGCGATGCCCCGCAGCAGAAGAAGCCACCAGTCCTGCGCGATGCGTCCGGGGGGAAGGAACATGGGAGCCTCCAACATTCATGCGGGCGTCAGCCGTGATCACGCGCCATGATGCCCGCCCGGAAACGCCAAGGAAAGCCCTTCGTTGCGGTTGCCCCCGGGGCCGGGGCCGGGGCATTCTGGGACAGGGCAGAAGGATGCATGCGATGGACAGGCTGAGTTGCGACCGGATGTTTATGGCCGTGATGGAAACCGGCAGCTTCGCCGCCGCCGCGCGGAGGCTGGGGACAAGTTCGGGCCAGGCGTCGAAACTGGTCTCGCGGCTGGAGGCGGATCTGGGGGTGCGGCTTCTGAACCGCACCACGCGGGCGCTGGCCCCGACCGAGGCGGGGCTGGCCTATCACGAAGGGCTGCGCGCCCTGCTGGAGGAGTTCGACGCGCTCGACCAGTCCATCCGCCATGCGGCGCAGGCGCCGCGCGGGCGGCTGCGGCTGTCGGCGCCGCTGACCTTCGGCATCACGCAGCTGGTGCCGGCGCTGAACGATTTCGCCCGCCGCTACCCCGAGATCACGCTGGATGTCAGCTTCACCGACCGGATGGTGAGCCTTGTAGACGAGGGTTTCGACGCCGCGGTGCGGGTGGGCCAGGCGGGGGATTCGGGGCTGATCGCGCGGCGGATCGGCGGATCGCGGGTGCTGACGGTGGCGGCGCCGTTCTATCTGGCCGAACGCGGGGCGCCCGGGGGCCCGGGCGATCTGGCGGCGCATGACTGCATCATCGACACCAATTTCCGCGACCCGGGGCATTGGCATTTCGCCTCCGCCGCGGTGCCGGTCGCGGGGCGGCTGCGCTATTCCAACGCGGCGGCCTGCCTTGCGGCGGCCGAGGCGGGCCTGGGCATCGCGCGGGTGCCGGATTTCGTCGCCGCCGACAGTCTGGCCGCCGGGCGGGTGGCAGAGATCCTGACCGGCCATGCGCCCCCGCCCTATGGCGTCTTCGCGCTTTACCCGCCGGGGCGGCATCTGGCGGCGAAGGTGCGGGTGCTGGTGGATTTTCTGGCGGCGCGGTTCCGGGATTGATTCCATCACGGATGAAATAACCTTCCGGATACGCGGATTATCACCTGCGCGGGTCCGGTCCATATTGACGGAAACCAGACAAGGAGACTGCCGATGCATACCGCCTCTGCCCCGCTGGAAATCGGCCGCGTCGCGCTGACCGTCCATGACCTTGGCCGCGTGGGCGCCTTCTACGAAACCGCCCTGGGGCTGGAACGGATATCCGCCGATGGCGCATCCGCGCTTTACGGCGCGGGGGGCCGCGTTCTGCTGGAACTGCGCGCCGATCCCGCCGCCCGCCGGTCGAGCCCGCGCGAGGCGGGGCTGTTCCATACCGCCTTCCTGATGCCCGACCGCGCGGCGCTCGGCCGCTGGCTGCACCATGTCGCCGCGACCCGCGTACCCCTGCAAGGCAGCGCCGACCATCTGGTCAGCGAGGCGCTGTATCTTGCCGACCCTGAGGGCAACGGGATCGAGGTCTATGTCGACCGCCCGCGCGACCGATGGCAGGTCAGCACCGACGGCGTGAAGATGGCCACCGAGGCGCTGGACATCCAGGAGCTTGCGGCGGCGGCGGACGGGCCCTGGCAGGGGGCGCCCGCGGGCATGGTAGTGGGCCATGTGCATCTGCAAGTCGGCAGCCTGCCGGCGGCGGAATCCTTTTACCACGGCCAGTTGGGCTTTGCCGTGACGTCCCGCTATCCGGGCGCGCTGTTCTATGGTGCGGGCGGCTATCACCACCATCTGGCGACCAACATCTGGAACAGCCGCGCCGCCGGGCCGCGGGACTATCCCGCGACGGGGCTGGCCGAGGTCGAGATCCGCGCCGATCCCGATCTGGCGGGCCGGCTGGCGCCGGTGCAGGCGGATCCCTGGGGCACGCGGATCCGCGTCGCGGCGAAAGGGGCCTGAGATGCTGGTGGATGGCAAATGGACCGCCGACTGGCAGCCGGTGCAGGCCAAGGACGACAAGGGCCGGTTCGTCCGGCAGGTGTCGCGCTTTCGCAACTGGATCACGCCCGACGGCGCGCCGGGGCCCACGGGCCGCGGCGGGTTCAGGGCGGAACCGGGGCGGTATCATCTGTATGTCGCCTATATCTGCCCCTGGGCCAGCCGCACGCTGATCGCGCGCCACCTGAAGGGGCTCGACGGGGTGGTGAGCCTGTCCGCGGTGGACCCGGTGCTGACCGATCAGGGCTGGCGGCTGACCGAACCCGGGGATGCCGCCTACCTGCATCAGATCTACACCCGCGCCGACCCGCATGTCACCGGCCGCGCCACCGTGCCGGTGCTGTGGGACCGCGCGCAGGGCACCATCGTGTCGAACGAATCCGCCGACATCCTGCGGATGTTCAACAGCGGCTTCGGCGCGCTGGCCTCCGGCCCCGACCTCTGCCCGCCCGACCTTGCGGCGGAGATCGACGCGCTGAACGCGGATCTGTACGAGCGGTTCAACAACGGCGTCTACCGCGCCGGATTCGCCAGCACGCAAGGCGCCTATGACGAGGCCTTCGCGCAGGTCTTCGCCGCGCTCGACATGCTGCAATCGCGGCTGGCGGACGGGCGGCGCTGGCTCATCGGGGACCGGTTCACCGAAACCGACATCCGCGCCTTCGTCACGCTGGTGCGGTTCGACGCGGCCTATCACGGGCTGTTCAAATGCAACCTGCACCGGGTGGCCGATTATCCGGCGGTACAGGGCTATATGGAGCGCATCCTCGCCCTGCCCGGCCTGCGCGCGACGGTGAACATGGATCACATCAAGCGCGGGTATCATTCGATCAAGGCGCTGAACCCCACCGGGATCGTCCCGCGCGGGCCCGCCCTGCCCTGGCTGCCGCCGGGGCCGTAGGGCGGAAAGGCCACCGCATCGCCACCGGGCCGGGCGGGGTCAGGAAACGCACCGCGTTTCCCCCGCCCGTCGCACGGCGGTGCCGTGAAAGTCGGTGATGCCGGGAAATCCGGCCAGGCCAGCGCCTGCCCCGGCGGGCGAGAAGCGCCCGCCATGGGCGGGGCGGGCGCTGGCCGGGGGCTTTGGGCCCCCGGCCAGGGCAACTCCACGCGCGGGATATGGCGAAGGCACGCGCCTTCGCCAGACAAATCGGCAGCGCGATGATCCGCCCTCCGCGGCGAAATGTCCCGCGCGCCGGGTACAGCGCGCGATTCCGCCCGCCCCTAGCCTTCCCTGCATAATAACCTAGGGAGGACGGACCATGCCCATCGCCACCATCCGCAACGCGGCCCTTTCGGGCCTTGCGGCGCTTGCCCTCACCACCGCGGCCGAGGCGCGCGACCTGCGCTTTGCCCACGGCTTTCCGCCCGGATCCATCGGGGACCAGAGCCACCATGTCTTCGCCGACAAGGCCAAGGAACTGTCGAACGGCGATCTGAACGTCCAGATCTTCCCCCGCTCGCTGCTGAGCTTCACCGAGATGCTCGGCGGCCTGCGCGACGGGATCGCCGATATCGGCTTCCTGCTGTTCCCCTATTCGCCGGCGGAATTCCCGAACTCCAACATGGTCGCGGACATGACCATGATGTGGAACCTGTCCGACACCGACAACCGCGCCGCGCTGGCCTGGACCGGCGCGCTGTCGGAATACGTGATGCTGAACTGCCCCGAATGCCTGGATGAACTCAAGGCGCAGAACGCCGTCTATACCGGCAGCCAGGCCAGCCAGTATGTCATGCTCTGCGCCAACAAGAAGGTGGTCACGGCCGAGGATCTCAAGGGCCTGAACCTGCGCGCACCGGGATCGCACTGGGCGCGGTGGGCGCAGGCGGTGGGGGCGCGCACGGTTTCCGTACCCGCCAACGAGACCTTCGAGGGCCTGACCCAGGGGCTGGTCGACTGCACGCTGTCGCCGGCGGTGGACCTTGTGGACCTCAGCCTGATGGACGCGGTGAAATACATCGTGGTCGAGGTGCCCGGCGGCGGCTTCGGCGGCACCGCGCAATCCACCGTCAACAGCGAGGTCTGGAAGGATCTCAGCAAGGCGGAACGGGAAATCATCATGCGCGCCTCGGCGGCGATGTCGGGCAGCCAGTCCTGGCGCTATCGCATGCTGCACAACGAATACCTCGACCGCGCCAAGGCCAAGGGCATCGAGGTGGTCGAGATCTCGCCCGACCTGCTGACCATGACGCAGGACTTCACCCGCGCCGACATCCAGGGCATCGGCGCCTCCTACGAGGCCAAGTTCGGCATCAAGAACGCCGGGCAGAAGGCGGAAACGATGCAGAAGATCTTCGACCGCTGGATGGGTCTGGTGGCGAATGTGGAATCGGCCGAACAGCTCGAGGCCCTGATGTGGGACGAGGTGCTGTCCAAGGTCGATCTGGACAGCTACGGGCTCTGACGGACCCGGCCGGGGCGCGTAACCCAAAAGGGTGACACGCGCCCCGACCCCCTGCTGTACCCTTGATCCACGATGCGGATACGCATCCAAGAACGCGGCAACGACCGCTGTCCAACGGGAGATACGCTATGTTCGTCAAGAAGATACTGGGCCTCGGCCTGGCCACGGCGCTGAGTTTCGGCGCGGGCGCCGCCTGGGCCGAGAACGTCACCATCAAGTATTCCAGCTGGCTTCCGCCCTCGCACTTCCTGTGGACGGATGTCTATGTGCCCTATTTCGCCGAGATCGAGAAGGCGACCGAGGGCCGGGTCAAGATCGAGGTCCTGCCCAAGGTCGTCGGCAATGCGTCGAGCCAGTACGACGTGGTGCGCGACGCGCTGGCGGACATGAGCTTCACCGTCGCCTCCTACACGCCCGGGCGTTTCCCCAATTCGGAAATCGGCGAACTGCCGCTTCTGGGCACCGATGCCGCGGTGATGGGCCCGGCCTATTGGCGGCACTTCAAGAAATGGATCGAACCTTCGGGAGAGTTCAAGGAAATCAAGGTCCTGTCCATCTGGATGATCTCGCCCCTGCAACCGCATACCAAGACCCGCGCGATCCGCACGGTCGAGGATTTCAAGGGCCTCAAGATGCGCACCCCCAACCCCAACGTCGTCATGGCGCTGGAACTGGCGGGCGGCGTGCCGATCCTCAAGAACTCCACCGAGGCGTTCGAGATGCTGGCCTCGGGCGCGATCGACGGGCAGATCACCATCCCCAACACCATCCCCGGCTTCGGTCAGCTCGACCTGCTGAAATACGTGACCATCATCCCGGGCGGCATGTCGAACTCCGTCAACATGATGTTCATCAACAACGATGTCTGGGCCAAGATCTCGCCCGAGGATCAGGCGGCGATCGAGGCGCTGTCGGGCGAAAAGCTCGCCCGGGACATCGGCGTGGCCTACATGAAGGCGGATGAGGAGGCGATGGAAATCTTCCGCAACGCCGGCTACGAGATCATCGAGGGCGACGGGGCGATGCTGGAACAGCTGTCCGAACTGTGGAAGCCGGTCGAGGAAGGCTGGATCAAGCGCGCGACCGAGGCGGGCGTGAAGGATCCCGCCGGGCAGTTGGCCGAACTGCGCGCCGAAATCGCCAAGGGCCAGTAGCATTTCCGGCCCGGGCCGCCCGCCGGCGGCCCGGGCCGAACCTCGGGCGGCGCCCCCCTTTCCGCGATGTGCCGGCTGCTCCCGCCGGCGGGGAAGGCGCCGCCCGCCTTGTCATTCCGCACCCCCGCCCGGCGGGCCCGGCAACCGGAGGCGACATGCGCGACCCGATCCAGACCGACCTTGAAAAGACCTTCGCCGCCCCCGCCGCCGCCTGCCCAGCCAGCGCCATCGGCGAAGGCTATGCCCCCTTCGACCATTACGCGATGCACGCCCATCTGGCCCGCGCCCGGGCCGAAGAGCCGGTATTCTACGCCACCGACCTCGGCTATTGGGTCGTCACCCGCTATGACGACGTGTTCGCCATCCTGCGCGACCCCGACCGCTTTTCCGCCGCCAACGCCAACACGCCCATCGTACCCCTGTGCGATCAAGCGGTGGCGATCCTTCAGGCCGGGAATTACCAGCTGGAAGCCGTGCAGGTGAACTGCGACCCGCCGCGCCACACCCGCATCCGCGCCTCGGCGCAGCAGGCGATGAGCCTCAAGGCGCTGTTGTCGCTGGAGGACCACATCCGCGAACTGGTGGTGGCCGCGATCGGCGATTTCAGCGGCAACCGCATCGACCTGTTGCAGGAACTGACCTACGAATTGCCCGCGCGCACGATCTTCAAGCTGCTGGACATTTCGGAATCGGATGCCCGCAAGGTCAAGGACTGGTCCACCAACCGCTTCCTTCTGGGCTATTCGCGCCCCACGCCGCAGTTGCAGGTGGAATCGGCGGAAAATCTGGTGAAGTTCTGGCGCTATTGCACCGGGCTGGTGGCCGACCGGATGGAAAATCCCGGCACCGATTTCGTCAGCCGCCTGCTGGACCTGCGCGGCGGCGACGATGCGGTGCTGACGGTGAACGAGGTCAACTCGCTCGCCTTCGGGCTGATGTTCGCGGGGCACGAGACGACGACGAGCCAGACCACCAACACGCTGAACGCGCTGCTGGAAGACCCCGCCCTGTGGCGGATGCTGTGCGCGGACCCCGCCCTGATCCCGAATGCGGTGGAAGAGGGGCTGCGCATGTACGGCGCGGTCGTCAACTGGCGGCGGCGCGCGAAAGAGGATGTGGAAATCGCGGGCGTGAAGATCCCGAAGGATTCGAACCTGCTGATTTCCTTCACCTCGGCCAACCGGGACGCGGCGGTGTTCCCCGACCCCGACCGTTTCGACCCGCACCGGGCGAATGCGCGCAAACACCTGACCTTCGGCAACGGCATCCACCATTGCCTCGGCGCCCCCCTTGCCCGGCTGGAAATGCGCATCATGATCGAGGAACTGACCCGCCGCTTCCCCCGCATGGCGCGGGTGCCGGACAGGCCGGTGAAATACAAGGCCAGCTTCGCCTTCCGCGTGCCGGAATCGCTCTGGGTCGATCTGGAGCCCGCATCGTGAGCGATACCCCGCTGGTACTCGACGTCATCGTCTGTTCCACCCGCCCCGGGCGCGTGGGGCCGGCGGTGGGGCGCTGGTTCGCCGATCATGCCCGCGCGCAGTCGCGCTTCGCCGTGCGGCTGGTGGATCTGGCCGATTTCGCCCTGCCCGTCTTCGACGAACCCCACCATCCCAAGCTGGGGAAATACGTGCACGACCACACCCGGCGGTGGGCGGCCTCAGTCGCCGGGGCGGATGCCTTCGCCTTCGTGCTGCCGGAATACAATGCCGCGCCCAATTCGGCCTTCGTCAATGCGCTGTCGTATCTCAGCGCCGAATGGGCAGGCAAACCCTGCGGCTTCGTCAGCTATGGCGGCATTTCCGGGGGCTTGCGGGCGGTGCAACTGTCCAAGCAGATCGTCACCACGCTGCGGATGATGCCGCTGATCGACGGCGTGCCGATCCCCTTCGTGGCGGAAAGGATCGGGGCGGATGGGGTTTTCGCGTCGAACCCGCTGATCGACGCATCGGCAGACAAGATGTTGCCGGAACTCTATCATTGGGCAAAGGGCCTGCGGGCGATGCGGCAAGAGGAGAAGGCATGAAGATCGCGAGCTATGTGAAGGACGGCAAACCCACCTTCGGCCTGCTGACCGAGGCCGGGCTGGTCACGCTCGGCGGGCTGGTGCCGGGGGTCGACAGCCTGCGCGCGGCGCTGGCGGCGGACGCGCTGCCCCGGCTGGCCGCCCTGTCGCAGGGCGCGGCCCCCGATGCGCAACTGGCCGATGTTACGCTGCTGCCCCCGGTGCCCGACCCGCGGCGGATCTGGGGGATGGGGCTGAACTACGCCGCCCATGCCGCGGAAACCGGGCGCGAGGTGACGCGCGAGGCGCCGGTGCTGTTCTTCCGCGACGCCGCGACCGTGGTGGCCCATGGCCGGCCGGTGCTGCGCCCCAAGGTCTCGACGCATTACGATTTCGAAGGCGAACTGGCCGTGATCATCGGCAAGGGCGGCCGCCATATCCCGGTGGACCGCGCGATGGACCATGTGGCGGGCTATGCCTGTTTCATGGACGGCTCGGTCCGCGACTACCAGAAACGCAGCCTGCCCACGGGCAAGAACTTCGAATCCTCCGGCGCCTTCGGCCCGGTGATGGTCACGGCCGACGAGGTGCCGGACCCCGCGCGGCTGCACCTGACGACGACGCTGAACGGCGCGGTGGTGCAGCAGGCGGGGCTGGAACAGCTGATCCATACCATCCCCGACCTGATCGCCTATTTCTCGACCATCCTGTCGTTCGAACCCGGCGACGTGATCGCCACCGGCACCCCCGCCGGCGTCGGCGCGGCGCGCACCCCGCCCCTGTGGCTGAAGGCGGGCGACGTGGTGCAGGTCGAGATCCCCGGCGTGGGACAACTGGAAAACCGGGTCGAGGACGAGGGCTGAGGCAAGTCCCGGCCTACGGCCCCCGGCCCCGTGCGAGGCGGCGGCTGCCCTGCCGGGCGGCTGTGCCCCTGCCCGCTGTCGGCGGCGCGCCGCGCGGGAGTGTTTGGGGCAAGATGAAGCCCGGGCGCGCGATCCACACAGCGCGCCCTTCGCCTTTCACCGCGACCCAAATATCCCCGCCGGAGGCTCCTGCCCCCGCCACCGGGTCAAACGCCGGGCCTCATGCGCGCCCGTGCCGCCGCGTCGCAGGACAAGGCCCCGGGGTTGATCCCCGGGGCCTTGCCGTCCCTCGTTCCGGCGCGGGCGGCCCTTCCCTGGGAAGGGAGCAACCCCGCCCGCGTCAGGCGCGTTCCTTGCGCATGTCGGCGATGGTCATGCCTTCCGGGATCGGCGGGCGTTCGCGGATGCGTTCCCAGGCCACGCCGGCTTCCCAGTCGGCGCGCAGCTTGTCGGGGTCGACGATCACGCCGATGGGGTTTTCGGCGAAGGCAGGGCTGTTGAAGAACACGTTCGCCTCTTCCTTGGTGGCGAAATTGTCCACCTGCAGTTCCAGCTTCACCCCGTTCGGGTCGCGGTAGTAGAAAGAGATCGTCGGCCCGTGGTTGATCGTGCGCACCGGCTCGATCCCCAAGGTCTTCAGCCGGTAGTAGTTCGACAGCAACTCGCCCAGATCGTTGTAGCTGTAGGCCACATGGTCGATCGTCCCGGTGCCGTGGTCCAGCGGCGCCTCGGGCGGCAGCTGGATGAAGGCGATGCGATGGTGTTCCTCGTCATAGGTGGTGAAGCAGATCACGTTGTTGCGGAACACCACCTTGGTGCCGATCACCTTCTCGAACCAGTCGAGGGTCGAATCGAGGTTCTTCGTCTTGACCACCAGATGGGCGAAGGTGGAGGGCGGAATGGTGGTGTTGGGGTCGATGGTCTTGCGCTGATTGATGGTATCGGCCATCTGGGGATCCTCCCGGCTGTTCCGGCGCGGGCGGCCCGCGGCGGGGTTTGCGCCAGCATGAACGCGCGCGGGGCTGGCGTCGGTCCCCGCGGCTTGGGACATCAGCCCTTGGGGCGCGGCGTCGACTGCCACGAGGTCATCCGCCAGCCGGGGCCCGAACGGACCCAGGTTTCGATGAACCGGTTGTCGAGCACCTTGTCCACGCCCCCCACCGTCACCGCGATCTCCATCACCCCGGTGCGGATCACCGCGCCCTCGTTCAGCGTGATGAAGCGCAGTTCGGTGGGCGTGAAGCTGTGGTAGGTGATATGGCCGCTGCCGATGCTGTCGATATGGCTCTGCTTGCCGTCCACCCGGGCGGAGGAGTGGATATAATGCAGGTCGTCGTGCAGCAGATCGGCCAGCGCCGCGATGTCGCCGCGCCGGGTGGCGTCGGTGCGGGCGGTGGCGGCGGCGGCGACTTCGCTGTGCAGGCTGTCGGTCATTGCGGGATCCTCTGTCAGTTGCGGCCGGCCTTGCGGTCGGCCTTTTCGATCATCGCCCGGGTCTGGGCGAGCGATCGCGTCAGCCGGTCTTCCAGCGTCATGTGGATGTTCGGGATTTCCACCCCGATCACCATGCCGGGGGGCAGGACATCCACGAAATCCTGCAAGGGAAAGATGCCGTCGCCGGGCGGCAGGCGGGCGCTGCGGGCCTCGTGCAGTTGCTGTTCGGGCGGAATGTCGCCCGCGCCGTCGCACAGCTGCACCCGGCAGATCCAGTCGAGATGTGCGCGCATTTCCGCCATCGTGCCGACATGGCGGAAGAAATGCATGGAATCAAGCGTGATGCGCGCCTCGGGGTCGCCCAGTTCCTTGAGGAACCGCACCGTGTTGGTCAGCGTGTCATGGGCGAAGCGGCGGCTGATCTCGGTCGAGACCTTCAGCCCGTATTCGCGCGCGATGCGGCAGGTGTCGCCAAAGCTGTCCATCAGCCGCGATTCGTCGGGGTCGCGGGCCAGCACGTTGATCCAGTCGGCGCCCAGATAGGCGCTGCTTTCCATCGCCGGGCGGAAGATTTCGGGGTCGGTTTCCGGCTGGATGTTGAAGGCATCGGTCACGTCGAGCTTGATGCCGTTGGCCGCCAGCGCGTTGCGCGTTTCCCGCCGGGCCCTGGTGTCGCCCAGAAGGTCGAAGAAGGGAAAGGGCCGCATCGGCTGCACCAGCAGGCCGACATGGGAACAGCCGTGTTCGGCCGCCAGTTCGATCATTCTGGCAGAGGGCACTTCGGAGGCGGTGAGGAATTCGAGGCTGATGGGGCGCATGGGGGTCTCCTTCAGGGGCCGCCGGTCTAGCGGTTGCCGTCGATTTCGGTGCGGAAGGCGGGGTCGGTGTAGTAGCGGCGGGTCCAGTGCATCGCATCGGCAAAGGACAATTCCGGCACGATCCCGGAATCGTCGAGGAACCGCGAACAATCGGCCTGTTTGTAGGCGACCAGATATTCCACCGGCACCGCCGCCTTTTCGAACGGTCCATGGCCGGGGGCCTCGCGCAGGATGATGTCGTAGATCTCGGCCTCGGACAGGGTTTCCGTGCCGCCGACATTGTAGATCTGCCGCGGCAGTTCGGGGCCGATGGCGGCCTGCACGAAGAACTTGGCGATATCCGTCACATGCAGCGGGTTGTGCACGCAATCGTCGGTCCAGACCTGATGCCAGTGCACCGGGCGGCCCGTCACCGCGTTGCGCATCGCGAGGTTGATCTGGCCGAGCGCGCCGACATAGCGCCCCGGCCCATAGGCGAAGGTGGGCCGCAGCCCGACCGAGCGCATGCCATAGGCGCGCAGGTAATGCGCCGCCGTCGCCTCGTTCATCGCCTTGGTGGCACCGTAGATCATGCCGGGCATCACCGGCGAATCCTCTGTCACCACCTCGGGGTAGAGTTCCGGCGGGCCGTAGACGCCGACAGAACTGGCATAGACCAGCCGGGGCTGGTGGGTCAGCCGCGCGGCCTCGAACAGAAAGCCCGTGCCCATGACGTTGACGCGCAGCGCCTCGATGGGGTTGTGGTGGCTGTTGTGGGTGATCATCGCGCCCAGATGGATCACCGCCTTGGGCTCATGCGCGCGCAAGAGCCGCATCCAGGTCAGCGCATCGCCGATATCCGCGCGCTCGAACGTCTCGCTGTCGCGGACCGTGGCCGGGGGCGTCACGTCGACGCTGACCACCCGTTCGCCGCGCAGGATCAGTTCGCGCACCACGAACCGCCCGATGAGGCCCGCGGCCCCCGTCACCAGTACCGGCATGCCCGCCCCCTATGCCACCAGCCGCAAGGGCAGGTTCTTCAATGTCCGCAAGGTGTTGACCAGCCGGATTTCCGGCGTGCCGGTCAGTTCCAGACGGTCGATCCGCCGGGCGAGGGCGGAAAGGATGCATTCCGCCTCCAGCCGCGCGATGTTCTGGCCAAGGCAGATGTGATCGCCCGCGCCGAGTGCCACATGCTTGCCCGCCGGGTTGCGGTCGATGTCGAAACGGTCGGGGTCGTCCCAGGCGCGGGGGTCGCGGTTGGCCGCGCCCATGAACATCGCCACCTTGGTCGCGCCCTTCAGGTGCAGGCCGCTGATTTCCGCCCCCGCATCCACCGTGGTGCGGAACAGGTTCGCGGCCGGGCTTTCCAGCCGGATCGCCTCTTCGAACGCCGGTTTCGCCTTGCCCGGGTCGGCCCGCAGCGCCGCCCATTGCGCGGGGTCGCGCGCGAGGTAATGGAGCGCGTGGCCGATGCCGGAAATCGTCGTGTCCACGCCCGCGCGCAGGAAGGACCGCACCTGCAACGGCCCGGTGCCGGGGGCGAATTCGCCGCGGTCCTCGGCCAGCAAGATCTGTTCGGCAAAGCCGCCGGGGAGGATGTTTTCCCGTTGGATCGCCGCCTGATAGCGCGCCATGATCGGTTCGGCCTGGCGCATGGACTCCTCGAACAGGGCATTCTTGGGCCCCTGCTGGTTGAAGTTCATGTCGCCGATGACGAGGAATTCCTCGGGCGAGAAATCCACCCCGAGGACCGTCAGGAAGGCGTCGAGGACGAAGGCTTCGGCGATGTCCTTCACCGCATCGACCTCGCCTGCCTCCACCACGCGGTCGGCCAGCGCCTCGGCCTTTTGGGTGAACACCTCGCGCCACTGGCGGATGATGAGGGGCGACAGGATCCGGTTCATCGCCGCGCGCACCGGGGTATGGGCGGGCGGGTCCAGTTCGGTGATCGGGCTCGGGGACCGCCAGGCGCCGGGCTTGCGGATATCGGACATGCCGATGCCGCCGGTGGTGGTGAAACGGCGGTAGTCCGACATCACCTGCCGCAATTCGTCATGCCGGCCGACGGCGTACATGTCGTATTTCGGGATCCAGACCACCGGCCCGGTATCGCGCAGCGCGGCATGGAACCCCCAGGGTTCGCGCAGTGTGTCGAGCGCATAGGGATCGAGGTCGAGCACGGGGGCCCCGGTCAACATGTCGTCTGGCATGGCATCCTCCCTTGCCCCTGTCCGGGGCCGGCGGAACCGCGGCGGGGCCGGGTTCTTCTGCGGAAAGGATGCCTGCGGCTGCGGGGCGAATCTGTACCTGCCCTAGGGTACGCGGCTGTGATATGCTGGATGGATGGAGGGCCCCATGGCCGAACGCAGGACCGAAGGCGCACCGCGGCTGCTGTCGGGCGGCAACCCGCAGATCCCCAAGGGATACGGCGAGGCGCCGGTGCGCGCCTATATCGCCGCCATGCCGGGCTGGAAACAGGCCGTGGGGCAGGACATCGACCGCATCGTGACCGAAACCCTGCCCGGCGTGCGCAAGGCGGTGAAGTGGAACTCGCCCCTCTACGGCGCGGAGGATGACGGCTGGTTCCTCAGCTTCCACTGCATGACCCGCTATATCAAGGTCGCCTTCTTCCGCGGCGCCCTGCTGGACCCGCCGCCGCCCGAGCCGTCGAAACAACCCGAGGTGCGCTATCTGCATATCCCCGAGGGCGAGGCGGTGGATGAGGCCCGACTGGCCGACTGGATACGCCAGGCCGCGCGCCTGCCCGGGGTGAAGATGTAGGCGCGGCGCGGGATCGGTATTCCGCACTGCCGCTCTGTCTGGCGAAGGCGCGTGCCTTCGCCACCGCGATGCAGATCGCGTTGCCCCGGCCGGGGGCCCAAAGCCCCCGGCCAGCGCCCGCCCCGCCCATGGCGGGCGCTACTCGCCCGCCGGGGCGGGCGCTGGCCTACCCATTATTCCCGGCATTTCCGTCTCTCACGGCACCGCCGCGCGACGGGCGGGGGAAACGCGGTGCGTTTCCCGATCCCGCCCGGCCCAACGGTGGTGTGAAGACCAATCCCCAAGCCTTCCGCCGGCTGCCCGGAACGAAAAACGCGGCACCCCGG
This sequence comes from Ruixingdingia sedimenti, assembly GCF_031432425.1. NCBI lineage: Bacteria > Pseudomonadati > Pseudomonadota > Alphaproteobacteria > Rhodobacterales > Paracoccaceae > Ruixingdingia > Ruixingdingia sedimenti. Next base: position 127,855 of record NZ_JAVKPH010000002.1, on the reverse strand, counting down.
GGGGATGCCGCGCGGTTTTCCGCCCGTCAGGGGCAGCTCACTTCGGCTGCGCTTCGGCCAGTTGCGCGCGATAGTCGGCCAGGATCGCCTCGGGGTTGGCGAAGCCCTTTTCCTTGGCGCGCTTCACCCAGGCTTCTTCCAGCGGCTTCAGAATTTCGCGCAGTTTCGCGACATCCTCGTCCGTGGCCTCGACGATGGTGTATTTCGGGTTCGCCGACAGGACCTCCAGCGCCTCCTTGTCCTTGTTTTCCCAGGCCGCGCCGAACTTGGCCGCCAGCTTGTCCTGCGAAATGGCCTGGATCGCGGCGCGGTCGGCTTCCGAGATCCTGGCCCAGACCGCATCGTTGATCAGGATCATGCAGATCGCGTTCGACAGCCCGCCGGGCAGCAGATAGGCGCTGTCGGTCAGGTCGACCTGGTTGAAGCCGACGACCGAACTGCCGGGCGTGATCTGCCCGTCGATCGCGCCCGAGGACAGCATTTCATAGGCTTCGGTCGGCGCCTTGGTGATCGGCACGCCGCCCAGAAGCTCCACCGCCGCGATCACCGTATTGCCGGGCGAGCGGAACTTGAGCCCCCTGAGATCCTCGAGCGTCTTCACCGTCTTGCCGCGGATGAACATCTGCGAGGGCGAGATCGGGAAGATCGTCAGGACCTGCGTGCCTTCGTATTCGTTGAAATCGGCCAGATGCTTGCGGTACACGCGGTCATAGATCGGCGCGTGGATGCTGGCAGAGTTGCTGACCAGCGGCAAGTCCGCGAATTCCGACACCGGGAAGCGCCCGGGGGTGAAGCCGGCGGTGAACCACGCCATGTCGGCCAGCCCGTCGCGCACCACGTCGAACTGGCTTGCGGCGGTGCCCACGACCTTGGGCAGGATGTCGATCTTGACGCGGCCCTCGGTCACCTGCTCGATTTCCGCGAACCAGGGCTGGATCACGTCGGTCCAGGCGAAATAGTTCGCGGGCATCCAGTTGGAATACTTGATCGTCACGGTTTCGGCCATCGCCGAGGCCGCCGTGAAGCAGACCCCCGCAAGCGCGCCGACGACGCCCAGTTTCTTCAACATCATCCTCGTTTCTCCTCCGTTGATCGTCAGGGCCGGATCGCCACCTTGACGGGCGATTCGGGGGTTTCGTAACCGGCGGTGCGCACGGCCTCTTCGGCCTGATCCAGCGCGAACACATGGCTGACCATCCGCCCCACATCCTGCCCCCGCGCGCGCAGCACCTGGCCGAGCCGCAGCGCCTCGGGCACGGTATGGGGATGGGCCAGCGGGCTTTGCATCGTCACCTGTTTCAGCAGCACGGCGGTGAAATCGACGCTCAGCGGCCCGGGCGGGACGGAACAGTTCACCACCCTGCCCCCGGTGCGCACCGCGGCCAGCGCAAGGTCCTTGGCGGGCTGCGCCCCCGCGGTCTCGATCACCACCGCCGGGTCCTGGCCGAGTGCTGCGCGCAGTTGCGCCGCGCCGTCGCCGCCGTCCAGCACCACCGTGCGCGTCACGCCGAGGTCCCGCGCCAGCGCCAGCCGGGCGGCATCGCGCGGCAGGCCCGCCAGCACCACATCGGCCCCGCGCAGCTGCGCGACCAGCGCCGCGCCGATGCCCTGCGGCCCCGGCCCGATCACCGCCACCGGATCGCCGAGGCCGATCCCGGCCGTGCGGGTCCAGTAGATGGAATTGGCCAGCACCGAACAGGCGACCAGCGCGGTTTCGGCCGGCAGGTCGGCATCCACCGGATAGACCAGCGCATCCGCGGGCACGAAGACATGGGTGGCATAGCCGCCCCACAGATGCGGCGGGGCATCGGCGCGCATCCAGCCGTAGCCGCCCTTTTCCCACCTGTGATCGCACAGGTAATAGTTCCCCTCGCGGCAGGGGCGGCAGTCGGCGCAGGGCCAGCGCGCCTCGACCACCACCCGGTCGCCGGGCTTCAGCCCGCGGCGCGCGGCGGCCTGCGCCCCGATGGCCTGCACCCGGCCCAGGATCTCGTCGCCGAAGACCACCGGGGCGATGGCGTCGATGGCCGCGATCTCGCCGCGGAACATGTGCACCTCGCTGCCGTCCACGCCCGCCAGTTCCACCGCCACCAGCATGTCGCCGGGGCCGAGTTCGGGCAGCGGAAAGTCCCGGACGGTCAGCCGCCCGGGGCCTTCGTAGACGGCGGCGCGCGCCGTGGCGGGGTCAGGCGCGGCCATAGCTCGCCGGCCCATAGACCAGATCGGTGCGCGCGGCGATGTCCTCGGGCGCGATGGCGTGGGTGTGCAGGTAAAGCTGGTTGCGCTGGATCGCGTCGCGCACCATCTCGCCCACGGCGGCGGCGTCGATATATTCGTCGACCAGCTTCTTCATCCGCTCGTCCACCATCTCCTTGAACACGCGCCCCTCGCCCTTTTCGCCGGCCGGGCGCTGCGATTCGGAATTGGCGACCACATTGGTGCGCACCATCGCCGGGCACAGGACGGTGCAGCCGAAGCCCTCGTCCCCGATGTCGTTCACGATGCCTTCCGAGATTCCCACCACCGCATATTTGCTGGCGCTGTAGGGGGTGTGGCCCTTCACCGGCCAGACGCCCGCCATCGAGGCGGTGTTGACGATGTGCTTTTCGCCCGGCTGCGCCTTCATCCGCGGCAGGAACACGTCGAGCCCGTTGATGACGCCCCAGACGTTCACGTCGAACATGAACTTCCAGTCCGCCAGCGTCGCATCCGTCAGCGGGCGCAGCGGCCGCCAGGACACGCCGGCGTTGTTCACCAGCACCTCGACGGACCCGAACCGGCCATAGGCCGCATCCGCCATGGCGGCGACGGATCCGTGGTCGGCGACGTTCGCCTGCACCGCCAGCGCCTGGGTGCCGAGCGCCTCGACCTCTGCCGCGACGGTGGCGGCGGTATCGGCGTTGAGATCGGCCACGACCACGTTCATCCCCGCCTTGGCCAGCGCATGGGCGATCGCCCGGCCGATACCGCTGCCCGCGCCGGTCACGACCGCCGTCTTGCCGTTCAGGTCCTGCATCCTTTCCTCCCCCTATCCTTGCGGGGTATCATCCGCGCCGCACCGGGCGCGTCTGTCCCCCGCCGATGGGGCGGGCGGCGGCGTTCAGATATGCAGCGGCTGGCCGAGCGCGCGCAGCGCCGCTTCGTGCAGCGCCTCGCCCCGGGTGGGATGGGCGTGGATCGTGCCGGCGATATCCTCGATGCGCGCGGCCATTTCCACCGCCAGCGCGAAACCCGCCGCCAGTTCCGACACACCCGCCCCCACGGCATGGATGCCCAGAACCTCGCCGGTTTCCGCCCGGGCGGTGACGCGGACGAACCCGTCCTCGCGCAAAGCCGTCATCGCGCGGCCATTGGCCGAAAAGGGAAACATCCCCACCGTCACCTCATGCCCCGCCAGCCGCGCCTCGTCGGGGCCGAGGCCGACCGACACGATTTCGGGGTCGGTGAAGCAGACGGCGGGGATCGCGCGCCTGTCCCATGTGCGCCGGTGCCCGGCGACCAGTTCGGCCACCATCTCGCCCTGCGCCATGGCGCGATGGGCCAGCATCGGTTCCCCGGTCACGTCCCCGATGGCCAGCACCCCGCGCATCGAGGTGCGGCAGCGGTCGTCCACCCGGATGAACGGGCCGTCCATGTCGAGCCTGAGTTCGCGGATTCCGGCCTCGGCGGTCCGCGGCCTGCGGCCCACGGTGACAAGCACCCTGTCGGCCAGGATGTCCTCTGCCCCGTCGGCCAGCGCCACGCGCAGGGCGCCATCCGCCGACATGCCCCCCGCCCGCGCCCCGGTCAGCACCCGCACGCCCAATGCCTCCAACCGCTGCATCACCGGGCGGGTCAGTTCGGCGTCGTATTGCGGCAGGATGCGCGGCGCGGCCTCGATCACCGTGACGCGGGCCCCCAGCTTGGCAAAGGCGGTGCCGAGTTCCAGCCCGATATAGCCGCCGCCGACCACGGCGAGGCTTTCGGGCAGGTCCGTCAGCGCCAGCGCATCGCTGGACGAAATCACCCGCCCCCCGAAGGGCAAGGACGGCAGCGCCACGGGTTCGGACCCGGTGGCGATCACCAGCACCTCGGCGCGGATCATCACCGGGCCTTCCGGCGTCGTTACCACCGCGGTCTTGCCGTCGCGCAACACCGCCTCGCCCGCCACCAGCCGCACGCCCGCACGGCGCAGAAGCCCCGCGACCCCGCCGGTCAGCCGCGCCACGATGGCGTCCTTCCACGCCACCGTCGCCGCAAGGTCGATGGCCGCACCGCCGGCCGAAACCCCCATCGCGGGCGCGGCAGCCAGCCCCGCGATGCGGTGGAATTCATCGGCCGCCTGGATCAGCGCCTTGGACGGGATGCAGCCCACGTTGAGGCAGGTCCCCCCCGGCGGCGCGGGGTCCACCACCACCGTATCCACCCCGAGCCGCCCGGCGCGGATCGCGCAGACATAGCCGCCCGGCCCCGCGCCGATCACCAGAAGCCTGCAGGACATCTCGCGCATCTCAGCCCTCCACGAAGATCAGCGCCGGGGTTTCCAGCAGGGTTTTCAGCCGCTGCACGAACACCGCCGCGTCCCAGCCGTCGATCACCCGGTGGTCGAAGCTGCAAGACAGGTTCATCATCCGCCGCGGCTCGAACGCGGTTCCGTTCCAGAAGGGCCGCGTGGCCAGCCGGTTGACGCCGACGATGGCGACCTCGGGCGCGTTCAGGATCGGCGTGGACGCGATCGCGCCGAGGGGGCCGAGCGAGGTGATGGTGATGGTCGATCCCGACAGTTCCTCGCGCCGGGCGGTGCCGTCGCGGGCGGCCTGCGCCAGCCGCGCGATCTCTGCCGCCATGTCGCGCAGCGACAGCGCCTCGGCATGGCGCAGGACGGGGACCATCAGCCCCCCCGGCGTCTGCGCGGCGATGCCGATATGGACGGCGCCGAAGCGGCGGATCAGCCCCTCGTCGGCCAGATGGTGGGCGTTCAGCATCGGCTGGTCGCGCAGCGCCCGGACCAGCGCGCGGGCGAGGAAGGGTAGGAAGGTCAGCTTCACCCCCTGCATCCCCGTCCCCATGCGGGTGCGCAGATCCTCCAGCGCGGTGGCGTCGATTTCCTCGACGATGGTGATATGGGGAATGGCGGCGGCGCGGGCCATGTTTTCGGAAATCCGCCGGCGCAGGCCGATGATGCGGATATCCTCCACCGTGGTGTCGGGCTGCGGGCCCGGCGCGGGCGGGATGCCGCCCGAGGCGATGAAGGCCGACAGGTCCTCGTGCGTGATCCGCCCCATCGGGCCGGTCCCGCGCACCTGCCGCAGGTCCACCCCCGCCTCGCGCGCCCGCTGGCGGACCGAAGGCGGGGCCAGCGGGCGTTCGCCCTCTGCCCGCAGGGGGGCGGGGGCGGCGGGTTTCGGAGGGGGCGCCGGTGTCGGCGCAGGCGCGGGTTTCGGTGCGGGCTTCGGCGCGGCCTCGGATGGCGGCACAGGTGGCGGCGCGGGCGGCGCCTCGGGTGCGGGCGCAGGCGCTGCTTCGGCAGCCGCTGCGACATTGCCCGCGCCCTCGACCTCCAGCCGCACGAGTTCGGCCCCCACGGCCAGCACATCGCCCGGCTGGCCCGCGCGCCAGACCACCTTTCCGGCGACCGGCGAGGGGATTTCGACCGTCGCCTTGTCGGTCATCACCGCGCAGAGGGGTTCGTCCTCGCGCAGGTGCTGGCCGACCTCGACCAGCCATTCCGCGATTTCCGCCTCGGCGATGCCTTCGCCGATGTCGGGCATGCGGATCGAATGGATGCCCATGTCAGACCTCCGTCAATGCGCGCAGGGCCTCGCCCACACGGGCGGGGCCGGGGAAATAGCTCCATTCATGGACATGCGGATAGGGCGTGTCCCAGCCCGCCACGCGGCGGATCGGCGCCTCCAGATGGTAAAAGCATTCCGCCTGCACCAGCGCCGCCAGTTCCGCGCCATAGCCCGAAGTCAGCGTCGCCTCGTGCAGCACAAGACACCGTCCGGTCTTTTTCACCGAGGCCACCACGGTGTCGAGGTCCAGCGGCAGCAGCGTGCGCAGGTCGATCACCTCGGCGTCCACGCCGGTTTCCTCTGCCGCCGCAAGGGCCACATGGACCATCGTGCCATAGGTCAGCACCGTCGCCGCCCGCCCCGCACGGCGCACCGCGGCCCGGCCCAGGGGAACGGTATAATGCCCCTCGGCCACCTCGCCCAGGTCATGCGATTTCCACGCCGTCACCGGCCGGTCGTGGTGGCCGTCGAAGGGCCCGTTGTAAAGCCGCTTGGGTTCGAGAAACACCACCGGGTCCGGGTCGGCGATGGCCGCCAGCAACAGCCCCTTGGCATCGACCGGGTTCGAGGGCACCACGACCTTGAGCCCGGTCACATGGGTGAACAGCGCCTCGGGGCTCTGGGAATGGGTCTGGCCGCCGAAGATGCCGCCGCCGGTGGGCATGCGGATCACGATCGGGCAGGTGAACTCGCCCGCCGACCGATAGCGCAGCCGCGCGGCCTCTGACACGATCTGGTCGTAGGCGGGGTACATGTAGTCGGCGAACTGGATTTCCACCACCGGGCGCAACCCATAGGCGGCCATGCCGATCCCCGCCCCCACGATGCCGGATTCGTTGATCGGCGTGTCGAAACAGCGCGCCTTGCCGTATTTCGCCTGCAACCCCGCGGTGCAGCGGAAGACGCCGCCGAAATAGCCCACGTCCTCGCCGAAGACCACCACGCGTTCGTCCGCCCCCATCGCCACATCGAGCGCGTCGCGGATCGCCTCGACCATCGTCATGCGTGCCATGTCAGAACCCCGCCTCCTGGCGCTGCCGCAACAGATGCGGCGGCATTTCGGCATAGACATCCTCGAACATGTCGCTCGGGGACGGGCGCAGGCCCTGGTGCAGGGTGCCGATCGCCTCCGCCTCTTTCTGGGTGGTGGTGATTTCGGCCATGACCTCCGCCTCGGCCTGGGTGTGGCGGTCCTCGGACCAGAGGCCGCGCGCGATCAGGTGGTTCTTCATCCGCAGGATCGGATCGCCCAGGGGCCAGGCGTTGCTTTCCTCTGCCGGGCGGTAGGCGGACGGATCGTCCGAGGTGGAATGCCCGCCCACCCGGTAGGTGACATATTCGATCAGCGTCGGCCCGAGGTTCCGCCGCGCCCGCGCCGCCGCCCATTTCGCCGCCGCCAGCACGGCGAGGTAGTCGTTGCCGTCCACCCGCAGCGCCGGGATGCCGAAGCCGTGGCCGCGCGCGGCGAAGGTGCCCGATCCGCCCCGGGCGATGCCCTGGAAGGTGGAGATCGCCCACTGGTTGTTGACGATGTTCAGCACCACCGGCGCCTTGTAGGTCGAGGCGAACACCAGCGCCGCGTGGAAATCGCTTTCCGCCGTGGACCCGTCGCCGATCCAGCCTGCCGCGATCCGCCGGTCGCCGGAAATGGCCGAGGCCATCGCCCATCCCACCGCCTGAATATACTGCGTCGCAAGGTTGCCCGAGATCGAGAAGAACCCCTGGTCGCGCGAGGAATAGCACACCGGCAGCTGGCGGCCGTGCACCGGATCCTCGGCATTGGAATAGACCTGGTTCATCATCAGCTTGAGCGGATAGCCCCCCGCGATCAGCAGCCCCGCCTGCCGGTAGGTCGGAAAGTTCATGTCGCCCGGGCGCAGCGCGCGGCGGAAGGCGCAGGACACCGCCTCTTCCCCCAGATGCTGCATGTAGAAGCTGGTCTTCTGCTGGCGCTGCGCCATCAGCATCCGCGCGTCATAGGCCCGCAGCAGCATCATGTGCCGCAGGCCCGCGCGCAGGTCGTCGTCCGACAGGTCCAGCCCCTCGGCCCAGGGCCCCACCGCCTCGCCGTCGCGGTTCAGCACCCGGATGATGGTGAAGGCCAGGTCGCGGATCGATTCCGGGTCGGCGTCGACCTCTGGCCGGCGCACCGCGCCCGCGCGGGGGATGGCGACATGGCTGAAATCGGGCCGCCCGCCGGGGCGGACCTCCGGCTCCGGCACCGTGAGCCTCAGCGGCGGCAGATCGTGGGCGTCGTCGTCCATCGGCATCTCCTCCCGTATCGCGGCCGGATCAGGGCCCGGCCAGCCCGCCCTCCAGCGCATCCACCCCCGGGATCCGCGCGACGCGCGCGAGGAAGGTTTCGGGCGCGATCACGCCCTGCGGGTGAAACATGATGCGGACGCGCGCAGGCCCCTGCCGCTCCGGCGCCATCTCGACCCCGCAGAGGCCGAAGCCGATGCGGCGCAATTCGTCCAGCGCGCGCGGCAGATGGTCGATCGGCTCTGCCGACAGGAAACTGGTGTAGTGCAATGCCCGGCCCTCCCTTCGCCGTGCCGCCCTTGCGGTGAAGTGTATCATGCGCCAAATGCGGCAGAACAGGCTTTTGATCTTGTTGCCGGATCGGGCGATTTCGACATGTCCTTCCGCGGCGTGGCCGGGGCACGAAAGAAACGTTCGCAGGGCGCGGGAAACGCCCCGGAAACCCGAGTCGCGGTCCCGGGGGCGGGGCAAGCCCCGTCCTGCGGCCGGCCGGCGTTCGGCCCCACCCGCCATGGGCGGGGCGGGCGCTGGCCGGGGCAACACGATCTGAATCGCTGTGGCCACCAGAAAAATTTTCGGACGAAGATTTTTCGCCCTACCCCCGCGCCAGGGCCCGGGCCAGCGCCGACAGAAGATCCGTCCGGGTGACGATGCCCACGATCCGCGGCCCCTCCATCACCGGGATCGCCTCGTCCCCGCCATCGGCCAGCAGCGGCAGCAGCGCGCCCGCCGGCGTGTCGGCCTTCACCTGCGGCAGGTCGGTCGTCATCACCTCGGCCGCGCGCAGCCCCTCGTCCAGATCGTGGCGGATCAGGTCGAGCTGGAAGATCACCCCCTCCAGCACCCCGCCCGGCCCCACCACCGGCAGCGAGCTGAACCCGTGGCGCGCGAACAGCACCGCGGCCTCGGACACCGGCGCGTCGGGGGTCAGCACCACCAGATCGCGCGACATGAATTCGCCGCAGACCATGCGGTTGAGCCCATGCGCCGCCGCCGCCTGTTCCGCCGCCCCGATCAGCCGCGCAAGGTCGGCGACGCCCAGGTTGGCGGACTGGCGCAACTCGTCCAGGATCGCGCCGAGCGTGCCGCTGTCGAGCCCGAGCCGCACCTCGGGCGCGGGATCGGCGGTGCCGTGGCGGCCGGGTGGGTCGGGCTGGCGGAAGGGATAGACCCGGCCCGACAGCCGGTGCCACAGCACCGCCACCGCCACCAGCATCGCCGTGCCCGCCATCACCGGCGCCAGCACGAAACCGAAGCCGAGCGTCTGGCCCAGTTCGGGGCTCAGCACCGCGGTCAGCGCCACCGCGCCCCCGGGCGGGTGCAGCGCGCGCATCAGCAGCATGGCGAGGATCGCCCCCGCCGGGGCCAGCGCCGCCGCCGCGCGCGGATCGGGCACCCATCGCAGCACCGCGACCCCCACCAGCGCCGCCACGCCATTGCCCACCACCGCCGACCAGGGCTGCGCCAGCGGGCTGTTGGGCGTCGCGAACAGCAATACCGCCGTGGCCCCCATCGGCGCGACCATGATCAGCCCCCGCGCCAGATCCTGCCCGAGCGGCAAGAGCGCGGCGCAGATCAGCAGCCCCACGCCCGCCCCCACGACCATCCAGACCACATCCCGGGGCCGCGTATGCCCCACCGCCGGCCCGAGCGCGCGCAGCCCCCGGTGCAGCCTTTCGCGCCGCGTCACCGTCATCCGCGCGCCCCCCCGCGCCGCCCGGCCTTGACCCCGCCGCCCCGCCGCCGCACCATCGCCCGCCGCATCGGGAAGAAGCCGACATGACTGACAGATGCATCTTTTGCCGCATCGCAGAGGGCAGCCTGCCCGCCCACAAGCTCTACGAGGACGACCGCGTGCTGGCCTTTCTCGACCTGCATCCGGTGCGCGCGGGCCATGCGCTGGTGATCCCCCGCGCCCATCACGAGGGGTTCGAGGACATGGACCCCGATACCGCCGCCGCGGTGATGGCGGTGGCGCAGCGGCTTGCCCGGCGGATGAAGGCGGTCTGCGGGGTGGACCGGGTGGGGATGGCCTTCGTCGGCATCCATGTGCCCCATGCCCATGCGCATCTGATCCCGCTGCATCACCGCCACGACCTGACCTCGGCCGCCTACCTGCGCGACGGGATCGACGGCTTCACCGCCCCGCCCCCGCCCCCCGCCGGGGAACTGGCCCGCATGGCGGGGCTTCTGCGCGAGGGGCTGGAATAGGGCGGGCGGGCACGCGTGGCGCCCTTCGGCCCGGGCGGGGACAGGAAACGCATCGCGTTTCCCCCGCCCGCGGCGCGACGGTGCCGCAGGGGCGGTAATGCCAGGAATAATAGGTAGGCCAGCGCCTGCCCCGGCGGGCGAGTAGCGCCCGCCATGGGCGGGGCGGGCGCTGGCCGGGGGCTTGGGGCCCCCGGCCGGGGCAACGCGATCTGCATCGCCGTGGCGAAGGCACGCGCCTTCGCCAGACAGGTGGAGGGACAGCAGGTAGATACGGCCCGGCGCGCAATGGCCGGGGGCACCGGGAACCGGGAGATGGGGGCCCGGGATACCGGAGCCGGTGGAAAAGGGCATGGCGAAACCCGGGGTTGCGGCGTCATGTCGGCTTGCGGCGCAACCTAGTGGACAAATATAGGATGGACCACCCGCGATTTTCACCCGGTTCCGTACCTGCATGCGTCTGACGAGTTTCACCGATTACGGGCTGCGTGCGCTGATGCGCATGGCCGCCGACCCCGAACGCGCCTTTTCCACCGCGGAACTGGCCGATTTCTTCGGCCTGTCGCGCAACCACCTGATCAAGATCATGGGGCGGCTGGCCACGGCGGGCATCGTCAGCACGCGGCGCGGCCATGCGGGCGGGGCGGTGCTGGCGCGGCCGGCCGACCAGATCCGGCTCGGCGATGTGGTGCGCGTGCTGGAAGAGGGCCAGCCCCTCGTCGAATGTTTCAGCCCCGATGGCGGCAACTGCACCATCGGCGCCTGCTGCGGGCTGCGCGCGCGGCTGGCGGCGGCGGAACGCGCCTTCCTCGACAACCTCAACCGCAGCACGCTGGCCGATATCGCGCTGGACGGCACCCGGCTGCGCCCGCTGCCGGCGGGGCCCGATCCGGCGGCGTTCTGGCCCGCCGAACCCTGAGCCCCCGCCGTCCGCGCCGTTTCGGGGGGTTGCACGGGCGCACCGACTGGCCCACGCTGGCAGCGTCACAGATGAGGACCGCCGCCGTGACCGACCCCCAGCCCGCCACCACCGCCCTGCCCGCCACCGCCCTGCGCGCGCGTCTCGACCCCGCGACGCTCGGGTTCGAGACGACGGCGACGCTCGCCCCTCTCGACCACCTGATCGGGCAGGACCGCGCGGTCGAGGCGATCCTTCTGTCGGCGGGCATCGGGCACAAGCGGTTCAACCTCTTCGTCCACGGGCCCGAGGGCACCGGGCGGCACAGCGCGGTGATGGACCTGCTGACGCAGGAGGCCGCCCGCCGCCCCGCGCCGACCGATTGGGTCTATGTCCACAATTTCGACGCCCCCGAACGGCCCCGCGCGCTGCACCTGCCGCGCGGCGCGGGACAGCGGCTGAAGCTGGCCATGCAGGAACTGGTGGACGATCTGGCCAACGACATTCCGGCGCTCTTCGAATCCGAGGATTACCAGCGCCGCCGCGCCGCGATCGAGGAACAGTTCGGCGGCCAGCAGGAGGCCGCCTTCGCAGCACTCGGGCGCACCGCGCATGACCGGGGCGTGGCGATCCTGCGCACGCCGATGGGCTTCGCATTGGCGCCGATGAAGGACGGCGAGGTGCTGAAACCCGAAACCATCGCCCGCCTGCCCGAGGCCGAACAGGCCGACATTCAGGCCAAGGTCGCCGCCACCGAACGCGATCTGGAGGCGTTCCTGAAATCCGTCCCCCGGTTGCAGAAGGACCACCGCGCCGCGGTCGCGCGGCTCAATGCCGACATGGCGCAGAACGCGGTCGAAGCCGGGCTCGACCGCGTGATCGAGGCATTCCGGGGCGTCGCGGTGCTGGAGGATTATTTCGCCGACCTGCACCGCGACCTGATCGACAATGCCGAACTGTTCCTGCAGGCGGGCCAGCGCGAGGGCGACGGCGCCTTTCCCATGGCCGCCGTGCGCCTGCAGGACGACCTGCGCTTTCACCGCTATGCCGTGAACGTGATGATCTGCCGGCCCGCCGATATCACCGAAGGCGCGCCGGTGGTGCACGAGACCCTGCCCACGCTGTCGAACCTGACCGGGCGGATCGACCATATCTCGACCATGGGCACGCTGGTGACGGATTTCACCCTGATCCGCCCCGGCGCGCTGCACCGTGCCAACGGCGGCTTTCTGGTGCTGGACGCCGCGCGCGTGCTGGCCGAACCGCTGGCCTGGGATGCGCTGAAACGCTGTCTGGAAACCCGCGCGATCCATGTCATCACCGCCGCCGAACGGCTCGGCCTGACCACGACCACGACGCTGGAACCCGATCCGATCCCGCTCGACCTGCGGGTGGTGCTGGTGGGCGACCGGCGGCTGCTGCGGCTGCTGGAGGCGTTCGACCCCGATTTCGGCGAATTGTTCGGGGTGGCGGCGGAATTCAGCGACGAGATGGACCGCACGCCCGCCGCCATCGACGCCTTCGCCCGGCTGGTGGCCAGCGTCGCCGCGCGCGAGGGGCTGCGCCCCGTCACCGCCGGGGGCGTGGCGGCGCTGGTCGACGCCGCCAGCCGCCATGCGGGCGACCAGCGCAAGCTGTCGCTGCGCGTCAACGCGATCTGGGACATCCTGCGCGAGGCCGACCATCTTGCCGCCAGGGGCGGCGCGGCGACGGTGACGGAAGCCGAGGTCACGGGCGCAGAGGCCGCCGCCGAACGCCGCGCCGATCTGGTGCGCGAACGCATGCAGGAAATGATCGCGCGCGGCACCATCCTGATCTCCACCCGCGGCAGCGTGATGGGGCAGGTCAACGGGCTGACCGTGGCGCAGCTCGGCGCCCGCGCCTTCGGCTGGCCCGCCCGCATCACCGCGCGCGTGCGCATGGGCGCGGGCCAGGTGGTGGACATCGAGCGCGAAGTGAAGATGGGCGGGCCGATCCATTCCAAGGCGGTGATGATCCTGACCGCCTTCCTCGTCACCCGCTATGCGCCCGACATGCCGCTGTCGCTCTGGGCGAGCCTCGGGTTCGAGCAGAGCTATGGCGGGGTCGAGGGCGACAGCGCCTCGGTCGCGGAGCTTTGCGCGCTGCTGTCGGCGCTGGCGCAGGTGCCGCTCAGCCAGGCGCTGGCGGTCACGGGGTCGATCAACCAGATGGGCGAGGTGCAGCCCGTGGGCGGCATCAACGAAAAGATCGAGGGCTTTTTCGACACCTGCCGCGCGCAGGGGCTGACCGGGCGGCAGGGCGTGCTGATCCCGCGGCAGAACGTGGAAAACCTGATGCTGCGCGCCGATGTGGTGGCAGCGGTGGCCGAGGGGCAGTTCCACATCCATGCCATCGGCCATGTGGATCAGGCGATCGCGCTGCTGACCGGGCTGCCCGCGGGCAGGCGCGGCCTGAACGGGGATTTCGAGCCCGGTTCGGTCAATGCCAATGTCGAGGTGCGGCTGATGGATTTCGCCGAGGCCCGCCGCGACTTCGCCCGCCATGACCCGACCGGCCCGGCGGCGGCGGACCGCGACGAATGAGGAGGAGCCGGGGCAAGCCCCGACCTACGGGAAGGGCGAGCGTCGCGCCACCGCCGGGCCGGGCGGGGGCGGGGATGCCGGGAATAATGGGCAGGCATGCACCAACCCGGCCGTCGCAGGAAAAGTTCCGTCCGAAAATTTTTCTTTCCCGCCGCCCCGTCACACCCCGCTGACGGCATCCGCCGCGCGCAGTTCCTGCACCAGCCGCGCCTCTTCCGCCGCGCGGGGCTTGGAAAAGCCCGCCAGCAGCAGATAGGCCACCGGCGTGAGGTAGAGCGTCGCCATCGTGGCGAGGCCGAGGCCGCCGACGATGATCCAGCCCAGAACCGCCCGCGCCTCTGCCCCGGCCCCCGCCGACAGCACCAGCGGCACGCCCCCCAGCACGGTCGAGACCATCGTCATCATCACCGGCCGCAGCCGGATGACCGACGCCTCCTCGATCGCGCGGCGCACATCGGCGCCGGAATCGCGCAACTGGTTGGCGAATTCCACGATCAGGATGCCGTTCTTGGCCATGATCCCCACCAGCAGCACCAGCCCGATCTGCGAATAGACGTTCAGGCTGCCCCCCGTCAGCAACAGCGCGAAGATCGCGCAGGCAAGGCCGAGGGGCACCGTCGCCATCACCACCACGGCGGAAACGAAGCTTTCGAACTGCGCCGCCAGCACCAGCAGCACCACCAGCACCGCGAAACCGAAGGTCAGCGCCAGCCCGCTCGAGGTCTCGTTCATCATCGCGGCCTCGGCCAGCGGCACGATGCGGGTTTCGGGCGGCAGGATGTCGGCGGCCATCCGTTCGACCCCCGCCAGCGCATCGCCGAGCGACAGGTCGGCCGAAAGCCCCGCCGAGATCGACACCGACTGCATCTGCGCCTCGCGCGCCAGTTCCGGGGCCACCGCGCGTTCGGACAGGCGCACGAAGCTCGACACCGGCACCATCTGGCCGTCGGCGGTGCGGGCAAAGACACGTTCCAGATCGCCGGGGTCGTTCACCGGGTCGCGGGTCGAGACCATCTTGATGTCGAAACTGCGGTCGCCGACAAAAACGGTGCCCACGCTGCGGCCGTCGAGCACCGCCTGCATCGCCTCTCCCAGCCCGTCGATGTCGACGCCCAGATCGGCGGCGCGGGCGCGGTCGACCTCGATGAACAGCTGCGGCTGCGTGGTTTCATACCCGAGGCGCACCAGCCCGTAGGCGGGATCCTTTTCCATCTCTGCCGCCAGCGCCTCGGCCTCTGCCGCCAGCCGCGCGTAGTCGTCGCCCACCAGCGCGAAGGTCAGCCCCTGCCCCGCGCCGCGGATGCCGAGCGAGTTCGACTGGATCGCGAACACCCGCACGCCGATGACGGCGGCGATGCGGCGCTCGATCTCTGCCACGATGTCCTGCTGGCTGCGGTCGCGTTCCTCCCACGGGGCGAGCGTCAGGACGATGAAGCCGCGGTTGTCGCGCCCGCCGGATCCGACGATGGTGAACATGCTGCGCACGTCGCCGCTGGCGCGCAGGGGCGTCAGCGTATCCTCGATCTCGCGCATCCTGGCGTCGGTATAGTCCAGCGCCACCCCCTGCGGCGCCTGCACCGACAAAAGCGCAAGCGCCCGGTCCTCGGGCGGGGTCAGTTCCTGCCGGATGGCCCCGAACAGCAGCACCGCCGCCATGGCGAAGGCGGCGGCGATCGCCACCACCACCAGCGGCGCGGCCAGCGCCGCGCGCAGCGTGACCGCATAGGCCGCCACCAGCCGGTCGCCCAGCCAGGCCACCGGCCCCTTCGGCGCCCCCACCGCCGCGGCATCCACCCCGCGCAGCAGGCGGCTGGCCAGCACCGGGCAGAGCGTCAGCGCCGTGATCGACGACAGCACCACCGCGATCGCCAGCGTGAAGCCGAATTCGCGGAACAGCCCCCCCGTCTGCCCGGGCAGGAACGACAGCGGGATGAACACCGCCGCCAGCGTCGAGGTGGTGGCCAGCACCGCAAAGAACACCTGCCGCGTGCCCAGAACCGCCGCCGCCCGCGGCCCCAGCCCCATCGCCCGGCGCCGGACGATGTTTTCCAGCACCACGATGGCGTCGTCCACCACCATCCCCGTCGCCAGCACCAGCGCCAGAAGCGTCAGGATGTTGATGGAAAAGCCCACGATCCAGATCGCCGCCAGCGTGCCGATCAGCGCCACCGGCATCGCCAGCGCCGGGATCAGCGTCGCGCGCAGGTCGCGCAGGAACACATAGATCACCGCCACCACGATCAGCACCGCCAGCACCAGCGTGATCTGCACCTCGTGGATCGCGCCCTTGATGAAATTGGCGTCGTCGCTGGTGACGTAAAGCTTCACATCCGGCGGCAGGATGGGTTGCAGTTCCGCGACCACCGCGCGCACCGCGGCGCTGATTTCCAGCGTGTTGCTCTGCGCCTGCCGGATGATGCCGAGGCCGATCCCCGTCACGCCGTCGGCGCGCAGCATCGAACTGCCGCTGTCGGGGCCGAGCGTGACCTTCGCCACATCGCCGAGCCGCACATTGCCCGCGACCACCAGCGCCTCGAACGCCTCGGGCGTGTTCACCGTCGCGGTGGTGCGGACCTGGATGCTCTGCCGGTCGGAACTGATCGCGCCGGCGGGCGCGTCGAAGGCGACATTGGCCAGCGTGCGGCGCAGGTCGGCCAGCGTCAGGCCGCGGCTGGCCATCTGCATCTGGTCCACGTCCACGCGGAAGATCTGTTCGCGGTCGCCGTAGATCTGAAGATCCGCCACCCCCTCGGCCGCCAGAAGCCGGTCCGTCACCAGATCCTCGACCAGCGTCGTCAGGTCCTGCGCGTTGCGCCGGCCCGAGGTGACGGCAAGCCGCATCACCGCGTCGGCATTGGCGTCGGCCTTGACGATGCGGGGCTCTTCGATATCGTCGGGCAGGTCGTTGCGGATGCGCGAGATCGCATCGCGCATGTCGCTGGCGGCGACGTCGAGGTCGGTCTTGTCGCTGAATTCGACCGTCACCTGGCTGCGCCCGAACCGCGAACTGGACGCGATCGCCTTGACCCCGGCGATGCGGCCCGCCGCGCCCTCGATCCGGGCCGTGACCTCGCGGTCGATGGTTTCGGGCCCCGCGCCGGTGAAGGTGGTGGTGACGGTGATCACCGGCCGGTCCACATCGGGCAGTTCGCGGATTTCCGCGCCGTAAAGCCCGGCGAGCCCCGCCAGCACGATCAGCACGTTCAGCACGAAGGCGAGGATCGGGCGGCGCACGAACAGCGCGGTGCCCGAGGATGCGATCTGTTCGGCGTCGGGGCGCATCGGTCAGCCCCGCGACGCAGGCACCGCGGCCTGCGTCAGCCCCGCGGCGGCGCCGTTTTCGGGCGCGACCGTCACCGGCGCGCCGGGGCGCAGCGCCTGCACGCCCTCGGTCACCACCAGATCGCCGGGGGCCAGATCGGCCTCGATCAGCACCGCGTCGGCATTGCGCTGCACGATGCGCACCGGCAGCTGCGCGGCCTTGCCCTCGCGCACCAGCCAGACGAAGGACCCGTCGCCCGACCACTGAATCGCCAGCGGATCGACCGCCGGATAGCTGTCGGCCGGCAGGTCGATGGCGATGGCAAAGGCCATGCCGGGGCGCAGGCTGTCATCGGCATTGGCCAGCGCCGCCTGCACGCGCAGGGTGCGGCTGGCCTCGTCCACGCGGTTGTCGATGGCGCTGACGCGGGCGGGCAGGCCCTGCCCCGCGCGGGCCAGCGGGCTGGCCTGCACGCCGTCGCCCACCGCCAGCCGGCCCACCACCCGTTCGGGCACGCGGAAATCCACGATCAGGCTGGACCGGTCGTCGATGGTGGTCAGTTCCGTCCCCGCCGACACCAGATCCCCCGGTTCCACCGACAGGATCCCGACCCAGCCGGAAATCGGCGCCACCACCTGCCGCTGCGACAGCGCGAATTCGGCCTCGCGCAGCGACAGTTCCGCCGCCCGCAACCCCAGTTCGGCCTCCTGCGCCTGAAGGTCGGTCGCAGCACCCGTGGCGCGCAGCCGGCGCAGCCGCTCGGCGGTGGCGCGCGCGTCCTCCAGCATCAGCGCGGCGCGGTCGGCGGCGATCTGCTGCGCGGCACTTTCCAGCCGCACGATCACCGTGCCCGCCGCGACATGCTGGCCCGAGGCCACCGGCAGGTCCGCGATCTGGCCCGACACCTCGGGCGCCAGCGCCACCGCGCGCACCGGGCGGGCCGAACCGATGGCCGCCACGCGGTCGGTCAGCGGCACCGCGCGCGCGGGTTCGGCGCGCACCATCGCCGCCGAGGGCGCGCCCCACCCGCCCTGTTGCGGGGCCGCGGCATGTTCCACCCCGAACCGCGCCAGAACACCGTCGAGCCCCCACCGCGCCAGCACCGGCCCGGCCGACGGGATCCACAGCGCCCAGGCCACGAACCCGGCCAGGGCGATGGCCAGGACAAGCACGGCCTGTTTCCAAAACGACATCGGCATCTCCAGCAACGGGCAGTTTTCCGACGGTTGAACGGGGCAGCCGCGATTCTCCGTCGGTGGCGCCGACAATCGGGAATGGCGGCCGGATTGGCAACATGATTGCGCGGCGCCGGGGTCACATCCTTGCCATGCCGGGCGGGCCGGCGCATCCTGCGCCACAGGCGGCGCCGGGGGAAAACGTGGACGACCTGATCCTGGATCTGGGGCTGGCGCTGGCGATCGGGCTTCTGGTCGGGCTCGAACGCGGCTGGCGGGACCGCGACGACCCGGCGGGCAGCCGCACCGCCGGCATCCGCACCTTCGGCATCGCCGGGCTTCTGGGCGGCGTCATGGCCGCGCTGGCAGAGGCGTTCGGCGCCCCCCTGCTGCTGGCCGCGGGGCTTCTGGGCTTTGCCGCGGTCTTTGCATGGTTCGGGGCGCAGGAGGCCGCGCACGAAGGCAGCTTCAGCGTCACCGCGACGGTGGCGGCGCTGCTGGTCTTCGCCCTCGGCGCGCTGGCGGTGGCGGGCGACCGGACGGCGGCGGCGGCCGGCGGCGCGGCGCTGGCCGCCGTTCTGGCGGGGCGCGAGATGCTGCACGGCCTGCTGCGCCGGCTGACCTGGGTGGAACTGCGCTCGGCCGTGGTGCTGGCGGCGATGACGGCGATCGTGCTGCCGCTGCTGCCCGACCGCGCGCTCGACCCCTGGGGCGGGTTCAACCCGCACGAGGTCTGGCTGTTCACCGTGCTGGTGGCGGCGATTTCCTATGCGGGCTATGTCGCCGTGCGGGTGCTGGGGCCGACGCGCGGCATCGTGGTCAGCGCGCTGGCCGGCGCGCTGGTGTCCTCGACCGCGGTGACGCTGGCCTTCGCGCGGCGCGCCCGCGAAACGGACGCGGGGCGGCAGCTCGCGGGGGCGGCGGCGCTGGCCGCGGTGGTCTCTGTCCTGCGGGTGCTGGCGGTGGCGGCGCTTCTGCGTCCGGCGGTGCTGGCCGCCGCCGCGCCCGCGGCCCTTGCCGGGGCGGCGGTGTTCGGGCTCGGCGGCCTTTTGCTGCTGCGCCGGGCCGATCCCCCGCCCGAAGGCGCCGCCGCCGCGCGCAACCCGTTCGAACTGCCCGCGCTTCTGGGCTTCGCCGCGCTCTTCGCGCTCGTCTCCACCCTTTCGGCCGCCGCCGTCGCCCGTTTCGGCGCGGCGAGCCTGCTGGCCAGCGCGGCGCTGGCGGGCAGTTTCGACGCCGATGTCGCCGTGCTCAGCGCCCTGCGCCAGACCGACGCCGCCGTGGGGCTCGACCTGATCGGCCTCGCCGTGCTGGCGGCGCTGGCCGCCAATGCGGCCGGCCGCCTGCTGCTCGCCGCCGCCGCCGGCCCCCGCGCCTACTGGCTGCCCCTCGCCGGCACCTCCGCCGCCGCCGTCGCCGCGGGCGCCGCCGTGCTCATCCTCCTCGCCTGATCCGCTTCATCTTGCCAAAAATACTCCGGGGTCCGGGGCAGCGCCCCGGCGCCGCCATATCCACCGGCCCTACCCCTCCAACGGCAAGGCCGTCTTGTACTTCACCTGCTTGAGCGCAAAACTCGACTTGATATTCGCCACCCCCGGGATCTTCGACAGCTGCTGGACGATGAACCGCTCCAGCGCCGCCATGTCGCGCACCACGACACGGATCAGATAGTCGCTGTCCCCCGTCATCAGGTAGCATTCCATCACCTCGGGGTATTGCGCCATCCGGGTCTCGAACGTTTCCAGCGCGCGTTCCACCTGCCGTTCCAGCGCGATCTGGATGAACACGCTGATCCCGAGGCCCAGTGTTTCGGGCCGCACCAGCGCCACATAGCCCGCGATCACGCCGTCGCCTTCCAGCGCCCGCACCCGCGACAGGCAGGGCGAGGGCGACAGGCCCACGCGGGCGGCGAGTTCCACGTTGGTCAGCTTGGCATGATCCTGCAATTCGCGCAGGATTCGGCGGTCGATGGCGTCGATGGGGCGTTGCGGCATGATGTGCTGTGATCCTTTCCACAATCGGCACGGAATGCTGCGCAGGACGCGCGCGCCCTGTCAACTCGGCACCACCTGCTTCGCCGGCCCGGCTATGAATGGGCCAAGGCCAGCCGGAGGACCGCCCGTGACCACGCATGACACCGACCCGCAGGAAACCCGCGAATGGATCGAGGCGCTGACCGCCGTCACCGAAACGGCGGGCGGCGCGCGGGCGCAGTTCCTGTTGCGGCAGCTGGAGGAAACCGCGCGCCGGTCGGGCGTGTTCACCAGCGGGCAGCCGTTTTCGTCCTACCGCAACACGATTCCGGTGGCGCAGCAGGGCCCCTACCCCGGCGATCTGGATCTTGAGGAACGGCTGACCTCGATCATGCGCTGGAACGCGCTGGCGATGGTGGTGCGGGCGAACAAGGCCTACGGCGAACTCGGCGGCCATATCGCAAGCTACGCCAGCGCGGCGGAAATCTTCGAAACCGGCTTCAACCATTTCTTCCGCGCCCGCACCGCCGATTTCGGCGGCGATCTGGTCTATTTCCAGCCCCATTCCGCCCCCGGCGTCTATGCCCGCGCCTATCTGGAAGGCCGGCTGACCGAGGGCCAACTGGCCAACTACCGGCAGGAAACCAAAGGGGGCGGTCTCTGTTCCTACCCGCACCCCTGGCTGATGCCGGATTTCTGGCAGTTTCCCACCGGATCCATGGGCATCGGCCCGATGAGCGCGGTCTATCAGGCGCGCTACATGCGCTATCTGGAACATCGCGGCCTTGCCGACACCGCCGGGCGCCATGTCTGGGGCGTGTTCGGCGACGGCGAGATGGACGAGCCCGAATCCATCGGCGGCCTGACGCTCGCCGCGCGCGAGGGGCTCGACAACCTCACCTTCATCGTCAACTGCAACCTGCAACGGCTCGACGGCCCGGTGCGCGGCAACGGGCAGATCATCCAGGAGCTTGAGGCGCTGTTCATCGGCGCGGGCTGGAACGTGATCAAGGTGCTCTGGGGCAGCGAATGGGACGGGCTCTTCGCGCGCGACAAGAACCTGACGCTGCTGCGCCGCTTCGCGGAAACGGTGGATGGCGAATACCAGAACCTCGGGTCCAAGGATGGCGACTACAACCGGCAGAAGTTCTTCGACCGCGACCCGGCGACGCGCGATCTGGTGGCGCATCTGACCGATGCGGAAATCAACGCGCTGAAACGCGGCGGGCATGATTTCCGCAAGCTGCACGCGGCCTTCGCCGCCGCCAAGGCGCACAAGGGCCGGCCCACGGTGATCCTCGCCAAGACCAAGAAGGGCTACGGCATGGGCGGCGCGGGCGAAAGCCGGATGACCGCGCATCAGGCGAAAAAGCTCGACATGGAGGCGCTGGTGGCCTTCCGCGACCGGTTCGACCTGCCGCTGAGCGAACGCGACCTGGCGGAACTGAACTTCTACAAACCCGCCGCCGACAGCCGCGAGATGCGCTATCTGCACGACCGCCGCGCCGCCCTTGGCGGCTACCTGCCCGAACGCGCCCCCCGTGCGCCGCAGGCCAGGCGGCTGGCCGTGCCCGCCCCCGCGTCTTACGCGAAATTCGCGCTGGAGGCCGAGGGGAAAGAGATGTCGACCACCGTCGCCGCGGTGCGGATGCTGGGAAGCCTGCTGAAGGACCGCGATTTCGGCCCCCGCATCGTGCCCATCGTCGCCGACGAGGCGCGCACCTTCGGCATGGACAACCTGTTTCGCCAGATCGGCATCTACGCGCCGCAGGGGCAATTGTACGAACCCGAGGACGCCGGCTCGATGCTGTTCTACAAGGAAACCCGCGACGGCCAGCTGCTCGAGGAAGGCATCACCGAGGCGGGCGCGATCTCCAGCTGGACCGCCGCCGCCACATCCTATTCCGTGCACGGCCTGCCGGTGCTGCCGGTCTACATCTACTATTCGATGTTCGGCTTCCAGCGCGTGGGCGACCTGATCTGGGCCGCCGCCGACCAGCGCGCACGGGGGTTCCTGTTCGGCGCCACCGCCGGGCGCACCACGCTGTCGGGCGAAGGCTTGCAGCATCAGGACGGGTCGAGCCACCTTGCCGCCGCCGCGGTGCCGAACTGCCGCGCCTGGGATCCGGCCTTTGCCTATGAACTCGCCGTCATCATGGACCACGGCATGCGCCGGATGATCGAGGAAGAGGCGGACGAATTCCACTACATCACCGTGATGAACGAGGTCTACGCCCAACCCACCATGCCCGAAGGGACCGAGGCCGGGATCCTGCGGGGGATGTACAGCCTCGGGGTGCGGGGCGAGGGGGCGGCGCAGGTGCGGCTGGTGGGGGCGGGCACGATCCTGACCGAGGTTCTGGCGGCCGCCGACATGCTCGCGCAGGACTTCAACATTCCCACCGAAGTCCTTAGCGCTACAAGCTTTTCCGAACTTGCGCGCGAGGCGCAGGCGGTGGAGCGGCTCAACCGCCTGGAAGGCCCGCGCGCCAACCGGCAAAGCCATGTGGAAACCCTGCTGGCCGGTGACGCCCCGGTGGTCGCGGCCACCGATTACGTCCGCGCCCTGCCGGGGATGATCGCGCCCTACATCCGCGCGCCCTTCGTGACGCTCGGCACCGACGGGTTCGGGCGGTCGGCCAGCCGCGCGGCGCTGCGCGCCTTCTTCGAGGTGGACCGCAAGTCGATCGCGCTGGCCGCCATCGACGCGCTGGTGCGCGCCGGTGGGGCCGACGCGGACCTGCACGACCGCGCCCGCGCCGCCCTTGGCGCGGATGCCGCCAAACCCGCCCCCTGGACGCTGTGAGGTGCCCGCGATGACCCGCCTGATCGAACTGCGCGTACCCGACATCGGCGATTTCAAGGATGTGCCGGTGGTGGAAATCACCGTCGCCCCGGGCGACATGGTGGCCCGCGACCAGACCGTGGCGATGCTGGAAAGCGACAAGGCGACGCTGGACATTCCGGCGACGGAACCGGGCCGGGTGGCCGAGATCCGCGTGAAACCGGGCGACCGGGTGGGCGAGGGCAGCGTGCTGATGCTGCTGGAGGCGGCGGAAGCGGAAGCGGCAGAGGCCCCCGCACCCGTCCCGGCCGAACCCGCACCCGTCGCGGCGCCGGCTCCTCTACCCGCCGCCCCCGTAGTGGCACCGGCCCCCGCACCGGAGGACAGCACCCTGCCGCCCCATGCCTCGCCCGCCGTGCGGAAATTCGCGCGCGAACTGGGTGTGGAGGTGACGCGCGTCACCGGCACCGGGCCGCGCGGGCGGATCACGCGCGAGGATGTGCAGGCCCATGTCAAGGCTGCCCTGTCGGCCCCCGCTGCCCCCGCCACGGGTGGCGTGGGTGCCGGCCTGCCCGCCTGGCCGCAGGTGGACCACGCCAAGTTCGGTCCCGTCACGCGCGAACCGCTGTCGCGCATCCGCCGCATCTCCGGCCCCGCGCTGTCGCGCAACGCGCTGGTGATCCCGCATGTGACGAATTTCGACGAGGCCGACATCACCGAACTCGAATCTTTCCGCAAGACGGTGAACGCCGAGGGCGGGACGAAGCTGTCGATCCTGCCCTTCGCGGTCAAGGCGGCGGTGGCGGTGCTGAAGGCCTATCCTTCGTTCAACGCCTCGCTCGACGGCGATGCGCTGGTGCTGAAGCAATACTGGAACATCGGCGTCGCCGCCGACACGCCCGACGGGCTGGTGGTGCCGGTCATCAAGGCGGCCGACCGCAAGGGCATCTACGAGATCGCCGGGGAAATGGCGGCGCTGGCCGCCGATGCCCGCGCCGGGCGGCTGAAGGCGGCGGACATGCAGGGGGCGAGCTTCACCATATCCTCGCTCGGCGGCGTGGGCGGCACCGGATTCACCCCGATCATCAATGCGCCCGAGGTCGCCATCCTGGGGCTGGCGCGGGCGGCGGTGAAGCCGGTCTGGGACGGCGCGGCCTTCCAGCCCCGGCTGATCCTGCCCATGTCGCTGTCCTGGGATCACCGGGTGGTCGATGGCGTGGCGGCGGCGCGGTTCCTCGGGGCCCTGGGCGCCATCCTCGCCGATTTCCGGCGTATCGCACTCTGAAGGTGATGCATGAAGATCGACGTCGAAATCCCTGACATCGGAAGCTTTTCCGATGTGCCGGTGGTCGAGGTCCTGGTGCGCCCCGGCGACCGGGTGACGGCGGACACGCCGATCCTGATGCTGGAAAGCGACAAGGCGACCCTGGACGTGCCCGCCCCCCGGGCGGGCGTGGTGGCCGAGGTTCTGGTGCGCCCTGGCGACCGGGTGAGCCGGGGCGATGTGGTGATGGTGCTGGATGGCGCCGAAGCCGCCCCCGCCGCCGCCCCGCCGCCCGAGGGCGCGATGCAGGCCGACCTGCTGGTGATCGGCGGCGGCCCCGGCGGCTATACGGCCGCCTTCCGCGCCGCGGACCTGGGCCGGCAGGTGGTGCTGGTGGACCGGGGCGAAACACTCGGCGGGGTGTGCCTGAACGTGGGCTGCATCCCCTCGAAGGCGCTTTTGCATGTGGCGAAGGTGATCGAGGATGCCGCCGACATGGGCGCCCATGGCCTGAGTTTCGGCGCGCCGCAGGTGGATCTGGACGGGATCCGGGGCTACAAGGCCGGCGTGGTCGGGCGGCTGACCGGGGGGCTGGCGGCGCTGGCCCGCAGGCGCAAGGTGCAAGTGGTGCGCGGCACCGCCCGCTTTACCGGGCCGCACACGGTGGCGGTGGAGGGCCAGACCATCGCCTTCGCGCAGGCCGTCGTCGCCACCGGGTCGGAACCCTTCCGCCTGCCCTTCCTGCCCGACGATCCCCGCATCATGGACAGCACCGGCGCGCTGGATCTGGCGGATGTGCCCGCCCGGCTGCTGGTGCTTGGCGGCGGGATCATCGGGCTGGAAATGGCGCAGGTCTATCATGCGCTCGGAAGCCGGGTCACGGTGGTCGAGATGACGGACCAGATCATCCCCGGCGCCGACCGCGACATCGTGGCCCCCCTGATGGCCCGCATCGCCGCGCGCTATGACCGCATCCTGCTGTCCACCCGCGTGACCGGCGTGACTCCGGGCGCCGAGGGTCTGCGCGTCGCCTTCGACGGCCCCGATGGCCCGCAGGACGCCGTGTTCGACCGCGTGCTGGCCGCCGTGGGCCGCCGCCCCAATGGCGCGGAGGTGGACCCGGGCGCGGCGGGCGTGGCGGTGGACGACCGCGGTTTCATCCCCGTGGACCGGCAGATGCGCACCAACCTGGCCCATATCTTCGCCATCGGCGATGTGGTGGGCCAGCCGATGCTGGCGCACAAGGCGGTGCACGAAGGCAAGGTCGCCGCCGAGGCCGCCTGTGGCCACAAGACGGCCTTCGACGCGCGTGTGATCCCCGCCGTCGCCTATACCGACCCCGAGGTCGCCTGGGCCGGGCTGACGGAAACGCAGGCCCGCGCGCAGGGAATTGCCGTGAGGAAGGGGGCCTTTCCCTGGGCGGCCTCGGGCCGGGCGCTGTCGATGGGGCGCGATGCGGGGGTGACGAAGCTGCTGTTCGATCCCGATACGGGGCGTGTCCTCGGCGCGGGCATCTGCGGGCCGAACGCGGGCGAGCTGATCGCCGAAGCCGTGCTGGCGATCGAGATGGGCGCGGTGGCGGAGGATCTGTCGCTGACCATCCACCCGCATCCCACGCTGTCGGAAACGCTCGGCCTTGCCGCGGAGGTGTTCGAGGGGACGGTGACGGATCTTTAGCGGCGGGCGGATGTTGTTGGGCCGCGGAAGGCAACGGGCATCCTTTCCGCGCCGCGGTGGATCTGCATTCGCCCTGCGGCCGGACCGGGCGGGATAAGGAAACGCATTGCGTTTCCCCCGCCCGTCGCGCGGCGGTGCCATTGGAAACCGTGACGCCCTAAAACCGACAGGCCAGCGCCTGCCCCGGCGGGCGAGAAGCGCCCGCCATGGGCGGGGCGGGCGCTGGCCGGGGGCTTTGGGCCCCCGGCCGGGGCAGCGGAAAGGTTAGCCCATGGCGAAGGCACGCGCCTTCGCCAGTCAGAACGGCGGTGCGAATGCCGGCCGGCACATCCGGGCGCGGCAGGGAGGAAGAAATCCCTACAGGATCAATGCCTTGAAATACCGGCACTCTGCCGGGCCTCGCCCGCATGCGCTACCGCCCCGTCCCGGCCAACCGGCAAAGTCATAAATTTACTTGACAACTTTGCGGCAGGATCACAGGTTCGCGCTCAGGATCCCGGCCCCGGTCCCGCGTCAGAACGGGCGAACGGCCCGGGTCCCGTACCGACAGCGAGGAAGGCATGATCCTGGTTTGCACCCGGCCCACGGCGGCCATCGCCGCGCCCGGCCTTCTGCGGCCCACGCCTGCGGGTTTCGGTCCGCATTCCGGCCTTCGCCCCTGACAACGCCACCCGGACCGCGCGCCAGATCCCTGCCGCAGGTCCGCCACGGACAAGGAGATTGTAGAATGCACCGGATCATCGCGCCCTGCCTTGCGGGCGTCCTTGCGCTCGGCACCGCCGCCGGGCAGGCCCAGACATCGCTGACCGTCGGCGAGGCGCTGGAACCGCCGGGCCTCGACCCGACCGTGGCGGCCGCCTCGGCCATCCGCCGCGTGACCTATTCGAACCTGTTCGAGGGCCTCGTCCGCATCGTGGAAAACGGCGACATCGTGCCCGGCCTCGCCGAAAGCTGGACGGTGTCGGACGACGCGCTGACCTATACCTTCAAGCTGCGCAACGGCGTCAAGTTCCACGATGGCGCGGCTTTCGACTGTTCGGTGGTCAAGTTCTCCTACGAACGCGCGGTGGCGCCCGAGTCGACCAACGCCCAGAAGGGCCTGTTCGCGCCCATCGCCAGCACCGAATGCCCCGACCCGCTGACCGCGGTGGTCACGCTGAACCGCCCCTCGTCGACCTTCCTCTTCGGCATGGCCTGGGGCGATGCGGTGATGGTGCATCCCGACAGCGCGGCGACGAACAAGACCAACCCCGTCGGCACCGGCCCGTTCAGGTTCACCCGCTGGGTGCAGGGCGACCGGGTGGAGATGGAAAAGAACCCCGACTACTGGGGCACGCCCGCCGGGGTGGACAAGGTGACGATCAAGTTCATCCAGGATCCCTCGGCCGCGGCGGCCGCCGTTCTGGCCGGCGACATCGACGTCTTCGCCGAATTCCAGGCGCCCGAACTGCTGAACCGCTTCCGCGACGACCAGAACCTGCATGTCGAGGTGGGCACCACCGCCGGCAAGGTGGTCATGTCGCTGAACAATGCCCGCGCGCCGTTCAGCGACCCGCGCTTCCGCCAGGCGCTGACCCATGCCATCGACCGCAATGTGGTGATCGAGGCGATCTCGTCCGGCCATGGCGTGCCTGTGGGCTCGCACTACACCCCCGTCGATCCGGGTTACATCGACCTGACCGGCACCTATCCCTACGATCCCGAAAAAGCCCGCGCCCTGCTGGCCGAGGCCGGGATCGCGCCGGGCACGTCCTTCACCATGACGCTGCCGCCGCCGGCCTATTCGCGCCGCGGGGGCGAGGTGATCGCGGCGATGCTGGCCGAGGTCGGGCTGAACGTGAACCTCGTGCCGATCGAATTCCCGCAGTGGCTGGAACAGGTCTTCACCAACGCGGATTACGAGGCGACGATCATCGGCCATACCGAGGCGCGCGATCTGGATATCTACGCCCGCGACAAGTACTACTTCAACTACGACAGCCCCGAGTACAAGGCGCTCTACAAGGCCTATACCGAGGCGACGGACGAGGCCGAGCGGCTCGACCTGATCGGCCAGTTGCAGACGAAACTGGCGCAGGACGCGCCGAACGTCTTTCTTTACGCCCTGCCCAAGATCGGCGTCTGGAACGCGAAACTGGAAGGTCTGTGGAAGAACCTGCCGCTGCCTGCGAACGACCTGACGCAGGTCCGCTGGACGAACTGACGGCGCGGGGGCGGGGGTCGACACCATGGCTGCATACGTTTCAGGGCGCATCCTGTCGCTGGTGTTGACCACGCTTGCCGCATCGGTCGTCGTGTTCCTGCTGATGCAACTGCTGCCGGGCGATCCGGCAGCGGTCATGCTGGGGGTCAATGCCCAACCCGAGACGCTGGCCGCGCTGCGCAGGCAGATGGGCCTCGATGAGCCCCTGCTGACGCGGTATCTAAGCTGGATCGGCGGCTTTGCGGTGGGCGATTTCGGCACCAGCTACACCTATTCCGTGCCCATCGCCGAACTGCTCGGGCCGCGGGTCATGGTCTCGCTGCCGCTGGCGCTGATGGCGATGGCGATATCGGTCGGCGTGGCGCTGCCGGTCGGGGTCTATGCGGCGGCGAACCGCGGGCGGGCGGGCGATACCGCCAGCATGGGGATCGCGCAGGTCGCGGTGGCGGTGCCGAACTTCTGGCTCGGCCTGCTGCTGATCCTTCTCTTCGCGCTGGAACTGCGCTGGTTTCCGGCCTCGGGTTTCGCGGGGTGGGAAAACGGTCTCTGGCCCGGCATCCGGTCGCTGATCCTGCCCGCGCTGGCGCTCGGCCTGCCGCTGGCGGCGATCCTCGCGCGCGTCACGCGGTCGGCGGTGATCGAGGCTTTGGGCGAGGATTTCGTGCGCACCGCCCGCGCCAAGGGCCTGAGCCGCCGCGCCACCCTGTGGCTGCATGCGACGCCCAACGCGCTGATCCCGGTGATCACCATCATCGGGCTGCAATTTTCCTTCCTGATGGCGGGGACGATCATCATCGAGAACGTCTTCAACCTGCCCGGCGTCGGGCGGCTGGTGTTCCAGTCCATCGCCCAACGCGACCTGATCACCGTGCAATCGCTGGTCACGCTGCTGGCGGCCAGCGTGATCGTGGTGAACTTCCTTGTCGATCTGGCCTATGGCTGGCTGGATCCGCGCCTGTCCACGGGGGGCGCGCGATGATCGCCGCCACCTTCCGTTCGGTGCGCAGCAGCCGCAACCTGATGATCGGCCTTGCGATCACCGGGCTGATGGTGGCGATGGCGCTGGTTTCTTTCGTGTGGACGCCGCATTCGCCGACCGGGCTCAACATCCTCAGCAAGATGCAGGCGCCTTCGGCCAGGCATCTCTTCGGCACCGACGCCTTCGGGCGCGACGTGTTCTCGATGGTGATGACGGGGGCGTGGAATTCGCTGTCGGTGTCGATCGTGGCGGTGGCGGTGGGCATGGGCGCGGGCGTGCCTCTGGGGGCGCTGGCGGCGGCGCGGGGGGGCGTCATCGACGGGCTCATCATGCGGATGAACGATCTGGCCTTCGCCTTTCCGGCGTTGCTGACGGCGGTGATCATCACCGCGATCTTCGGCCCCGGCGCGATCAACGCCATGATCGCCATCGGCATCTTCAACGTGCCCGTCTTTGCCCGCATCACGCGCGGCGCATCCCTGGGCCTGTGGTCGCGCGATTTCGTGCGGGCGGCGCGCTGTGCCGGGCGGTCGGACGTGGCGATCACGCTGTCGCATATCCTGCCCAACATCAACCATGTGCTGGTGGTGCAGGCGACGATCCAGTTCGCGCTGGCCATCGTGGCAGAGGCGGGGCTGTCCTATGTCGGTCTGGGCACGCAGCCGCCGCAGCCGAGCTGGGGCAAGATGCTGAACGATGCGCAGACCTATATCTACGACGCGCCGTGGCTGGCGATCTTTCCCGGCCTTGCGATCACGCTGGCGGTTCTGGGGCTGAACCTTCTGGGCGACGGGTTGCGCGACGTGCTCGACCCCCGCGTGAGGCGGCAGAGATGAGCGCGCTGCTGGACATCGACGGGCTGAGCGTCGCGCTGCCCGGGGGGGTGGACCTGCTGTCGGGGGTATCGCTGACGCTGAACCGCGGCGACCGTCTGGGGATCGTGGGCGAAAGCGGGTCGGGCAAGTCGCTGACCTCGCTCGCCGTGATGGGGCTGCTGCCCGACCGGATGGTGCTGTCTGGCGGCCTGCGCTTCGACGGCGAGGATCTGACCCGGATGCCCGAGGACCGCATGTGCGCCCTGCGCGGCGGGCGGATCGCGATGATCTTTCAGGAACCGATGACCGCGCTGAACCCGGTGAAATCCATCGGCGCCCAGATCGCAGAGGGCCGCCGCCTGCACCGGGGCGAAAGCCGCGCGGCGGCAGAGGCCGTCGCGCGCCGCCTGCTGGACCGTGTGGGCCTGCCCGCGCCCCGGTTCGATCTGGGCCTTTATCCGCATCAGCTTTCGGGCGGGCAGCGTCAGCGGGTGATGATCGCCATGGCGCTGGCCTGCGAGCCCGACCTGCTGATCGCGGACGAACCCACCACCGCGCTGGACGTGACGGTGCAGGCGCAGATCCTCGACCTGCTGGACGAACTGGTGGATGAAACCGGGATCGCGCTGATGCTGATCACCCACGATCTGGGCGTAGTGTCGGAAATGACCGACCGCATCGCGGTGATGTATGCCGGTTCCATCGTCGAGACCGGCCCCACCGCCGAGGTGTTCGCGCGCATGGCGCATCCCTATGCGCACGGGCTGTTCGCGGCCTCGCCCTACGGGTTGCTGGCGCGGGGGGCGGGGCGCGGCGCCGATGGCCGACGCCCGCGCCTGCAGGCGATCCCCGGGATGGTGCCCGACCCCGCCGACCGCCCCGCCGGCTGCCGCTTTGCCGACCGCTGCGCGCGGGTGCAGGCCGATTGCCGCGCCGCCATGCCGCCCCTGGCCGCGACCGATGCGTCGTCCGGCCACCGCGTCGCCTGTTTCCACCCCCGGCAGGAGGCCATGCAGCCATGACCGCGCCGCTTCTGGAAATCCGCGACGTGGCGCGCGACTATACCCTGCCCCGGGCCTCGCTGCTGTCGCGGCCGCAGGTGCTGCGGGTGCTGCATGGCATCAACCTGACGCTGCCCGCGGGGCAGAGCCTCGGGATCGTGGGGGAATCCGGCTGCGGGAAATCCACGCTCGCCCGCTGCGTCATGGGGCTGGAGGCGCCGCAGCAAGGCCGGGTCATGCTCGACGGGCAGGACATCTATGCCTTGGGCCGCCGCGGTCTGCGGGGCCTGCGCAGCCGGTTCCAGGCGATATTCCAGGATCCCTACGGATCGCTCGACCCGCGCCAGACGGTGCGGCGCATCGTGCTGGAACCGCTGGCGGCGCTGCAACCCGAAACCCCGGCGGCGGATCGCGAATCCCGCCTGATCGAGGTGCTGGAGGCCGTGGGCCTGTCCCCCGCCGCCGCCGACAAATACCCGCATGAATTTTCCGGCGGCCAGCGCCAGCGCATCGCCATCGCCCGCGCGCTGATCACCCGGCCCGCGCTGATCGTCGCGGACGAACCGGTGTCCGCGCTGGATGTGTCGGTGCAGGCGCAGGTTCTGAACCTGATGATGGACCTTCAGGAACGGTTCAACCTGTCCTACCTGTTCATCAGCCACGACCTGGGCGTCATGCGCGTGATCACCGACCGGGTGGCGGTGATGCATCTGGGCGTGGTGGTCGAGGAAGGCCCCACGAACGAGGTTTTCGACAATCCGCAGCATCCCTACACCCGCAAGCTGGTGGATGCGGTGCCCAAGCCCTTTGCCGGCCGCCGCATGCGCCGGCCCGCCCCTTCCCCCGCCCCTTCCGCAGTCTGAACCGGATACGCCCATGTCATCGCTCGCCGATCTTTCCGCCGTCGATCTGGTCGCCGCCTACCGCGACCGCAGCCTTTCCCCCGTCGAGGTGACGGCGGCCGTCCTGACCCGCATCGCGGCGTCCGAACCGCATCTGAAGGCGATGTGGGCGCTGGACCCGGAGGGCGCGATGGATGCCGCCCGCGCGGCAGAGGCGCGGTGGGCCAAGGGCGAACCCGCCGGGCCCATCGACGGCGTGCCGGTGACGATCAAGGACAATATCGCGACCAAAGGCGTCGCGGTGCCGCTCGGCTGTGCGGCGCTGCCGATGACGCCATCGGCGCATGACGACCCGCCGGCGGCGCATGTGCGCGCCTCGGGCGGGGTGATCCTCGGCAAGACGACGATGCCGGATCTGGGCATGCTGTCCTCGGGCCTGTCGAGCTTTCACGACCTCGCCCGCAACCCCTGGGATCTGGCGACCAACCCCGGCGGGTCGAGCGCGGGTGCGGGCGCCGCGGCGGCGGCGGGCTATGGGCCGCTGCATATCGGCACCGACATCGGCGGGTCCATCCGGCTGCCGGCAGGCTGGTGCGGGCTGGTCGGGCTGAAGCCCACCTATGGTCGCATCCCGATGGTGCCGCCCTTCGCGGGCCGCGTCGCGGGGCCGATGACGCGCACGGTGGCGGATACGGCGCTGTTCATGTCGGTGCTGTCGCGGCCCGATGCGCGCGACAATACCAACGTGCCGGGCGATCACCTGCCCTGGCTGGATCTGGACATGGACGTGAAGGGCCTGCGCATCGGCCTGTGGCTGGACGCCGGTTTCGGGCAGCAGGTCGCGCCCGAGGTGACGGCGGCCGTGACCGCCGCCGCGCGGGCCTACGAGGCCGCAGGGGCCACCATCGTGCCCGTCGCCCCCTTCCTGACCCGCGCCATGATCGACGGGCTGGACGAATTCTGGCGCGCGCGGTCCTGGGCCACGATTTCCGCCCTGCCCGCCGAAAAGCAGGCGCTGATCCTGCCCTATATCACGCAATGGGCGGAAACCGCGCGGGGCCTGACCGGCATGCAGGTCTATCACGGGTTCAACCAGATGAACGTCATGCGCGATGCGGCGATGGCGGCGCTGGACGGGCTCGATTTCATGCTGTCGCCGGTCGCGCCGACGGCGACCTATCCGGCGGACTGGGCCTCGCCCGTCAACGACCCGCAGCGCCCGTTCGAGCATATCGCCTTCACCGTTTCCATGAACATGTCGGGGCAGCCGGCGGTTTCGGTGAACTGCGGCTATACCGGCGCCGGCCTGCCCATCGGCTTGCAGATCACCGGCCACCGGCTGGACGACCTTGGCGTGCTGCGCATGGCGCATGCCTTCGAACAGATGCGCCCGGCGCAGCGGCCATGGCCGCTGTGGGATGCGGCCTGAGGAGGAACGAGATGACCATCGAAGTCGAATGGGCGCGCATGACGGCGCCGGATCTGCGCGCCATCGCCGCACGGGGCGGCGCGCTGGCCATCCTGCCGGCGGGATCGCTGGAACAGCACGGGCCGCACCTGCCCGTCATCACCGATACCGCCAGCGCCCATGCCGCCGCAGTCGCCGCCGCGCGGCTGGTGGCGGGGGGGCCCGATCCGGTGCCGGTGGCGGTGCTGCCGGGGCTGTGGCTGGGGCTGAGCGAACATCACCTGCCCTTCGGCGGCACGATCAGCGTGGATTACGCCGCCTATCGCGCCATTCTGGAAAGCATCGTGCGGTCGCTGCGCGCGCTCGGGTTCGCCCGGCTGCTGATCGTCAACGGCCATGGCGGCAACGTCGATCCGCTGGCGGTGGCGACACGGGAACTGGCGGTGGCCCATGACATGCCCATCGTGGCGACGACGCCCTGGTTCCTGTCGCCCGAGAGGCTCGCGGCGGTGTTCGATTCCGACACCATGCCCAAACATGCCTGCGAGGGCGAAACCTCGGTCATGATGGTGATCGCGGGCGATACGGTAAAGACCGGCAAGCTGGACGAGGCGATGGAACAGGCCCCCGCCCCGGTGCAATCGCCCGCGGGCTTTTCCCGGTTCTATTCCTTTTCCGAACGCGCGCCGGTCACCGGCACCTGGGGCGACCCGCGCACCGCCAGCGTCGAAAAGGGCAAAAGGTTCCTTGCGATCCAGGCAGAGGCATTGGCGGCCGCGATCCGCGATCCCGTGCTCTGGTCGCGCCCCGATCCGGTGTGGCGGCCCGGCCGCGGGCTGGAAACCACCGCCGGCAAGGCCGACTGACCCCGCCCCGGTACGGCCCGACAGGAGGATGCCATGACGCTTTTCACCCCCCCGAAACCGCTGCGCCGCCCGCTGGACGGGCGGGCGCGGCAGATGTTCATCGGCGGCGAATGGGTCGAGGCGGCATCCGGCCGCCGCTTCGACAGCCTGAACCCGGCGACGGGCGCGGTGCTGGCCAGCGTGCCCGCGGGCGATGCGGCCGACATCGACCGCGCCGTCGCCGCCGCCCGCGCGGCCTTCGAGGGCCCGTGGTCGCGCTTCAAACCCTATGAGCGCCAGCAGCTTCTGCTGCGCATCGCCGATCTGTTCGAGGCGCATTGGGACGAACTCGCGCTGTCGGACACGCTCGACATGGGGATGCCCATCGCGCGGACGCGGGCGAACCGCAACCGGGTGGTGGGCATGCTGCGGTTCTATGCCGGGCAGGCGACGGCGCTGCATGGCGCGACCATCGACAATTCGCTGCCCGGCGACGTGGTGTCCTTCACCCGCAAGGAACCCTTGGGCGTCGTCGGCGCGATCATCCCGTGGAACGCGCCCACCGCCGCCTCGATCTGGAAGATCGGCCCGGCGCTGGCCACCGGCTGCACCGTGGTGCTGAAACCATCCGAAGAGGCCCCCCTGACCCCCCTTCTGATCGCCGAACTGATGGCAGAGGCGGGCGTGCCCCCCGGCGTCGTCAACGTGGTGACGGGCACCGGGGCCGAGGCGGGCGCGCCGCTGGCCGCGCATCCGGGCGTGGACAAGCTGGTGTTCACCGGGTCCACCGCGACCGGGCAGGCAATCGTCCGCGCCTCTGCCGGGAACCTCAAGAAGGTGTCGCTGGAACTGGGCGGCAAGTCGCCGGTCATCGTCTGCGCCGATGCCGACATGGACCGCGCGGTGCCGCTTGCGGCGATGGCGGTCTTTGCCAATTCGGGGCAGATCTGCATCGCGGGATCGCGGCTGTTCGTGGCGCGCGCGATCCACGACGAATTCGTCGCCCGCCTCGCCGCCTTTGCCGAGGGGCTGCGGCTCGGCGACGGGCTGGACGAGACGACGGATCTGGGCCCGCTGGTGTCGCGCCGGCAGCTGGACCGGGTGGAGGGCTTCCTCGCCAGGGGCCCGGCAGAGGGCGCGCGGCTGGTGACGGGCGGGGCGCGGCTGACCACGGGCGCCTTCGCCGCCGGGCATTTCGTGCAGCCCACCGTTTTCGCCGATGTGGCCGACGACATGACCATCGCGCGCGAGGAAATCTTCGGCCCCGTCATTTCCGCCCTGCCCTTCGACACGCTGGACGAGGCCGTGGCCCGCGCCAATGCGACCCCCTACGGGCTGGCGGCGGGCGTGTTCACGCGCGACCTGACCACCACGCACCGGCTGATCCGGTCGTTGCAGGCGGGGTCGGTCTGGGTCAACACCTACCACGCCATCGACCCCGCGGTGCCCTTCGGCGGCTACCGGATGAGCGGATACGGCCGCGAGGGCGGGGTCGAGCATCTGCATGAATACCTCAACACCAAGGCCGCCTTCATCCGGCTGGACTGAGGATCACCCCTGAAGCATGATGGAATCGCATATGAAACTGGCGGGCAAGACAGCAATCGTGACCGGGGGCGCCTCGGGCTTCGGCGAAGGGATCGTGCGGTCCTTCGTGGCCGAGGGCGCGCGGGTCGTGATCATGGACCGCAATGCCGCTTTGGCCGAAACCGTCGCCGCCTCGCTGGACGATACCGCATGGATCGCCGCGGATGTCAGCCGGGCGGCGGATTTCGCCGCGGCGGTGGACCTCGCGCAGACGCGCTTCGGCGGGCTCGACATTCTGGTCAACAATGCGGGGATCGGCCACACCCCGCGCCCGATGGACGAGGTGGACGAGGATCTGTTCGACCGCATCATGGCGGTCAACGTGCGCTCGGTCTATCTGGGCGCGCGGGCCTGCGCGCCGCTGTTCAAGGCGAAACGCGCGGGCGCGATCCTGAACGTGGCCTCGACCGGCGGGGTCAGCCCGCGGCCGAACCTGACGTGGTACAACGCCTCCAAGGGCTGGGGCATCGCCGCGACCCGGGCGATGGCCATCGAACTGGCGCCCTTCAACGTGCGGGTGAACGCGATCAACCCGGTGGCGGGCGACACGCCGCTTCTGGGCACGTTCATGGGCGAGGACACGCCCGAGATGCGCGCCAAATTCCTGTCCACCATCCCCATCGGCCGCTTTTCCACGCCGCAGGACATGGGCAATGCGGCGGTGTTCCTGTGTTCGGACGACGCCTCGATGATCACCGGGGTGGCGCTGAACGTCGACGGCGGCCGCTGCATCTGACAAGGGGGGCACATGGGCGAAGGCAGGACGATACGCGCGGGCAGCCGCCCCGATCCGGCGGATGGCCTGTTCGGCACCGACCGGCCGGGCGAATTGCACGAACGCATCTACCGCAGCCTGATCCATGCCATCGCCTCGGGCCGGTTCGCCGCCGGCAGCCGCCTGCCGTCGGAACCCGAACTGGCCGCGGCCTTTTCCGTCTCGCGCCCCGTGGTGCGGCAGGCCATCGACAAGCTCAAGGCCGACGGGCTCGTCTCGTCGCAGCGCGGGTCGGGCACCTATGTCACCTCGCTCGATCATCTGGCGCAGACGCGGCTTGCCAACCGCGAGGGGCTGCGCGAACAGCTCGACCAGATGCAGAGCGATCTGGAATTCCGCCTCGTCTACGAACCCGAGGCCGCGCGCCTTGCCGCCGAACGCCACAGCGAAGCCGATCTGGCCCGGATGGAAGAGGCGATGGCCCAGTTCCGTCAGGCGCATGAGGAAGGGCGGATAACCCACCACTACGACTATCTTTTCCACGAGGCCATCGCCCGCGCGACGGGCAACAGCCGCTTCGTGCGCGCGGCGCAGTCCCTGGAATACGCGCAGGACGATGCCTGGCTGGTGATCCGCCATCTGGTCTATTTTCAGCCCCCCACCCGCGCGGTCGAGATCCTGGCCGAACATGCCGCCGTGCTGGCCTTCATCCGCGCCCGCGACGGCAATGCCGCCCGGCAGGCCATGGCCGACCACATCCGCGCCAGCCGCCAGCGGCTTGCAGGTTTCTTCGCGCCCCCCGACCGGCAGGACTGATCCCCCGCCGATGCACCGGCGCCATGGCGCTTGAAAACCTGTCGAAAGCATCCCACGCTTGGCCGGTTGCCCTCCGGCAGGCCGGGCGGGCGGCACGGGACCCGGAACACCGGGACCGGACGCGAAACGACGGGGAGACGGCGAATGACATTCCGCATTGCAGTGGACACCGGGGGTACGTTCAGCGACGTGGTGATAACGAACACCGCGACCCGGCAACTCTGGATCGACAAGGCGCTCACCACCTATGACCGTGTGTTCGACGGCATCTCCGCCGCCCTGACGGCGGCGGCCGGCGATATCGGGACCGACCTTCGGGGGCTTCTGTCGCAGACCTCGCTGTTCACCTATGGCACCACCTTTTCCACCAATGCGATCATCACCGGCGATGTCGCACGGACGGCCTTTCTGACCACGCAGGGCCACCCCGACACGCTGGTCCTGCGCGAGGGCGGCAAGCTCAACCCCTTCGATTTCCGCCATCCCTACCCCGACCCCTATATCCCCCGCCGGCTGACCTTCGAGGTGCCCGAACGCATCGACGCCGAAGGCGGCATCCTGATCCCGCTGGACGAGACGCGGGTGGCCGAAATCGCCGCCGACCTGCGGGGGGTGGAGGCGGTGGCGGTCTGCCTGCTGTGGTCCATCGTCAACCCCGCGCACGAATTGCGCGTGGCAGAGATCCTTGCGCGCGACCTGCCGGGCGTGCCGGTCACGCTGTCGCATCAGATCAACCCGATCCTGCGCGAATACCGGCGCGCGTCCTCGGCCGCCATCGACGCCTCGCTGAAACCGCTGATGCAACGCCACCTGCGCGAGATGGAAACCGACCTGCGCCGGGGCGGCTTTGACGGGCAATTGCTCGTCGGCACGTCCTTCGGCGGCGTTCTGGGGGTGGAGGACGTGGCGGCGCGGCCGATCTACACCGTCAATTCGGCCCCCGCCATGGCCCCGGTCGCCGGACGCGCCAATGCGCCCGACGAGGACAGCATCATCGTCTGCGACATGGGCGGGACCAGCTTCGACGTGTCCATCGTGCGCGACGGGAACATGAAGTTCACCCGCGAAACCTGGATCGGCGGGCAATATACCGGCCATATGACGGGCCTGTCGGCCGTCGACATCCGCAACATCGGCGCGGGCGGCGGTTCCATCGCCTGGATCGACCCGGGCGGGTTGCTGCATGTCGGGCCGCAAAGCGCGAAATCGACGCCGGGCCCGGCCTGCTACGGCCAGGGCGGCACCTGGGCGACGGTGACGGATGCGAGCCTTGTGATGGGTCATATCGACCCCGACTTCTTTCTGGGCGGGCGGATGCGGCTCGACCCGGCGGCGGCGGAACGGGCGATCAGGATGAACGTGGCCGAGCCCCTAGGCATCGGCCTGCACAAGGCGGCCCATGCGATCCTGACCATCGCCACCGAGAACATGGTGAACGCGATCCGCAGCATCACCGTCAACGAGGGGCTCGACCCGCGCAAGTCGCTGCTGATCGCAGGCGGCGGCGCGGGCGGCATGACCATCGGGCGCATCGCGGAACTTCTGGGGTCCAGCCGCGCGCTGGTGCCGCGCACCGCCGGCACGCTGTCGGCCTCGGGCGGGCTTTTCTCCGACATCGTGACGGAATTCAGCGCCAGCCGCCGCGCCGACACCCGCGATTTCGACCATGCGGCGGTCAATGCCGAACTCGCGCGGCTCGACGCGCAGATCGACGCTTTCTTCGACCGGATCGAGACGCCGAAGGACCGGCAGGCCCGCGAATTCCTTGTCGAGGCGCGCTATCCCCAACAGA
Organism: Ruixingdingia sedimenti; assembly: GCF_031432425.1. NCBI lineage: Bacteria > Pseudomonadati > Pseudomonadota > Alphaproteobacteria > Rhodobacterales > Paracoccaceae > Ruixingdingia > Ruixingdingia sedimenti. The sequence goes on along the minus strand of NZ_JAVKPH010000002.1, from coordinate 89,010 downwards.
TCTGGGAACTGGACGTGCCGCTGCGGGGCGCCGCCTTTGCGGGACGCGAGGATGTGGAGGCGATGATCGCGGGTTTCCACGCCGCGCATGAACGGGTCTTTGCGGTCAGCGAACCGGGACAGGGCGTCGAATGCATCGGCTGGAAGGCGCGCGCCATCGCCCGCCTGCCCCGGCCCCGGCTGGAACGCGGGGCGCAGACCGCCGCCAGCGCCGAACCGCTGGCGGTGGGGCAAAGCTGGTTCGGCGGCGACAGCCCGGAACCCACGGCCCGCTATGACGGCGCCAACCTGCCGGCGGGGACGATCCTGCAAGGGCCCTGCATCATCCTGGAACCCACCACGACCATCGTCGTCTTCCCCGGTTGGACGGCCACGGTCCTGCCCAACGGCGACTACATGATGGCGAAGGAGTGCTGACGATGACGACCGAACCGCTTCTGCTCGCCATCCTGTCGAACCGCCTCGACTGCATCGTGCGCGAGATGACCAACACCCTGCTGCGTGCCGGGCGTTCGGCGGTGCTGAACACCGCGCGGGATTTTTCCTGCTCGATCATCACCTCGGACAACGAACTTCTCGCCTCGGCCGAGGGGCTGCCCGTCCATGTCATCGGCACCGAGTTCCTCGCCAGGGCGATGACCGACCTGCACGAGGATTTCCGCGAGGGCGACGCCTATCTGCACAACGACCCCTATCTGGGCAACACCCATGCCGCCGACCATGCGATCCTCGTGCCGGTGTTCTTCGAGGGCGAACACATGTTCACCGCCTGCGCCAAGGCGCATCAGGCGGATTGCGGCAATGCGCTGCCCACGACCTACATGCCCGCCGCGCGCGATGTGTACGAGGAAGGCGCGCTGATCTTTCCCTGTGTCCTGATCCAGCGCGACTTCCGCGATGTGGCCGACATCATCCGCATGTGCCGCCGCCGCATCCGCGTGCCCGACCAGTGGTACGGCGACTATCTGGCCACCCTCGGCGCGGCGCGGATCGCCGAACGGCGGCTGAAGGAATTGTGCGCGGAATACGGGCGCGACGCCGTGCGCGCCTTCATCCGCGACTGGTTCGACTACAGCGAGCGGCGGATGATCGACGCCATCGGCAGGCTGCCGGGCGGGCGGATCACCGGCGAGGCCCGCCACGACCCCTACCCCAACCTGCCCGAGGGCGTGCCGCTGAAAGTGACCGTCACCATCGACAGCACCGAGGGCCGGATCGACCTCGACCTGCGCGACAACCCCGACAACTACCCCGGCGGGCTGAACGAATCCCGGGCCTGCGCGACGAACAACGTGATGACGGGCGTCTTCAACTCCATCGACCCGGAGGTGCCGCACAACGCGGGCAGTTTCCGCCGCATTTCCGTGCAACTGCGCGAAGGCTGCATCGCGGGCATCCCCAAGTTCCCGCATTCCTGTTCCATGGCGACGACGAACATCGCCGACCGTCTGGTCACGCTGACCCAGGCCGCCTTCGCCCGTCTGGGCGAAGGCTTCGGGCTGGCCGAAGGCGCGCTCGGGATGGGGATTTCCTATGCCGTGATCTCGGGCGAGGATCAGCGCTATGGCGACGAGGCCTATGTGAACCAGGTCTTCCTCGCCTCGACCGGCGGGCCGGGGGGCCCCGAGGCCGATGGCTGGCCGACCTACTACCTGCCCGTCGCCGCCTCGCTGATGTATCACGACAGCACAGAGGTGGACGAACAGAAATACCCCCTGCTGGTGTGGGAAAAGCGCCTGATCCCCGATTCCGAGGGCGCGGGGCGGCATCGCGGGGCGCTCGGCTCGCGGGTGGTCTATGGATGCCGGAACCGGCCGATGATGGCGGCCTATACCTTCGACGGCCACGAAAACCCCGCGCGCGGGGTGCGCGGCGGGCTGACGGGCACGGGGTCGGACGGCTGGAAGATCGACCGGGACGGAAACCGGGTGGACCTGCCGATGGCGGGCACGCAGGTGATCGTGCCGGGCGAGCGGCTGGTGTCGCATACCGGCGGCGGGGGCGGCTATGGCGACCCGTTCGAGCGCGACCCGGAACGCGTCGCGCATGACGTGTCCGAAGGCTGGGTGTCGGTCGCGCGCGCGCGCGACGTCTATGGCGTGGTCCTGACCCCCTCGCCGGCCGGGAAGGGCCTGTACCTCGTCGACCCCGAGGCGACACGCCAGCAACGCGCCAGACCCCGGGCCTGACAGGCCGATGCAGCACGGGCGGGGGCGGGAATGTCCGGCCGCAAGGGCATTCAGCCGCCCCCTTCGCGGAGCGTGGGTGGAAACTCCCTGCCCGACTGCGAGGGCGTCGAGGGCTGGTGGTCGTCCCCTTCTCGAGGGCGCGGGTAGAAACCTGGTGGACGACCACGATCCGGTCGAGGCGGGCATGTCGCCCCCTGCGCGGGGCGCGTGCAGAACCTCGCCCCCGCGGCCATCCGGGGACCAGGGCCGGGCGGGCAATCTGCATCGTGAATACCGCAATGGTTGAATAGCTGCGCCGGTGCCGTAACATGGCCCCCGGCATCCAGGGCTTGCCCCGCCCCAGACCTGTCAGGAGGTTCCCCATGTCAGATCAAGGCAATCCGCGCGCGACCGGCTCGACCATGAGCACGGGCGCCCCCGCGCCGAGCGACCGCAACTCGCTGACCATCGGGCCCGATGGCCCGATCCTGCTGCACGATGTGCATTTTCTTGAACAGATGGCGCATTTCAACCGCGAAAAGGTGCCCGAGCGCCAGCCCCACGCCAAGGGCGCCGGCGCCTTCGGCATCTTCGAGACGACCGAGGACATGTCGGCCTGGACCCGGGCCGCGCTGTTCCAGAAGGGCGCCAGAACCGAGATGCTGGCCCGTTTCTCGACCGTCGCGGGCGAGATGGGCAGCCCCGACACCTGGCGCGATGTGCGCGGGTTCAGCCTGAAATTCTACACCGCCGAGGGCAACTACGACCTCGTGGGCAACAACACGCCGATCTTCTTCGTGCGCGACCCGATGAAGTTCCCGCATTTCATCCGCAGCCAGAAACGGCTGCCGGATTCCGGCCTGCGCGACAACCACATGCAGTGGGATTTCTGGACCAACAACCCCGAGAGCGCCCATCAGGTCACCTATCTGATGGGCCGGCGCGGGTTGCCGCGCACATGGCGCAACATGAACGGCTATGGCTCGCACACCTATATGTGGGTGAATGCGGGGGGCGAGCGGTTCTGGGTCAAGTACCATTTCCACACCGAACAGGGGATGGCATTCTTCACCAATGCCGAGGCCGCCGCCATGGCCGGGTCGGATGCCGATTTCCACCGCCGCGACCTGTTCGACGCCATCGCGCGGGGCGATCATCCGGGCTGGGTCCTGTCGGTCCAGATCATGCCCTATGAGGATGCCGGAACCTATCGCCTCAACCCGTTCGACCTGACCAAGACATGGCCGCATGCGGATTATCCGCTGCACCGGGTGGGGCGGATGGTGCTGAACCGCAACCCCGAGAATTTCTTCGCCCAGATCGAACAGGCGGCGTTCTCGCCCGGCAATACCGTGCCGGGGATCGGGCTTTCGCCCGACAAGATGCTTCTGGGCCGCGCCTTCGCCTATAACGACGCGCAGCGGAACCGGATCGGCACGAATTTCCACCAGTTGCCGGTGAACCAGCCCAAGGTGCCGGTGAACACCTATATGTTCGACGGCCAGATGGCCTATCACCATGCGGGCAATGCCCCGGTCTATGTGCCCAACAGCCACGGCCGCGCATGGGCGGACGAAACCGGCCCCGTGGCCGACGGGTGGGAGGCCGACGGCCCCATGGTCCGCAGCGCCTATACCCTGCGCCGGGACGACGACGATTTCACCCAGCCCGGCATTCTGGTGCGCGAGGTGATGGACGACGCGCAGCGCGCCGAACTGGTGGATCAGGTCGCGGGCAGCCTTCTGGGCGGGGTGCGGGAACCGGTGCTGAGCCGCGCCATCGGCTACTGGAAAAGCATCGACCCCGGCGTGGGCGCCCGGATCGAGCAGAAGGTCCGCCACGGCAGCGCCGGAAAGCCCGCCGAGGGCATGGGCGAGGCATAGGCGGCACTCCGGCGGGCCGGGAGCGGCCCGCCATCGCGACCGCCTCATTCCCCGCGCGCTCAGGCCGGGCGGGATCAGGAAACGCACCGCGTTTCCCCCGCCCGTGGCGCAGCGGTGCCGTGAAAGACGGAGATGCCGGGAGAAATGGGTAGGCCAGCGCCTGCCCCGGCGGGCGAGAAGCGCCCGCCATGGGCGGGGCGGGCGGCTCACCGGGGGCTTTGGGCCCCCGGCCGGGGCAACGGCGAGGGCGGGATGTGGCGAAGGCACGCGCCTTCGCCAGCCAGCACGATGGACCGACCCGCCCCCTGAACTTGCCTCCCCATATGCAACCTGGGCAACGGGCCGCGATGCGATCCGCAGGCCAATTCCTTCCATTCCGGATGCAATGATCTTCCTTCCACGCGGATTATCGCCCGCTCCAAACCGGTGCATGGTCCCGTCCAGACGCCGCCCCGCGCGTCGGCAGGAAAACCGGCATGAACAGCCCCACCTTTGGGCCGGGCACCCGCCCGCCGTTCCCGCCGGGTCCGAACCGCGCGCAAGGCACCGGCATCGCCCCCACATGGCACGGCATCGCCCGCGCCGCATCCCGAAAGGACACCACCATGACCTATGCCACCGACACCACCCGCCCCGGCCTCGTCGCCGGCATCGCCGATGCCGATCTTGCGGCCCTGATCCTGCGCGTCGCGATGGGCATCCTGTTTCTTGCCCATACCTGGCTGAAACTGGTGATCTTCACCCCCGCCGGCACCGCGGCCTTCTTCGAAAGCCTCGGCTTTCCGGGCTTCCTCGCCTATCTGGTGATCGCGGCCGAACTTCTGGGCGGCATCGCGCTGATCCTCGGCCTCTGGACGCGCTGGGTGTCGCTGGCGCTGGTGCCGGTCCTGCTCGGCTCGATCTACGCCCCGCATGGCGCGGCGGGGTTCTTCTTCTCGAGCGAGGGCGGCGGCTGGGAATTTCCCGCCTTCTGGGCGGTCGCGCTGGTCGTGCAGGCGCTGCTGGGCGATGGCGCCTTCGCCCTGCGGCGCGGGCGCTGAACCATCGAACCAAAGGCCGGCCCCGGCGGGCCGGCAAACCCGCAGCCGCCCGGGAACCTCTGGCGCGGCGGCGGGTTTTTCTGTTAGTGGAAAGGCTTGACCGCAGGCAAACAAGGTCGCAGGTGCAGATGCCCGATCCGGTTTCATCCCTTCTGGCCGCCCTCCGCGAGGGGGACGATGCGCGGGGCTGGGCGTGGTTCCTCGATCTGGACGGCACGCTGATCGACCTCGCACCCCGGCCCGGGGATGTGGTCTGCCCGCCCGGCCTGACCGCGACCCTTGCGGCGCTGGACGCGGGGGCGGCGGGGGCGCTGGCGATCGTCACCGGGCGGTCGGCGGATTTCGCGGCGGCGCTTCTGGGCACCCGGGCCTTCACCATCGCGGGCCTGCACGGGGCCGAGATCCGGTTGGGCGAAAGGTTGGGTGGCGGGCAGCCGACCGCCGCCCCGGCCCGCCCCCCGGCCCCGGCCGCAGACCATGCCGCCGCCGCCGCCCGCGCGATGCCCGGCGTGATCTTCGAGGACAAGGGGGCCGCCTTCGCCCTGCATTTCCGCCTCGCCCCCCGGATGGAAGCGCGGGTCGCGCAGGCGATGGACGAGGCGCTGGCGCTGGCGGGCGCGGGCTATCGGCTGCGTCCGGGCAAGGCGGTGGTGGAGCTGTGCCCCGCGGGCGCCGACAAGGGCGCGGCCCTGCGCCGCCTGATGCGCCACCCCGCGTTCCGCGCCCGCAGGCCCTTCGCCGCCGGCGACGACCTGACGGACGAGGCGATGTTCGCCGCCGCCGATGATCTGGGCGGCCTGTCGCTGCGGATCGGGGCCGGAAACGGGGAAACGCGCGCGCGGCACGCCCTGCCCTCGCCCGCGGCGATGCGCGAATTGCTGTCGCGCATGGTGCAACCGCGCGCTTGACGGGCGGGGCGGCTTGCATAAACCTGTGGCCGCATGGAACAAATCCCCGCGAGGCCGGTTTCAGGACCGCAGCCGGATCGTTCCGAAAAGGGCCAACCGCCCGGCCCGCCGGTCCATCCCCGAAGGGCCCCCGCCGCAGGGAACCGACCGTATGGGGGCGAAAAGGGGCTGGCGGCGCCATCCCGGCCCATCACCCCGCCCGGATCCCGGGACCATAACCGGAGCCAGACCATGAGCCGCCTGATCGTCGTTTCCAACCGCGTCCCCGACCCCCGCCGCCCCGCCGCAGGCGGTCTGGCCACCGCGCTGACCGCCGCATTGCAAGCGAGGGGCGGGATCTGGATGGGATGGTCGGGGGAATGCTGCGACGACGACACGGAACCGCAGCTTCGCCAGCGTCAGGCCGGGGCCGTGACCTATGCGGTGACGGATCTGAGCGCGCGCGACCATGCCGAATATTACCAGGGCTTCGCCAACAGCGTGCTCTGGCCGCTGTGCCATTACCGGCTCGGGCTGACGGATTATGCGCGCAAGGACGCCGCCGGATACTGGCGCGTGAACCGCCTGTTCGCCGGGCATCTTCTGCCGCTGCTGCGCAAGGACGATGTGCTGTGGGTGCACGATTATCACCTGTTGCCGCTGGCGGCCGAACTGCGCCTGCACGGCGTGACCAATCCCATCGGCTTTTTCATGCATATCCCCTGGCCCGCGCCCGATGTCTTTCTGTCGGTGCCGGGCAGCGATGCGCTGCTGTCGGCGATGACGGGATACGACCTTCTGGGCTTCCAGACGGAAAACGATACCGCGAACTTCGCCCAATGCCTTGCCCGCAGCCGGATCGCCCGCCCCATGCCCGGCGATCCGGGCCGCCTGGCCACCCGCCAGCGCAGCTTCCGCGCCGGCACCTTTCCCATTTCCATCGACACCGCCGGATTTGCCCGCACGGCGGAACAGGCGGTGCGCAATCCCGCGATGCGCCGCCTTCAGGAAACCCTGCGCGGCCAGCGGCTGATCCTCGGGGTGGACCGGCTGGACTATTCCAAGGGCATCCCGCAGCGGATCGAGGGCTACCGGCGCTTCCTGCTCGACCGGCCGGCGTTCCAGGGGCAGGTGACATACCTCCAGATCACCCCGAAAAGCCGCGCCGGGGTGGAACAATACGAGGCCCTGCAACGCGAGATCGCCGAACAGGCCGGGCATCTGGCGGGGGAACTGGGGCGGCTCGACTGGGCGCCGATGCGCTATGTCAACCGCTCCTTCGGGCAGAGCGTGCTGGCCGGCACATGCCGGATGGCGCGGGCCGCGCTGGTGACGCCGCTGCGCGACGGGATGAACCTCGTCGCCAAGGAATATGTGGCGGCGCAGGATCCGGCGGATCCGGGCGTGCTGATCCTGTCGCGCTTTGCCGGGGCGGCGCAGGAACTGGACGAAGGCGCGCTGCTGGTCAACCCCTACGATGTCGAGGCGATTGCCGGCGCGCTCGGCCAGGCGATGGACATGGCGCCCGAGGAACGGCGCGAAAGGCATGGCGCGATGCTGCGGGTGTTGCAGGACCATACCGTGTTCGACTGGTGCGACAGCTTCCTGTCGGCGCTGTCGGCGCCCGGGGCGGCCCAGGCCGCGGCGGGGACGGCGGAACCGCGGCGGCGGATCGACATCCGCCTTGCCGCGCCGTCGGGCCCCCAGACCCCCGGCAACGGCCCCCGCCCGAGCCTGCCCGAAACCGCCTGAGCGGCGCGGCGTCCCTGTCCCCGCACCCGCGCCTGCGCCCGTCCGGCAGGGGCGGCGGGAACAATCCGGCCGCCCGGCGGGTTGCTTGCGCATCGGGAACCGGCCGTCCGCTGCCCGCCTGCGGCCGCCGAGGGAGGGAGGAGGACATGCCAGCCACCATGCCGCGCAACAGCGGCCATCGCCGCCCGGGGGGCGTCCGGGGATGGCCCGGGGCCGCGCCCGCGCGGGAAAGGCGTGACCCGTGACCCCGATCGCCGCCGTTCCACCCCCGCCCTATTGCGGCCCCGCCCCGGCGCCCGGCGCGCTGTGGCAGAGCTGGAACCTCGACCCGCCGCTGCTGGCGGGGTTGGCGGTGCTGCTGGTCTGGGGAACGGTTCGGGCCCGGCGGCGGGGGGGCGGGGGGGCCTTCGCGGTCTTCTGGCTGGCGCTGGCGGTGGCCTTCGTCTCGCCGCTCTGCGCGCTGACGGCGGCGCTGTTCAGCGCGCGTGCGGTGCATCATCTGGTGCTTCTGGGGATCGCCGCCCCCGCGCTGGCGCTGGCCCGGCCATGGCGGGGGGCGCCCGCCGCGGCGGTGTTCGGCGCGCTGGCGGCGGCGCTGGTCCTGTGGCACCTGCCCGGGGTCTATTCCGCCATCTGGCGCAGCGAGGCGCTTTACGCCGCGATGCAGGCGGCGCTGCTGCTGCCGGCCTGGGGGCTGTGGTCGGCGCTGCTGGCCCCCCGGGACGGAATGGCGCTGATGCCCGTCGCGCTGGTGGGGGGGCTTGCCGCGCTCATGGGGCTGATCGGCGCGGTGCTGACCTTCGCGCCCGTGCCGCTTTACGCCGAACATGTGCTGCTGGCGGCGCTCTGGGGTCTCGATCCGCTGGCGGATCAACAGCTTGCCGGGCTGGTGATGTGGGTGCCGGGGATGATCCCGCTGGCGGGGGCGGCGGCGCTGGCCGCGCGGCGGGCCTGGCTGCGGGATGCGCAGACATGATCGCGGGGCTCAAGGCGCTGCATATCGCGGGGCTGGTCTGCTGGTGCGCGGCGCTGATCGGGCTGCCGCTGCTGCTGCACCGCCATGGCGGGCGGCGCACGCAGCGCGGCTTTGCCGAATACCGGCTTGTGACCCATATCGGCTATATCGCCTTCGCCACCCCCGCGGCCCTGGTCACGATCGCGGCGGGCACCGCGCTGGTGCTGCTGGCGGGCGTGTTCGAGCCGTGGTTGCTGGTCAAGCTCGCCGCCGTTGCCGGGATGGTGCTGGTCCATGTCTGGCTCGGCCACATGATCCAGCGGTCGGGCGAGGAACGGCGCAGCGACTGGCACGGCGGGCCGCTGGCGGGGCTGGCGCTGGCGGTGCCGCTGATGGCGCTGGTGCTGGGTCTGGTGCTGGTCAAGCCCGATGCCGGCCTTCTGGCCCGGCTGGTGCCCGATCAGTTCTTCGCCCCGCGCGCGGTATCGCCATGATCGTTCTGGGTGCCGAGGCCGTAGTCGAACACCAGCTTGCCGCCGTGCCAGCCGGTCATCCCCGTCATCACGGCGGCAAGGCCAGAGGTCAGCAACCCCCAGGGCAGCACCGCGCCTTGCGGGTCGGCCAGCCGCAGCCCCCAGTTCGCGCCCAGAAGCGACAGCAGCATCACCGCGAGGATGAAATGCGTCCAGCTGGCGGCGCGGATGCGGATGCCGGGCACCAGCAGCAGTTCCGCCGTACCCGTGACGCCCGCCAGCACCCCCATGCCGAACCCGACCCCGGCCGCCCACAGCGCCACCCGGGGCCAGAACGGATCGCCGGTCAGCCAGTAGACCAGATCCGCCCCGAACGTGCAGATGCAGAGCGCGATGGGAAACGTGACCAGCATCGCATGGACCGGGTGGCCGGCGATGGCGATGCGCGATTCCTTCAGGTGGAAGGCCGCATGTTCGTGGATCGGGTCGCGGAACCTGCGGCGGGGGCGCGGTGTCGGGCGGGGGGGCATGCGGGGGTCTCCTGTCCGGGGGCGAGGGGCGGCGCGACGCGGACACCCGCGCCCATGGGGGCGAAACCCGCGCTGGCGGCGGTTGTTCCCGCCCCGGCGGGCGGCGGGGGGCAGTTGTCGAGCCCGTCCCGTGGGGATCGCTGTCGAGGGCCGATGGATGGCGCATCCCGGGGGGCCGCGCCCATGGCGGCGGAACCTGCGCTGGCGGGCTACGGGAAGCGCCTGCCGAGCCTCTCCCCTGGGGATCTCTGTCGAGAGCCGAAGGATGGCGCATCCCGGCGGGCCGCGCCCATGGCGGGGAAACCTGCGCCGGGAGGTGTCGGCATCCCCCCCTTTCGGCTGTCTGGCGAAGGCGCGTGCCTTCGCCATGGCGATGCCCTTGCCGCTGCCCCGGCCGGGGGCCCAAAGCCCCCGGCCAGCGCCCGCCCCGCCCATGGCGGGCGCTTCCCGCCCGCCGGGGCAGGCGCTGGCCTTTCCGGTATTCCCGGCATCACCGTCTCTCACCGCACCGCCGCGCCACGGGCGGGGGAAACGCAATGCGTTTCCCTAACCCGCCCGGCCCAACCGGTGTGCGAATACCGATCCGACCCTGCGAGCGGCGGAAGGGGGGCCTCCGATCCATCACCCCCCTGCCGCGGACCGAAGGGCAGCACGTCACGGCCCCCCGCGCCCATCGCGGCGAAACCCGCGCTGGCGGTCATCGTGCCGGTGCTGGCGGGCTGCGGGGGGCCGCTGTCGAGCCTGTCCCCGGCGGGGCCGGCGGCGGCGGGGATCGCGGTGCTGTGGTGGGCGATGCTGGCGGGGGCGGTGCTGATCACGCTTCTGGTGTTGGCGCTGGTCTGGCGGGGCTTCGGCCCGCCGGTGCGCCGCCCGCCCGGCGAAAGGTTCTGGCTGCACGGCATGGGGGTGGGCTTCCCGCTCGCCGTGCTGGCCGCGCTCGTCGGCGCGGGGATCGTGGTGGGCGAGCGGCTGCATCCCGGGCAGGAACCGCCCGCCCTGCGGGTCGAGGCGATCGGGCGGCAGTGGGAATGGCGGTTCCGCCAGCCCGGGGCGGACGGCGCGATGGTGGAAACCCGGGGCCGGCTGCACATCCCCGCCGGGGTGCCGGTCGATGTGGTGATCCGGTCCGAGGATGTGATCCACAGCTTCTGGGTGCCCCGGCTGGCAGGCAAGATGGACGCCCTGCCCGGCCGCGACAACCTGCTGCGCCTGCGCGCCGACCGGCCGGGGCTCTACCACGGCACCTCGGCCGAATTCTCGGGCGCGGGCTATGCCGGGATGCGGTTCGAAGTGCTGGCCTATCCCCCCGACACCCCGCCCGCCGCCCTTGCCCGCCCCGGACCGGAGGCCGGACGATGACCCGGCGCGCCAATCCCCCACACCCCTGCGCCGCCCCCCCGGGGCCCTGCCCCCGCCCCCCGCCGGACGCGGGTCCTGAAGGCGTGCGGTTGAAGACACTACCCCCCGGACCCGCCGCCCCTGAATGCGGCGATCCCCGACGCCAACCGACGATCCGCCCCCGATCCCCGCAGGCCGGGACTTTGCCGCAGCCCCTCGGTCAAAATGCCCCGCGCGGGCCATGCCGGAATGTGGTTCCCGGTTGGTCTCTCCTCCCCCTGCCTGCCCGGGTCGGCAAGGACCGGGCCATGGCCCTGCCTTCCAGACCTCGGCAGAACGCCCTGCACTTGCCCGATCAGCCAGAGCGTTGCCGCAATGCCCCGGCCGGAGGGCCGCGCGCGGGTGGTGCAGGCATGCGGTTCGAGGTGTCGGCCTATCCGCCCGCCGCCCTTGCCCGCCCCGGACCGGAGGGCCGCCGATGGTCCGCCCCCGCCGCCCCCTGCCCGTACAAGCCGGGGAGGGCCGGCCGATGACCCTGCCCCCCAATCCCCCGCAGAACGCCCTGCGCCTGCACCGCGAGCTTGAACGCATCTGGGGCCGCCCGCCGGGGCTGCGCGGCGCCCTTTGTTCCGTCAACCACAGCGAAATCGGCAAGCGGTTCATGATCGCCTCGGCGGTGTTCTTCGCCATCGCGGGGCTGTTGGCCATGCTGATCCGCGCGCAGCTGGCGACGCCGGAGGGCGCCTTTCTGGATGCCGCGCAGTACAACCGGATCTTCACGATGCACGGCAGCATCATGATGTTCCTCTTCGCCATTCCCATGCTGGAGGGGTTGGGGATGTATCTTCTGCCCAAGATGCTGGGCACGCGCGATCTGGCGTTTCCGCGGCTGTCGGCCTTCGGGTGGTGGTGCTATCTGTTCGGGGGCACGATCCTGATCCTGGCGCTGCTGGCGGGCGTGGCGCCCGATGGCGGCTGGTTCATGTACACGCCGCTGACCTCGAAAGCCTACAGCCCCGGCATCAATGCCGATGTCTGGCTTCTGGGCATCACCTTCGTCGAGATCTCGGCGCTGGCGGCGGCGGTGGAGATCACCGTCACCATCCTGCGGATGCGCGCGCCCGGCATGCGGCTGTCGCGGATGCCGCTGATGGCGTGGTATCTTCTGGGCACCGCCGCGATGATGCTGGCGGGGTTTCCGCCGCTCATCCTCGGCTCCGTCCTGCTGGAGGTCGAGCGCGCCTTCGACTGGCCCTTCTTCGATGTCGCGCGGGGGGGCGATCCGCTGCTGTGGCAGCATCTCTTCTGGCTGTTCGGCCACCCGGAGGTCTATATCATCTTCCTGCCCGCCGCGGGGGCCATTTCCACCATCCTGCCGGTGATGTGCCGCACGACGATCCTGGGGTACGGCGCCATCGTGGCGGCGGTTCTGGGGCTGGTGTTCCTGAGCTTCGGGCTCTGGGTCCACCACATGTTCGCGGTGGGCATCCCGCATATGGCGCTGGCGTTCTTTTCGGCCGCCTCGGCGCTGGTGGCGGTGCCGACGGCGGTGCAGATCTTCGCCTGGATCGGCACCATGTGGAAGGGCCACCCCCGGCTGCACCTGCCGATGCTGCATCTGATGGGGTTCTTCGGCACCTTCGTCATCGGCGGGCTGACGGGGGTGATGCTGGCCATCGTGCCGTTCAACTGGCAGGCCCATGACACCGCCTTCGTCACCGCGCATCTGCATTACGTGCTGATCGGCGGCTTCGTCTTTCCGATGATGGCGGGGGTGGTCTACTGGCTGCCGCTGATCCTCGGGCGGGAACGGGTGCCGGGGGTGGGCACGGCGGCGTTCTGGCTGATCTTCGCGGGCTTTCACGGCACCTTTCTGGTCATGCACCTGACCGGGCTGATGGGCATGCCGCGGCGGATTTCCGTCTATCCCGACAACCCGGAATGGATCTGGCCCAACCTGATCAGTTCCGCCTTCGGTTTCGTCATGGCGGCGGGGTTCGCGCTTTTCGCGCTGGATCTGGTGTTGCAGGTGCTGTTCGGGCGGCGGGCGCGGCGCGACCCCTGGGGGGCGGGGACGCTGGAATGGGCGATGCCGATGCCGCCGCCGAGCTACAACATCGCCGCCCTGCCCCCGGGGCCCGGGGCCGATGCGCTGGCGCTGGCGCGGGGCGAGGGGGCCCTGCCCGGCGCGCCGCGCGGCCAGCGCGAGACGCTGGTGGTCGATACGCTCAGCGGTGCGCCGCGTTTCGTCGCCGTCCTGCCGGGCAACAGCCTGCTGCCGGTCTGCACCGCCGCCGCCATCGGGGGGTTCGTGCTGCTGATGCTGGCGGGGCTTTACGGTGCGGCGCTGGCGGCGCTGGCCGGGGTCGGCGCGGTCTGCTGGTGGTGGCAGGGGTTTTCCGGCCGCCCCACGGGCCCCGCCACCGTGCCGGTCGCCCCGGGGCTGGACCTGCCGCTGCACTGGGGGATGGAGGATACGCTGGCGCGTTCGGGCCTCGTGTGCCTGCTGGTCGCGGATGGGGCGCTGTTCGGGTCCTACCTGTTCGCCGCGGGGTTCCTGACGGTGATCGCGCCCGGCTGGCCCGCGCCCGCCAGCGGGATCGGCACCCTGCCCGCGGGTCTGCTGGCCGGGGGCATGCTGGCGGGGCTGGCCGTGGCGGCGGGGCTGGCGCGGGTCAGGGGCGCGCGCGGGGCGGCGGCGGGGGCGGTGGCGGGGCTGGCCGCGCTGATGCTGGCGGGGCTTCTGGCGGCGCAGCTGGACGACCCGACCCGGCATGCGCGCGATGCGCTGCGCGCGGCGGGGCTGGCCTATGTCGCGCTGCACGCGGGCGTGGGGGGCCTTCTGGCGCTGGTCTGCGCCGTGCACCGGCGGGACGGGGCGATCGGGCCGGGGGCGCAGGGCGTCTGGCGGCTGTGGCAGGATTTCACGTTGGCGACGGCGGCGATCCTTGTCGCGCTTGTCGCCGTGCAGGAGGCATCATGACCTGGCCCTGGCTCGCCTTGCGGGGGCCCATCCTCTGGGCCATCGCCTTTTCCGGCATCTACGCGCTGCACGGGGTGGGCTGCACATGGGGCTGGCCCGGGGTGGCAACCCCGCTCGGCCCGCTGCACGGGGTGGTGCTGGCCGGTGTCTGGCTTTGTGCGCTGATCGGGGCGGGCGCGATCGTCCTGACCGGCCCGCGCGGCGCGGACCGCGCGGCGGCGATCACCCGTCTGGGCGGCTGGATCGGCCTTGCGGCGACCTTGCTGACGCTGTTTCCGGTGCTCGGCGTCACCAGTTGCGGTTGAGAACCGCAGAGGAAAAACCGCTGCCGCCGTTTCCCGGGCCAGGCCGCTGGACGGACGGGGCGGAAAGCGTTCTGATGGGAACAAGGGCCGCCGGGCCGACCGGTGCCCCGGATTACGGAAGGCAGGTGAAATGGCGACCATACTTGGCCTCAGCGGCAGCTTGCGCCGGGCATCCTTCAACGCGGGCCTGCTGCGCGCGGCGGCGGACCTGACGCCCGAGGGCACGCGGATCGAGATCGGCACCATCCGCGACGTGCCCCTCTATGACGGCGACATGGAGGAGGCGACGGGCCTGCCGCCCCCCGTGCAGGCATTGCAGGCGCAGCTTGCGGCGGCGGATGCGTTGCTGCTGGTCACGCCGGAATACAACAACGGCGTCCCCGGCGTGTTCAAGAACGCCATCGACTGGATGTCGCGCGGCGACGGGCTGGCGCTGTTCACGGCCAAGCCGGTGGCGGTCATCGGCGCCTCGCCCGGCGGGTTCGGCACGATCCTGGCGCAGAGCCACTGGCTGCCGGTGCTGCGCACGCTGAAGATGCACCCCTGGCTGGAAGGGCGGCTGATGGTGTCGCGCGCGGGCGGGCTGTTCGACGACAGCGGCAACCTGACCGACGAAAAGACCCGCGCCGCGTTGCGCGATTTCATGGCCGGCTTCGCGCGCAGTCTCTGACAGCGGGCTGTCGGGGCGGATCGGCATTCAGCTTGAGGTTTGGCCGGGCGGGACAAGGAAACGCACCGCGTTTCCCCCGCCCGTTCGCGTAAGGGTGCCATCAGGGGCGGTGATGCCGAGAATAACGGATAGGCCAGCGCCTGCCCCGGCGGGCGAGAAGCGCCCGCCATGGGCGGGGCGGGCGCTGGCCGGGGGCTTTGGGCCCCCGGCCGGGGCAGCGAAATCTGCATCGCCGTGGCGAAGGCACGCGCCTTCGCCAGCCGAACGACAAGACTGAATTACCGATCCGCCCTAGCCCTGCCGACCGACATCGCCGGGCGGGGCCTTGAACAGATCGGCCCATTCGGGGTGGCGCGCGGCCTGTTTGCGCACGAAGGGGCAAAGGGGCAGGATGCGGAAGCCGCTTTGCCGCGCGTCCTCGATCATGAAATGCAGCAGCGCCATGGCCACGCCCTGCCCGGCCATCGCATCGGGCACGCCGGTATGGTCGGCGCTGATCAACCCCGGGCCGCGATGGGTGAAGGTGATCTCGCCCTCGGCCTCCACGCCGTCGATACGGGCGACATAGCGGCCGTGCCGCGCGCCGTCCTCCTTGGTGATGGCGACGGGCCCGCGCGGGGCCCGGGTTTCTGCGGTCATGATGTTCTCCCGTCCTCGAACCGGCCGGCCCGGGGGGGGGGGCCGTTCCGGTCTTGCGCCGCCGTCAGTCCCCGCCAGTGGACAGCCAGACGCGGGCGATGTCCAGATCCTCGGGCGACAGGTCGTGCCCCGCCGTCACCCGGCGCGCCTCCAGATCCGCCCCGCCCGCCCGCAACGCGGCCTCCAGCGCCGGGGCCATGCGCGCGAAGGGATCCTGCGCGCCGGTCAGCAGCAGCACCCGGACCCCCGTCAGATCGGCGGGCGGCGGGGCCTCGAGCGCCTCGATCCCGCGCAGCAGGACGGCGCGGCGCACCACGCCCGGGTGCAGCCGCAGGACCGCCCCCAGAAGGTTCGCCCCGTTGGAATAGCCGAGCCAGATCATCCGCGCGGGGTCGAGCCCATAGCCCTTCACCGCCTCCGCCGCGAAATCGGCAAGGGCCGCCGCCTCGGCCCGGATGTCGTCCTGGTCATAGGTCATGACGTCGTAGCGGCGGAACCAGCGGCTGACGCCCTCCTCGGTCGAGCGCCCCCGCACCCCTAGAAGCGTGGCGCGCGGGTTCAGCCGCGCGGCCATCGGCATGAGATCGGCCTCGTTCCCGCCCGTGCCGTGCAGCAGTACGATCACCGACCCGTCCGGATCGTCCGGCACATGGAAGCGGTGGATGAAGGACAGATCGCGCATCGGCATCCTTGCCGCCCCCGGCAGGGCGAATTGCGGCAGCATCACCCGCAGGTCTTCGGCGCGCGCCGCGTCCCGGGGCGGGATCTGCAGGGTTTCGCCCAGATGGGCCTCGTCCTCGTCCACGGTGAATCCGGGGGCGTCGGTGGCGTATTCGAACAGCGCCCCCGCCGGTTCGCGCACATAGAGCGACAGGAAATACTTGCGGTCATGCACCTGGGTCACGCCGTCATGGTCGCGCAGGTCCAGCCGCATCCGCCCCACGGCCCCGGCGTCGGGCGCGCGAAAGGCCACATGGTCGATCGTCCCGGTCCCGGGGCCGCCGGCGACGAAACCCGCCGACTGGCGCAGGTCGATCACATCGCTGTCCGAAGCCATACGCAGGAAGGGCCCCTCGCGCAGCGCCTCGCGATAGCCGAAGCGCGCCGCGAAGCCGGCGGTGGCCGGTGCATCCGCGGTCAGGATCGTGACGGACCGGATACGGGTGGGCGCCATCGGGTCGGGCAAGGGCGCGGCGGCGGGCAGATCCGCGCCGATCAGCTTGACGATGATCCCGTCGGGGTCGCGCAGGCGCAACACGGTCTCGCCCAGTTCGCGCGCGGGGCCGGTGACGGGCACCCCGGCGGCCAGCGCACGTTGCAGCCAGCCGCCGATACCGGCGGGCGGAACGGCCAGTCCGATCTCGGCCACCTGCCCCAGCCCCACGCGTCCGCGCGCGCCGTCCTGCCAGACCAGAAAGGTGACGACCGACCCGGGGCTTCCCCGCCGGTCGCCGTAGAACAGGTGCAGCTGTTCGCCGTCCTCGTATCCGCCGGTCTGCTTGACCAGCCGCAGGCCCAGGAACCCGGCGTAGAAATCGACGTTCTTCTGGACGTTTCCGGTAATGGCGGTGACATGGTGGATGCCGGTGGTCACGGTCTGGCCCTCATCTGGAACAAGCGGTCCCCCTGACATGGGAGGGCCGCGCGCGGTTGTCCATCTTCGCATATCCGCGACAACGCGCCAGCATGTGCCTGCTCAATTGACTGAAAACCCGACGAATTTCGATGCCGCCCTGATTTCCGGGAGGGCGCTCGAAGAGAGATGCGGGCCGTTCAGAGACCAATATTGGCAGCAGCGCCAGTCTCCGCAGGTCGGACCCAGCCGCCAAATCCATTGAGATAAAAGAAAAAATCCCCGCACGGGGGCCTTGTGGCAGGTTCGCGACTTGGAAGTGGCGGTGCTGTCAGACGGATGCGAACTCGTCCCTGCTTCGGCGCTTGGCAGTCCGGGGATCGCCGGGAACCGGGAACCTCAACGAGGGCTGCGAATTGGGAAAAGACGTGCACTGCGGCACGTCAGCAGAATGTCCAGAGCTGCCGATGCTGTCCATCCCGACCCGCCCGACGCAGGGCACAGGGCCATGACGTCGCGCCGGGGCGAGATCCGCATCGGCGTGTCGGGCTGGCGCTATCCGCCGTGGCGTGGGCATTTCTATCCCGAGGGCCTGGTGCAGCGGCGCGAACTCGCCTTCGCGGCAAGCCGGTTTTCCGCGCTCGAGATCAACGGGACATTCTACGGCCTGCAACGCCCCGAAGTCTTCATGCGGTGGGCCGAGGCGGTGCCGGAGGATTTCGTCTTCGCCGTCAAGGCGCCGCGCTTCATCACGCATGAGATCCGCCTGCGCGATGCCGAAACCCCGCTGGCGAATTTCCTGGCCTCGGGGCCGCTCTGCCTCGGACCCAGGCTGGGGCCGCTGCTCTGGCAGCTGCCGCCCAGCTTCCGGTTCGACGCCGCGCTGATCCGCGAATTCCTCGGGTTGCTGCCGAAGGATACCGAAGCCGCAGCGCAGCTTGCGCGCCGGCATGACCGGCAGGTCGAAGGACGGACCGCGACCGGGACCGATGCGCGCCGCCCGCTGCGCCATGCCATCGAGATCCGGCACGAAAGCTTCCGCACCCCGGCCTTCGTGGACCTGCTGCGCGCGCATGATGTCGCGCTGGTCTGCGCCGATACGGTGGACTGGCCGCGGCTGATGGATCTGACCTCGGACTTCGTCTATTGCCGCCTGCACGGATCGGCCGAACTCTACCGTTCACGCTATGACGACGCGGATCTGGCCCGGTGGGCCGGCCGCATAAGCGCCTGGTCCGAGGGGCGACCGATGCGCGACGGCGATTTCGCCGGCGGGGAAAACCCGGCCGATACGCCCCGCGATGTCTTCGTCTTCTTCGACAATACCGACAAGCTCCATGCGCCGGACGATGCGGGGCGGCTTATGGAGATGCTGGCGCGGGGACCGCATCGGGCCGGCTGAGCGGATCGGGCTGGCTCCCGCAAAGGGTCGGTGCCGATTTCAGGATTTTCTAAAGGTCGAACCGGATCGCCGACAACAAGCCTACCGAGTTGGGCGGATGGGACGAGATCCCGCTTTCCGTAAGCAGCTCAGCGAATCCCGCAAGTTCCACACAAGGGGGAAGAGACAGGGGTGGATGATGGAGGGGGTGGGTGTAGCGTGACACGAAATTTTGCAGTGTTTGACACGAAGGTTTGCAGCAGAGCGATTTTCGATCCGGCCCTGTTTCGGGGGTGTTGAAAGGGGGCTTACCCGGCACATCGGGCAGGCCGGATCCGGCCAGCGCATCGGTGGTCCACCATTCCTGGGCGGGGGGCATGACTCATGCCATACCTCCGTTGCGCATGGCCGCGATGTCAGCGGCATCGCGGGTCTCGGCCTCATCCACGACCAGCGGCGACAGGCTGTCGAATGCGTCCTCGACAAACCGCCGCCGCGCCGGCCCGTTCCCAAACCCGCAGCAACACCAGATACTGCTCATCCACCGCGGATTTAACGGGCGGTTGAAGGCCGTTTTCAGCGCGCAGGGATCCGGGCCCACTACTGCGGCGAGCAGTTCGAGAATGACGGCAGCATCGGCTCGAATCTGCTGAAAACCGTCAAACGGGTCATGGCTGGCGAATACAGCCGCGAACTCTCGGTAAAGGTTTTCGCGGGCCAGTGCCGCCTCGTCGAGCTCGGTTTTCGCCAGGGCGGCGCGCCTGGATACGGGTTGCGCCGGGTGCTGATCGACGAGCACGGCAATCCCAAGGGCGAGCTGTCGCGCGGCGAGCAGAAGAGCCTTCAGACCGACAGAGTCATTCTCGTCCCAGCGCCTCGTCGCCGCTTGCGGCGCGCGGCGTGATCCCCGCGCCGACGATATTGTTCGATGCCGCCCCAGTTTCCCGGCAGGGCGCTCGAAGAGAGACGCTGGCCGTTCAGAGACCGATATCCGCCGTGCTGCCAGTCTCCGCAGGGCGGACCCAGCAGCCGAACCCCTTTGAGATAAAAAGAAAAAAGCCCCACTTGGGGGCCTCGTGGCAGGTTCGCAACTTGAAAATGGCGGAGGGGATGGGCCTGACGTCGAACCTTCTTTTGTGGATGCCGCTCCGTTTGCAAGGAATTTCTGATCGTTTCGACATGTGATCGAGTGCGTACTTTTGTCAGGCCTGTTCGTGCGGCTGACATGGCGCCGCTGGCCGGGATGGTGATGCGCGGAGCGGGACCAAATCTCCAACGGCGAGCTCGGGGCTCGGAGAAGGTTTCTGGTTTGCCCGACCCGGATCGTGTCGATCATGTGCCCATGCTGATCATGCCTTCCTCACAATTCGGTGGCCCAATGCCCGTTCGACGCCGGATCAGGCGCCGATCAGCACCGGGCCACGATAGCTTTCACCGCGCGTCAGCATCGCCCAGATGCCACGCGCCATCTTGTTCGCCAGCGCGACCGCGACGACCGGGATCGGTTTGCGCTCCAGCATCCGCGCCAGCCACGACCCCTTCGGCGCTCCGCGGCGCGAGGCCCAGCGGATCACGGCGGTCGCCCCGATGACCAGCAACCGCCGGATGTCGCGTTGCCCCATCTTCGAGATCTTCCCAAGCCTTTGCTTGCCCCCTGTGGAATGCTGCCGCGGCACGAGGCCAAGCCAGGCGGCGAAATCGCGCCCGCGGCGGAACTGCTCCATCGGCGGGGCGAAGGTCTCGACTGCGAGCGCGGTGATCGGTCCGACACCCGGCATCGTCTGCAACTGGCGCGGCATTTCCGCTTCGTTCGACATGGCCGCGATCCGTGCTTTCAGCGCATTGATCCGGTCGGTCAGGTGGGCGATCTGCTCGAGGAGCATCCGGCAGATGTCGCGTGCCAGATCGGGAATGTCGGCGTCAGGATCTTCGATGACTCGTTCAAGGCGCGGCACATAACCGATCCCTTCGGGAGCGACATGGCCGAACTCGTAGAGATGCGACCTGAGCGCATTCACGGCTTCCGTGCGCTGTTTCACGAGTTGCTCGCGCGTCCGGAACGCAACCGCCCGGGCCTGCTGCTCTGCCGATTTCGGTTCCACGAAGCGCATGGTGGGCCGCTGCGCCGCCTCGACGATCGCTTCCGCATCGGCGGCGTCATTCTTCTGGCGCTTGATGAACGGCTTGACGTAATGCGGCGCGATCAGCCGAACCTCGTGCCCGAGGCGGGACATTTCCCGCGCCCAGTGATGGGCACTGGCGCACGCCTCCATCGCCACCAGGCACGGCGGCTGCTCCGCCATGAACCGGGCGAACTGCGGTCGCGACAGCTTCTTGCGGAACACGGCGGATCCGTCTGCCGCGGCGCCGTGCACCTGGAACACGTTCTTTGCGAGATCGATGCCGATGATGGTAATATCTCCCATGGATGCCCTCTCCTTCAGCTTGTGATTCAACACCCCAAGCTTGGCACATTGCGATGCCGTCTGGGGAGAGCGGCATCCACCCCATCTCCATGTTAAGTTACTGATATATTTTCCTTTACTGAATCATTGGCCGCCATCATCGTTCCCTTACCCGACCGTCACACCGAAGATCGTTCCAACGGCTGCCGTCGCCGCCATCGCGAGTGTCCCCCACAAGGTGACCCTCGCAGCACCGCGAACGAGCCCCGCGCCGCCAGCGGATGCTCCGAGGCCGCCGAGGGCGGCGAGACCAACGATTGTCGATGCCGCCACCAGAACTGCGATCTGCGCCTCGGGCACGAGCAACACCACGATCAGCGGAACCACCGCGCCGAAGGCAAACGTCAGCGCGGAAACCAGGGCCGCCTGAATCGGGCGGGCCGTCACGGTCTCGGAGATCCCGAGTTCATCGCGCGCATGCGATCCGAGGGCGTCGCGCTCGGTCAGTTGAGCCGCCACCCTCTCGGCCAGATCACGATCGAGGCCTCGATCCACATAAATCCGGGTCAGTTCCTCCAGTTCGGCCTCGGGGGTTTCCTCAAGTTCGCGAGTTTCGCGTGCGATGTCAGCTTGCTCCGCATCCGTCTGTGAACTGACCGAGACGTATTCGCCCGCAGCCATCGACATCGCGCCGGCCACGAGTCCGGCGAGCCCTGCGATCAATACTTCCGGCTTTCCGGATCCCGCTGCGGCGACGCCGACCACGAGGCTCGCAGTCGACACCAGTCCGTCGTTCGCTCCGAGCACAGCCGCCCGCAGCCAGCCGATGCGATGCACCATGTGGATTTCGGAATGCGAGAGGCGGCTCATGGCGTGGCTCCTTGCGCGATGTCGGCCTGCCCGGAGGAGACAGCCTTTGGTTTCGGAATGGTGGGTTCATGGGGCGCGATGCGCAGCGCACGGAGGGCGTTCAGGATCACTGCAACGTCGATGACCTCCTGCAGAAGCGCGCCCTGCACCGGGGTGAGATAGCCGAGAGCGGCCGCGATCATGCCCACGACCGACAGGCCGATCCCGGCGACGACACTTTCGACAGCAATGCGGCGCGCCCCGCGCGCAATCTCGATCCCGGGGCCCAGCCGGTCGATCCGGTCGACAAGGAGCACGACATCGGCCGCTTCGGCCGATGCCGCGGCGCCGCGGGCCCCCATGGCGACGCCGACATCGGCAGCCGCGAGCGCCGGTGCGTCGTTCACGCCGTCGCCCACCATCATCACGGGACCACGCTTGCGCTCGGAGAGGACGAGCAGGACCTTCTGGTCGGGCGTGAGACCTGCCCTCAGGCCGTCGAGGCCGAGCCCTTCGGTCACGCGTTCGGCTACGTCGGCACGGTCGCCGGTGGCGAGCAGGATGCGCTTGACCCCCTCGCGGCGGAGCCCGGACAGCATGGCACCGACCCCCTCGCGCAGGGGATCGGACATCACCAGATGCCCGGCCATGTGCCCGTCTACTGCGACGGCGACGAGCACCGAGCCGGCGGCGATGACGGAATGATCGCCGGGCCGCCGTCCAACGCGGGAGGCGACGAAGTCATCCCCACCGACGATGACCTTCCGGCCCTCGACGTGGCCCACGACGCCTTCGCCGGGGATCTCTGCCACGTCCGACGGAACCGGCAGAGCGAAGCCCCGCTCTTTCGCAGCGGCGACGATGGCCTGCGCCACGGGGTGCTTCGAAGCCTGGTCAAGTGCCGCGGCAAGGCGCAGGATTTCGCCCTCGGCCATGCCGTCGTGGCTGTCGATCGAGACGATCTGCGGCCGGCCGTCCGTCAGCGTGCCGGTCTTGTCGAGGATCAGCGTTCGGATGCGCGCCATCGTCTCGAGCGGTCCCGCGCCCTTGATCAGCACCCCGAAATGCGCGGCACGCGACAGCCCGGCCACCAGCGCCACCGGCACGGCGAGGATCAGCGGACAGGGCGTGGCGACAACGAGCACGGCGACGGCCCGGATTGGATCGCCGGTGAACCACCAGGCCGCGAAGGCGATGCTGACCGTGACCGCGAGAAAGCCCAGCGACCAGCGGTCGGCCAGCCGCGACATCGGCGCCTTCGAGGCCTGCGCCTCCTCGACCAGCCGGACGATCCCGGCATAAGTGCTGTCCTTGGCTTCTCTCGTCGCCGTCAGATCGAACGCCTCGCCTGCGTTTGTGGAGCCGCTCATGGCTTCGGCGCCGTGGGCGAGGCGCACTGGCAGGGACTCGCCCGTCAGCGCTGAGGTGTCGACGAAGGCCGTCTCCGAGGCCACCGTGCCGTCCACCGGCACCACGTCGCCCTGACGTATCAGGAGGCGGTCGCCGGGCGCGATGTGGTCGAGCGGGATCTCCTCCAGCCCGCCGTTGCGGTGCCGGGTCGCGGTCCGCGGCACGCGGGAGAGGAGGTCGTGCATCTCGCGCCGGGCGCGGCCTTCGGCGAAGGCTTCGAGGAATGTGCCGCCGGAATACATCACCGCGACCACCGCCGCGGCGAGGGTCTCGCCGAAGACGAGCGCCGCCGACATCGACAGCGCTGCGACGATATCGAGGCCCACCTCGCCGGAGCGCAGGCTGCGCAGGATCTCGACCACGAGCGCGGCGAGCGCTGGAACGACGCCGGCGATCCAGATCAGGTTCGCAGCGTTGGGTCGGCCGGAAAAGTAGAACGCAAGTCCCGCAAACAGGCCGGTCGCGGCAATGAGCAGGATAGCGGTCTTGAAGCGGTCAGTCCTTGTCGTCTCCATGCGGCCTATCTCCCCTCTGCAGGGGTAATCGCCGCTGGCTCTTCGGAAAAAAGTCGTCCGACTCCCACGCCCCTCACGCTCCCGCAATCTTCGCGCAAGAGGAACAGGGCGTCGAGCCCTTCTTTTCTTGCGAGTTCGGCCCCTTTGCCGAGACCGAGCACCATGAGCGCCGTCGCCCAGGCATCGGCCTCGGCACAGCTGCGGGCAACGACGGTGACGGAGGCCGGCGATGCGATCAGCGGCGCACCGCGCCTCGGGTCCATTGTGTGCGACAGGCGTCGTCCCTGAACCTCGACCCAGTGGCGATAATCGCCGGAGGTGGCGACGGCGGCATCCTGCAGCGCGAGGATCGAATGCGGCGTCCGGCGTTCCGCGTCCGGCGCCTCGACCGCAATGCTCCAGGCCTCGCCGTCAGGCCGGAGACCCATCGCGCGCATCTCGCCATCGACCCCGACGAGGGCGTCGGCGATCCCGTAATCGCGCAGGGTTTCGGCCAAACGGTCCACGCCGTAGCCCTTGGCTATGCCGTTCAGATCCAGCGCTATGGGAGCGACCTTGCAGATGCGGTCGCCTTCGAACTCCAGAGCCTGATCCGCCGGGCGGCGCGGGGTTTTCATCGCGGCGCGGATGCCCTCGGGCGCGGCCGTCTTCGGCCCGAACCCCCAGGCCGTCACCGCGTCACCCATGCCGATGTCGAACGCGCCGCCGGATATGCGCCCGATCTTTAGGCCGAGTCGCAGCACCTCGGCGAGCCGCGCGGGAAGCGCGATCCATTCGCCCACCGGCGCCGCGTTGAGCCGCATCAGGCCGCTGTCGGGCTTCCAGGTCGACATCTGTCCGTCCACTTCGTCCACGGCCGCCTGCAGCGCCGTGCGGATCGCCGCCGTGTCGAGACCGGGCCCTGCGAAGAACAGCGCCGACCAGCGCGTGCCCATGGTCGCCCCATTCAGGGCGTGCCTCGTCAGCTCAGTAGACATCTTCGACATACCGCCCCTCCGCCTTCAGGACCGCCGGCGTCAGCCCGGCCGGTGCGAGGATCTCGGCCAGCGCCTCGGCCACGCCGGCGGCCATGTCCCGTCCGCCGCAGACCATCACGCGCGCGCCATTGCGGATGAGCTCTGCGACCTGAGTGGCCTCGCTGCGCAGCGCGTCCTGGACGTAATGGGGACGCGCCCCGCGCGAGACGGCGGTGACCAGCCGGCTTACACGCCCTTCGTCCTGCCATCCGGGGAACTCCTCGCCGTAGAAGAAATCGCTGTCGGGATGGCGCATGCCGAAGAACAGGTGGATCGGCCTGCGGCGCGTATTGCCGCGCACAAAGCCCGCTAGCGGCCCGATGCCGGTCCCTGCGCCGATCAGGATCAGGGGCGCCCGGCTCCGCCCCGGACGGAAACCGGGGTTGGGGCGCAAGAAGGCGCTCACCGTGTCGCCAGGTTCCAGCGCTGTGAGCTGACCCGAGCAGAGGCCGCCGGGATGCTTCTTGACCACGATCTCGATGAAGCCGTCGCGGCGCCCAGAGGCGAGCGAATAGAGCCGCGGGACGGTCCCGCCTTCGGGCAGAATGCCGATCAGGTCACCCGCCTGGAACCGTGCGAACCCGCCCCCGAGCAGCCGTTGCCCGAGCGAGACGCGGGGAAACGCGAAGCGGAGGATCGCCGTCGGGGCCTGCACCTCAGCGCCGTAGTCGCGCCGCGAGACGAGGGTCAGCGTGGTCGTTTGCGGCTGGACCGGCTGGTGCGTCAGTTCGAGCGCAATGCCGAGCACGTCTCCGAGCGCCCGGCCCCAGCGCGCGAAATCCTGCGGCGATTGCCGGTCGATTGTGTCGAGCGGCAGAAGCTCGGGCCAACCCTTCGCCTGCGCCGCTGCCGCGACGTCCCTTGCGAAGGCGCAATAGGCCGGAAAGCTGCGGTCGCCGAAGCCGAGCACCGCCAGAGAAATGTCCGGCGCCCTGTCGGAAGCGTTTAGCCGCTCGAGAAAGCCCTTCGCCGAGGCGGGCGCCGCGCCGTCGCCATAGGTTGCGGCGAGCAGGATGATCCGCTGGGCCGTAGCGTAGCGTTCTGGCGCGAAGGCCGACATCGGTGCTGTGTGTACCTTCTGCCCGGCTTGCGTCAGTGCGGTGTGGAGCGTGGCCGCAAATCCCCAGGTGCTGCCGCCCTCGCTGCCGACGAGCAGGATCGTCTCGGCACGTCCCGCGGGCTGATTGCCTCGGATGCGCGGCCGACCGCGCCGCCCGGCGAGCCAGATCAGCACGCCGGTCGCGCCCATCGCGGGCACGCCGAGCGCCATGAGGCCGAGCACCAGGCCGAGCGTCGCCGCGCCCTGTCCGGTGTGCAGCATGTAGATGGTCTCCGAGACGCGCTCCCATCCCGTGAGGTCGGCCCAGGCCAGGAGGTCTCCGTCGCCCTGGTCGAGATAGCCGGTGCCCCGGTCGGTCTTGAGCGTGAACACGTCCGTCGCGTCGCCGGGATAGGGAAAGCTCAGTTCGCGCAACTCGGCGACGGGCGTCTGCTGCAGCGTGGCCATTCGGTCCGGCGCAAACCCCGTCGCTCCACTGACCTCGGTCGGCATGGCCGGGATGGCGCTGCCATCCGGCAGGAGATCGAAGGTCGACGCCGTCATCCAGAGGGCGGTCGTGGAAGACAGAACGAAGCCGACGACGGCGATCCGGGCGATCTCGACGTGCAGCCTGCCCGCGAGCGGACCGCGCAGGCGCGCGAACCAGTGCCGCCAGCCGCCCGTCCGCCGCGCGACCAGCGCCGCACCGGAGAGCGAGAGGATCAGCATCGCGGCAGCCCCTGCAGCCATGGCTATGCGCCCGCCGTCCCCGAGGAACAGCGACCGGTGCAGGTTGGTGAGCCAGCGTTCGGCCTGGTTCGGGTCGGCCGAGGCCACGCCCTCACCGGTCACCGGGTCAATCACGGCAGCGCCCGGCGCGCCCTGGTCGAACCAGTAGGCGGTGATCCGGCCCGAGGGTGATCGGCGGATCTGCTCGACGCCCGGATAGACCGTCTGGATGCGGTCCGCGAGGGCGGCGACGGTCAGTCCGGCTTCCGCCTGCGGTGCGGCAAGCCGTTCGGCCGCTGGGAAGACCGACAGCGCCGCGCCGCTCAGACTCAGGATGGTGACGAGCGCAAGGGCCAGAAGACCCGGCCAGCGATGGAGTGCACGGATCATGGCCCCGCTCCTCACATGTCGTAGGCGAAGCTGGCGATGTAGCGGCGGCCCTGCACCGGCGTGCCGGCGCCGTCGGTCGTGAGCGGGACGGCCACCTCGTTCGGGCTGTCGCGCATGTCCTCGACGGCCGCGTCGATGTGGAGCGTGTAGCCCGCGTCGAAGAGCGCGTCGGCCAGGTCGAGCGTGATCTCGAGCGTGCGGCCCGCGCCGACGCTGGCGCCGGTGATGCCGTTCACCTGCGCGGTGTCGCCGCCGGTGGCGCGGTACCAGTCGCTGAGGTGCTCGTAGTACTTGGACTTGCCGCCAGCCATCCAGAGACTGCCGACATAGGCGCCCGAGGTGTCGGTGACGTAGAGCGCGAGATAGGCCCCGTCGCCGCCGTAATTGTTGAGGATCGTGGTGAGCGTCACCGGACGCGCCATGGCGAGGCCGGGGAGCGTCAGCGCCGTGGTCAGCGCGAGCGTGGCGAGAAGCGATTTCATCGTATGGATCCTTGTTCGGAGAGGAACTTCGGAGCGGTTCAGTTCACCTGAACCTGCGGCGGCGCACCGTTGCCGAAGAGGCCGTTCTGCGGAGGGGCGACCGTGCCGGCGGGCGCGGGATTGCGAGCGCCGCGGCGCTCGTCGTCCTCGTACTGCATCTCGACAATCTGCAGCGTCGCTGGATCGAGCTTCACCTCGATCTCCCGGTCATCCTGGTCTCGGCCCTCGATCTCGTAGCAGCCGTCGTCGATCTCGAAGTCGCGCACGGTCCAGCCGTTCTGCTCGGCCAGCTGCATCGCGGCCTCGCGCAGCTGCCATTGGTCACGGGGCGCATGGCACTCATCGTCGTCGGCCAGTGCGGCGCCCGCGGGCAACAGGGCGATCAGGGCGAAGGCGGTCAGGGTCTTTTTCATGACAGGGTCTCCTTGTCATCTGCTGAGGACAATCTGGAGACGCGACCTGAGGGCTTCCTGACGCGTCCGCGATTCCCGCTTCAGCTTGCCGTCAGGAAGAGAGCGGCTTCGGACGAAAAAAGGCCCCGCCTGTGAGGGCGAGGCCAGGCGGTGCCGAAGGGACGGTCGGCCTTGGGTATGGGTGCCGTCAGGCGATGTCGCCGGGACCAGGGCCGCGCTTGTCGCCCGTCACCATGGCGCGCGCTAGGTTCTCGTGATGCCGGAAGGAGGCCAGCACGACGCCGCCCACATGCAGCGCGGCAAGCAGCAGCATCAGGTTGGCGAGGGTCTCGTGGACCTCCTTCAGCGGTCCCTCGACCTCGCCCCGCGCGCCGTATTCCCGCTCGTCGCCGTCGTCGTCTGCCCAAGCGGGCGCCACGATTGCGGGCATGGACGGAAGCATCGCCAGTCGGGCCTCGTCCTCCATGAGCCAGCCGGTGAAGGCCGTCCCCGACAGTGTGACCAGCAGCGCCACGACCATGGCCGCGCCCGCCGGATTGTGGCCGAGGTAACGCCGCTCGCGCCCGCGGGTCATGTCCCCGAGATAGGCGAGGGTCTCGCCGGGTCCCTTCAGGAACTGCGCGAACCGCGCGTAGCGACTGCCGACGAGGCCCCAGACCAGCCGGAAGGCCACCAGTCCTGCGACGGTGTAGCCTGCGAACTCGTGCACGGGCTGCAGCTCGTCCGCGGTCAGCCATGCGGTCGCGAAGGACGCGACCAGTCCCCAATGGAACACCCGGAGCAGCGGGTCCCAGACGCGGACCTTGCTGTTCGGCCCCGTGTTCATCTCTGGCCCCTGGTGTGAGATTGCGTCAGTCACCGTCGCCTCCTTCGCGATCCCGGTGGGGGCTATCGTCGTCGTCGTCCTCGTATTCGAACTCGATCACCTGGAGCGTCGCCGGATGGACGGTCACTTCGATCCGGCGCCCTTCGGCGTCGCGGCCGTCGATCTCGTAGCAGCCGTCGTCGATCTTGATCCGGCGCACCGTCCAGCCGTTCTCCTCGGCCAACCGGGCGACGGCTTCGCGCGGCTGCCAGTCAGCCATCGGCGCGAAGCAGTCGTCGTCCGCCAGCGCGACTCCGGCCGGGAAGACCGCGAGAAAGCCAAGAATTGTCAATGTCTTCTTCATGGGCCAAACTCCTCGATGCGGCCATCTTGACGCGATTCATGCGCGGCGAAGCTGACGGCATCCTGAAGGGACGTGCCCGGCAGCTTCAGCTTCCTGTCAGCCAGGCGGATCATGGAGGGTCATCGGAAGAGGACGGGGACGAGGATGCGGATCCTGCTGATCGAGGACGACACGGTTCTGGGGGCCGCTGTGCGCGACCAGATCGCGGCTGATGGCCAGTCGGTGGATTGGGTGATGCGCCTCGATGCGGCCGGAGATGCGACGAGATCCACGTCCTACGACCTGATCCTGCTCGACCTGATGCTGCCGGACGGGCGCGGCATCGGCTTCCTGAAGAGCCTGCGCGCGCGCGGAGACGTGACGCCGGTCATCATCCTGACCGCGCTCGACCAGGTGTCCGACCGCATCGAGGGCCTGAACGCGGGCGCCGACGACTATCTCGTGAAACCCTTCGATCTTGCGGAGTTGTCTGCGCGGATCGGGTCTGTCGCCCGGCGCTACAGCGGCAACCCGAACCCCATTGTGACCCACGGGCCGCTGGAAATCGACCTCGCCGCGCGCAGCGTGCACCGCGACGGCAAGCCAGTCCCCCTTACGGCGCGGGAATGGGCGCTCTTCGAGGCCTTTCTCGCGCGGCCGGGGCAGCTCCTGTCCAAGGCGCAGCTGGAGGAGAAGCTCTATGCCTTCGACGCAGAGGTGGAGAGCAACACGATCGAGGTCCATGTCAGCCGGCTTCGCAAGAAGCTCGGGAGCGAGGTGATCGAGACCGAGCGCGGCATGGGCTACCGGCTGGGCAAGACATGAGATGGCCCGCCAGCCTTCAGGGCCGGCTCGGCCTGTCGCTTGGCCTTGCACTGACGGTGCTGTGGCTGCTGGCGGCGACGGTGACGGCCGTGATCGTCCGAGGCGAATTGGACGAGGTCTTCGATAGCGCGCTGCGGGAGACGGCCGAGAGGATCCTGCCGCTGGCCGTTACCGATATCGTGGGCCGCGAAGATCAGGGCGTGACGCAGCGGCTCTCGCCGATCCGGGAGCATGACGAGTTGTTCACCTACCTCGTGCGGGATGCCGATGGGCACATCCTGCTGCAATCCCACGCGGCCGACCCCGCGGTGTTCCCGTCCTGGGACGGGCGCGGGTTTCGGCAGACTGCCACCCACCGGCTCTATAGCGACGCCGCCCTTCAGGACACGATCCGGATAACCGTGGCCGAGCCGTTGGCCCATCGCGCGTCGGTCGCGCGCGAAATCCAGATGGGTCTCGGCCTGCCCCTGCTGATCGTCCTGCCGGTCGCGCTGACGGCGATCATTCTCGCCGTCCGTTTCAGCCTCGACCCGCTGCGCCGGTTCCGCGCACGCCTCGAGGCGCGCGGTGCCCGCGACCTGTCGGAGGTTCCCGCCGAGGGGCTGCCGAGCGAGATCGGTCCGCTGGCCGAGACGCTCAACGGCCTTCTCGCCCGCTTGCGCGAGGCGTTCGAGGCCGAGCGCAGCTTTGCTGCGAACGCGGCCCACGAGTTGAGAACGCCGCTGGCCGGCGCAATCGCTCAGGCGCAGCGGCTGAGGGCGGAGACGCAGGAGCCGGCCACCGAAGCGCGTGCCGCCGAAATTGAGGCGACGCTCAAGCGCCTGACCCGGCTTTCCGAACGCCTCATGCAGCTTGCGCGGGCCGAAGGCGGGCGGCTGCGGATGGACCGGAGCGGGGACCTGAGGGCGGTCGCCCGCGTGGTGGTGGACGATCTTGAGCGTGCCAGCACGAAGGACCGCATCGCGCTGACGCTGCCGAGTACAACCGTCATGTCCGACATCGACCCCGACGCCTTTGCCATCCTGTGCCGCAACCTCGTGGAGAACGCGCTCCGGCACGGAGCCGAAAACACGACGGTCGACGTCACGTTGACCGCGGACGGGCTGCTTTCTGTCGCGAACGACGGCCCGGTCCTGCCACGCGACACTCTCGACCGCCTCACGGTGCGCTTCGAAAGGGCGAATGCGAATGCCGACGGTAGTGGGCTCGGCCTCGCCATCGTCGCCGCCATTGCTGGCCGGATCGGCAGCTCGCTCGTTCTGGAGTCGCCACGTTCGGGTGCATCGTCCGGTTTCCAGGCGTCGATCAGGTTGCCAACTGAAGTCCCGGGCACCACTGCGAGGCGCGACGCATAGCTGGTGACGAGTGCCGGAACATCAGCAGACCCGCGCCTGTTCCCGCAGCACGGCATAATCGCTGAGCATCTCCGCTATCGCAGAGCCTTTCGGCACCCGGATATTATGGCGACCGTATTCCATGGCCGCGTTCTTGGTCAGACCGTTCACCCCGTGTTTTGCAGCGACATAGGCAATGGTGTTCGGCTGAGGCCGGAAGCCCGAGACCGACGAAATGTTGACGATCGACCCGCCGCTGCCCTGAGCCACCATCTGCGCCAGCTCATGCTTCATGCACAACGCCGTCCCCTTGAGGTCGACCGACATCAGCCGGTCCCAGTAGGCTTCGTCGAACTCTGCGGCGGGGGCGTTATCGGGCCTGAGCGCAGCATTGTTGCCGGTCTTGTCCAGCGCCAGCATGTCGATGCGGCCGGCGCTTTCCAGATGCTGCCCGCCCTTGATGAGGATGCCCGACCGCGCTGCCCGCCCGATGCCGGCGACGACGGAGACCGGCGTCGAGATCACCAGGGTGCCCGGACAGGCCACCACCAGAAGGGTCAGCGCGAGGCGAATATCCTGCGTCACCGCCCAAGCACCCAGCGCCAGCACCATGATGCCGGGCGTATACCATTGGGCGAAACGCTCGATCATGCGCTGGCTGTTTGAGCGTGGTCTCAACGAAGACGACATTGCCGAGTTGCAGGAGCTCTATCTGAGCCTCGCCAAGCGGACAGAGATCGCCCTCCGGGACTTCGAGAAGGGCATCCTGGTTGCACCGGGCGACGTCGGCGTCGGCATCTCCCAGATGGTCCCGGTGGTCGTCGCCTCGTTGCGCAAGCAGGACGGCGTTCTTGGGATCGAGCAGCCGGAACTCCATGTTCATCCCGCCATCCAGGTCGGCATGGGCGACCTGTTCATCAAGGCTGCGAATGGCGACCAGGACAGGCTTTCGTCTGGAAAGACTCTGATCATCGAGACGCACAGCGAGCACATCATGCTTCGCCTTCTTCTGGCCTGCCCCCTGAAAAGTGGTCCTCCCTGAAGTAGGCTATTTGGCCGTTAGAGAGGACGTTGGAATGCCCCAGAAGAAGCACAAGCCCGAAGAGATCGTCGCGAAGCTGCGCCAGGTTGATGTTCTGTTGTCACAAGGCCGGTCAGTTGGCGAAGCGGTTCGTTCGATCGGCGTGACACAGTTCACGTATTACCGATGGCGCAAGGAGTTCGGCGGCCTGAAGGGCGATCAGGTGAAGCGCCTGAAAGAGCTTGAGAAAGAGAACGACCGGTTGCGCAAGGCGGTGTCGGACCTGACGCTCGAGAAGCTGATCCTGAAGGAGGCTGCCTCGGGAAACTATTGAGCCCCGCTCGCCGCCGTCGCTGCGTCGATCATGTCATGGCGAAGTTCTCCGTCTCGGAGCGCTTTGCCTGCAAGGTTCTCGGCCAGCACCGTTCGACCCACCGCAAAAAGCCCAAAGGCCGGCCGGATGAAGAGGCATTGACCGCCGACATCATCCGCCTGGCCTCACGCTACGGCCGCTATGGCTATCGCCGGATCACGGCAATGCTGCGATCCGAAGGCTGGACGGTGAATGCCAAGCGTGTCGAGCGCATCTGGCGGCGGGAGGGGCTGAAGGTTCCCCAGAAGCAACCGAAGAGAGGACGTCTCTGGCTGAATGACGGATCATGCGTTCGGCTTCGGCCGGAGCACCCCAACCATGTCTGGTCCTATGACTTCGTCGAGGGCCGGACCCACGATGGCAGGAAGTTCCGCATGCTCAACATCCGGAGGGAGCCAACCTGATACCGAACTCTCTCCGTGCGAAGCAGCGTAGTGGCAGGCGCTCAAGCGAACTGCTGCGCAATCATTTTTCGAAGGCTTTCGCGCGTCGTCAGCTCTGGAAGGGTATCGCTGCGCCGCCATCGCCGGTCCCGGCAGGTTCTCAAGGGCGCCCTCGAATCCCCGACCGAGGCTCCTTGAGGTCCATCGTCCGTCCCGCGCGCTTTTGGTCTTCCTGAGCGGGGTGCCAAAATGTAGGCACGTCCCATCGCATTGACATGGCGGCAATTTTTTTAAGCGCCGTGGTGGAGCCCGGCAAGATGAATTCGACGTTTTCCCTCCTTCTGGTCTTCTTGGCCCGGCTCTTCATGCCCCGACACAACGCGCAGATGAGGCTCCTCAAGGCCCAGATCCATATTCTGCGGGCCCGCATCCCGGCGCAAAGGTTGATCCTGTCGCCCGCGGAGAAATCCGAACTTCTGCGTATCGGGGCAGAGTTCGGACACGATATCGACGGGCTCATGGAGGTGGCGAAGCCCGCGACCTACAAGCGCTGGCTTGCCCAGACGCGCAGCGGGCGCCCCTTCAAACCCGTGGGCAGGCCGCGCTTGACCCAGGAGCTGCGCGACGTCGTCATCCGCATCGGGTCCGAAAACCTGCTCTGGGGCTACAAGCGGATCGCCGGGGAATTGAAGAAGCTGGGACTTTATGCCGGGGCCAACTCGGTGAAGCGCATCCTCAATGAGGCGGGGAACAGCGCCGTGCCGTCGGCCATCGCCGGGTTGGCGGTGATGATGCCCCAGACCACGTCGGATTCCAGCTGGGCGATGGAGTTGCCATACATCGCCGGGATGCGGGTGAAGGCATCGAGATCGTCGTTGATCAGCACTTGCCGGGTGATCGCGACGACCCGGCCATAGGTCTTGACCTTGTAGCTCTCCTTGCTCTCGCCGAGCGTCCCGCGCTTGAACTCGCCGCTTTCGCCGACCTCCAGCAGTTGCGGCGCTTCACCCAGCTGGACGCGGTGCATGGACTTGAAGTCGGTCGCCAGCACCTGGCGGCAGAAGAGCGCGAAGGTGCGGGGATAGGCGTCATAGGCCTGCCGCAGGGTCTTGTTGGTGACGGCCGACAGGATCTCGGGGAAGTCGGAGGTCGAATGCAGCGCCCGCGTCGCCACCTCGTCGCGCGAGAGGCCGCGCGTGTTCACCCCCGCATTGCCGAGGCTTTCGCGGGCCAGTTCCAGGAGCGTCATGCCGCGATACTGGCGCGCGGCGTCCTCGAGCTGGAACAGCGTCGGGCTGTAGCGGTGCAGCAGGGCATTCGCCACCGCATCGCGGCGGGTGATGCGTTCGTCGCGCCCGCCGAGCGGGATCGACACCTGGCCGAAGGTCCGGGTTTCGTCCGACTTCGCGGCGACCTGATCGAGGATCAGGCGGCGGGCCTCGTCGACGCCGACACCGCGCTTCACCAAATCCTCTGCAAAGCTGCGCTCGAGGTTCAGTCGTCCGGCCAGATCGTAGATGGTGGAGACGCGGTCGCGCTCGGCCTCGCGGGCGCGGGTCGCGATAGCTTCGCTGTCCGCAAGCGCGACGGATCGAGGAGATGGTTATACGCACCTCTTGAAACGCGAGGATTCGTCGTCCGTCTCGATGGCCTAGCAGTAAGCGGCGATGGGAATGCCGGTTTGGCCGCCTGTCACGGCCTATGCGCCGGTGCGGAAATGTGCAGTCGGCCCGAATCATGTCTTTTCGGCCCGCGTTCCCCGACCTGGGCAGTACCTGCCGGCCGGAAGGGGCGGATTCTCCGGCTCGGCTCACCGCCGGTCACCGCCGGTCACCGCCTATGCGCCGCCGATGACCCCGTGCTGCGATTGCGGTGTCACAGCAGGAGGTCCCGGATGACACCCATACAATCGCGGTCAAACAAGAGAATGCGCTGGTCTCTGCACGCAGGAGGCTGCCGACAGGTCCGGAGAGCGCCCATGAGGGATCAGCTCGGGCGCGCGCATCCTCCTCATCACGGCACGGACGGAAAGCGCTTCGCTCTCGGCAGCCGGTCCGACATGCGTGCGAGGATCAACTGAGATGCGCCGAAATTCTTACATGAACTTCCATGCCGCGCGCTGGGCGGCTGGCGTTGGCGGGCTCGGCACCCCTGGCAGATCAATCCTGCTGACCTTGGCACACATGTCCGATAATCACGGTGTGTGCTTTCCCAACTGGCATACGCTGGCGGTTCAGTCGCAGTGTTCGAAAAGAACTATTGCACGCCATCTCACGGTTTTTGAGGAACGCAATCTTGTCGTCCGTCAAGCTCGCTTTGCCAAGCACCATGGCCGGATCAGCTCTTTCTATATTCTGATCGGTTGGCCGGGCCGGGATCTCATCCCACCGACCGGGCACCCAAAACATGGGATGGCGATCCTGGAGACGCCAAGTACGCGCTTCCTGTACGAGGACCAGCAGTCGGGATGGCATGGGGATGGTGCCACAGCGGCAGTGCGAAAGAATAACAATTTGATTTTAGACTCTACTACCGCTGCAGAGATTGCTCTGTCTCTGGAGCGTTGCCTGGACGCCCTTGGCCCTTGGGCGAATGACGAAAACCGCAGAATGCTCTCAGGTGATGTGGAGGGTTTGTCCGCGTTGCTTGAGCACTTCGACCTTGAGCAACATGTCCTGCCCGTCCTGGCAGCGAAAAGCAGTCATGGAACGAAGGCACCGCCTCTTCGAGTTTGGGGGTACTTTCGGGAGGCGATCGGAAATCTTGCGCTGAAGCTGGAGCGCGGCAGATCCTGCAGGAATTCTTCAAGGCGCGGTGGGGCGACACACGGGCAGGAGCGTCCGTGATGCGCAGCTCTTTCCTCAGGCTCTGGGTTCTCGGCGGTCTTTCCGAGCGGGAGGATGTCAACGGGTCCTTCCGGCTGCGCACCGCATACGGGGGGCTACGGCCCGGTAAGACGCTAGTGACAAAAGATAATTCTGGGTTCGCGGCTTTGGGTGCGCGGTGCCGCGCACCCAAGGGTTGGTTGTTTCGACCGTGTGATATCTATGGGACGAATTCCGATCACTTGCAGTGCTTCGTCTTTTCCAACGCGGAGGCGGCATGACCATGAAGCTTGCCGGTCCCAATCCTCTTTCGCCGTTCCAAATGACCCCGGGCGAGCGGCGTGCCGAGCTCTGCGCGATTCTTGCAGTTGGTCTCCTGCGGCTCAAGATTCGGAAAAGGTGAATATAAACAATGGAATATGGAGATCACTCGACTACACAATCCCGCCGGATCATGCCGTCATGCAACTCCAACTCACCGGAGAAATGCATGAACAAGCCCGATCCCATCCCCGCGCGCCTGGCCGCGCTGAAGACCACGCCGACGCCAGATTTGAAAGCGCAATGGCGCGAGTTGTTCGACAGCGAGCCGCCGCCGTTCAATCGCCGCTACCTTGAATCCCGGCTGGCCTACCGCATTCAGGAACTCAGCCTTGGCGGGTTGAAACCGGAGACGATCCGGCGGCTGGAACGGCTGGGCGAGGAACTGGATGGCGGCGACCGATTGAGGCGCAGCATCCGCGCCGACCGCAACCGCCCGATCACCGGCACGCGGCTGCTGCGCGAGTGGCAGGGCGTCGAACAGATCGTCACCGTCACCGCCGACGGATTCGAATGGCAGGGGCGGCCCTACAAGTCGCTGTCGGCCATTGCCCGCGCCATCACTGGCACGCGCTGGAACGGCTGGGTGTTCTTCGGGCTCAAGAACCACAGGGGGCGGAGATGACCAAGCCCATGGAAAAATCGAAACCCGTCCGCAAGCTGCGCTGTGCCGTCTACACCCGGAAATCGTCTGAGGAAGGGTTGGAGCAGGAGTTCAACAGCCTCCACGCCCAGCGCGAGGCATGCGAAGCCTACATCGCCAGTCAGCGGTCGGAAGGGTGGGTGCTGGTCCGCGATCAGTATGACGACGGCGGTATCTCGGGCGGCACGCTGGAACGGCCCGGCCTGAAGCGGCTGCTGGAGGACATCGAGGACGGGCTGGTCGACGTGGTGGTGGTCTACAAGATCGACCGTCTCAGCCGCTCGCTCGCGGACTTCGCCAAGCTGGTGGAGGTGTTCGACCGGAACGGGGTGACCTTCGTCTCCGTCACCCAGTCGTTCAACACGACCACCTCCATGGGCCGACTGACGCTGAACATCCTGCTGTCCTTCGCCCAATTCGAACGCGAGGTGACCGCCGAGCGCATCCGCGACAAGGTCGCTGCCAGCCGGAAGAAGGGCATGTGGATGGGTGGGGTGCCTCCCTACGGCTACCGTGTCGAGAACCGGAAACTGGTGGTCGACGAAGAAACCGCCGCGCATGTGCACTGGATCTTCGCCCGCTTCCTCGAGATCGGCTCCTGCACGGAACTGGCGCGAGAGGTCGGCGGACGCGGCATCCGGACGCCGCGCGGCAACCGGATCGACAAGAAATACCTCTACCGGATGTTGAACAACCGCGCCTACATCGGGGAAGCGGTCCACAAGGGCGACAGCTACCCCGGCGAGCACGACGCCATCATCGACCGCGAGACGTGGGACCGCGTTCACGCTATCCTCCAGGAGAGCCCCCGCATGAGGGCCGCCCGCACCCGCGCCGAGACGCCTGCGCTGCTGAAGGGGCTGCTGTTCGGTCCCGATGGTGCCGCGTTTTCGCCGACCCATACGCGCAAAGGCGACAGGCTCTACCGCTACTACGTCAGCCAGACAGTGCTGAAGCACGGTGCCGGGTCATGCCCCGTGGGCCGCGTGCCAGCAGGGGAGATCGAGGCCACGGTCATCGACCAACTCCGTGCCGTTTTTCGCCAGCCCGAGATCGTGGCGGGGACCTTGAAGGCGGCGCGTGCCCACGCCGACGGCATCAGTGAGGTCGACGCCCGCGCGGCATTGCAGCAGCTCGACCCGTTGTGGGAGGAACTGTTCCCTGCTGAACAGGCGCGCATCGTGGCGCTGCTGATCGAGCGCGTGGAGATCGGCACGGACGGGCTGAACGTCCGGCTCCGCATCGACGGCCTCGGTGACCTCGCGCGGGAGATGCTGGCCGGAGATGTGGGCGCAGCAGCATGACCCGCGGCGCGCCGATCCCCGACACCGTGACGCTCCACGTCCCGTTCCGCGTCGTGAAGCGCGGCGGGCGGAAGGAGATGCAGTTGCCCGAGGGCGCCACGCAATCGCAGCGGACTGACAGCACGCTGGTCAAGGCGCTGGCCCGTGCGTTCCGATGGAAGCGGATGCTCGAGTCGGGCGAATACGCCACCATCGCCGAACTGGCCGAACGAGAGGGCATCGCGCCCTCCTACATGACCCGCGTCCTGCGGCTCACGCTGCTCGCGCCTGACATCATCGACGCGATCCTGGACGGGAAGCAGGGGCCGGAGGTGACGCTCGCGCAGGTGCTGGAGCCGTTCCCGCTCACATGGCAGCATCAGGCGCTGCATTTTTCTCTGTAGGGTGAAAACTGCAATTTGAAGGATTGACTCTAGGGGCGGGTTCTCCTAGATCTCTGTAAATCGCCTTACAGAGGTTTCTTTCATGCGGCTCGCGGAGCTCTCGGACATTCACTCCGGCTACACGGCGCGCGGCAGGCTCGATCCGCTGTCGGAGGGTGGCGTGCCGGCGCTTCAGCTGCGTGACGTCGGAACGAACGGCGAAGCGCCAGGACCAGACTTCCAGAGGTACGACCTGGCCAAGCTGTCCGACCGATACTTCGTCCGCGGCGGCGAGGTCGTCTTTCGATCGCGTGGCGAGCCGAACGCCGCGGCGGCCATTCCCGCTTCGCTGCCGGAGCCCGTCGTGGTCATCGTTCCGCTGGTGATCGTTCGCCCTGACAGGGCCCGCGTTCTCCCAGAATACCTCGCTTGGGCCATCAACCAGCCCGACGCGCAGCGCAGGCTCGGCGCGGAAGCGCAGGGCACAAGCCTCAGGATGATCCCGATGGGGGTCCTCGAGAACCTCGAGATTGCCGTGCCTGACCTGCCCACGCAGAAACGTATCGTTGAACTCGATGCCCTCGCCCGGCAGGAGGGACAACTGCTCCGTCAACTCGCCGCTCGCCGCGAAGAACTCGTAAGCGCCATTCTCGGCGAGGCCGCAAAGGCCGCCGACCAGAAGGAAATTGCCTGATGACCGATCAGATTACGCAACAGCAGATCAACCAGACCGCCTGGGCGGCCTGCGACACCTTCCGGGGCGCCGTCGATGCCGGCCAGTATAAGGACTACATCCTCGTGATGTTGTTCCTGAAGTACATTTCGGACCTCTGGAACGACCATCTCGAGACCTACCGCAAGCAGTATGGCGACGACGTGGCCCGCATTCGCCGCCGCCTCGAGCGCGAGCGCTTCATCCTGCCAGAGGGCGCCAGCTTCTACGACCTCTACGCCCAGCGGAACGAGGCCAATATCGGCGAGCTGATCAACATCGCGCTGGAGAAGATCGAGGACGCGAACCGGGCCAAGCTCGAGGGCGTCTTCCGCAACATCGACTTCAACTCCGAGGCCAACCTCGGCCGCCCGAAGGATCGCAACCGCCGCCTGAAGAATCTTCTCGAGGACTTCGCCAAGCCTGCGCTCGACCTGCGCCCGTCGCGGGTGACCGAGGACATCATCGGCGAGTGCTACATCTACCTGATCTCGCGTTTCGCCTCGGACGCCGGAAAGAAGGCGGGCGAGTTCTACACGCCCACCGCCGTGTCGCGGCTGCTGGCCAAACTCGCAGCCCCGCAGCCCGGCAGCACGATCTGCGACCCGGCATGCGGCTCCGGCTCGCTGCTGATCCAGGCCTCGCAGGAGGTCGGGTCCGAGAACTTCGCCCTCTACGGGCAGGAGGTGAACGGGGCAACCTGGGCGCTGGCCCGGATGAACATGTTCCTGCACGCCAAGGACGCCGCACGTATCGAATGGTGCGACACGCTCAACAGCCCGGCGCTGGTCGAGGGCGACCACCTGATGCGGTTCGACGTGGTGCTCGCCAATCCGCCGTTCTCGCTCGACAAGTGGGGCGCGGAGGATGCCGACAGCGACCAGTACAAGCGCTTCTGGCGCGGCGTGCCACCCAAGTCAAAGGGCGATTATGCCTTCATCACTCACATGATCGAGATCGCCAAGCGCCAGTCCGGCCGCGTGGCGGTGATCGTGCCCCACGGCGTGCTGTTCCGGGGCGGGGCCGAGGGGCGCATCCGGCAGCAGCTGATCGAGGAGAACCTGCTCGACGCGGTCGTGGGATTGCCCGCCAACCTGTTCACCACCACGGGTATTCCGGTCGCCATCCTGATCTTCGATCGCTCGCGCGAGGAAGGCGGCGCGAACGCGGACCGGCGCGACGTGCTGTTCATCGATGCCAGCAAGGAGTTCACGCCGGGCAAAACCCAGAACGTGATGGACGACGCACATGTGGCGAAGGTGCTAGAGACCTACAGCACCCGCGCCGAGGTCGAGCGGTATTCGCACCGGGCCAGCCCCGAGGAGATCGCCCAGAACGGCTTCAACCTCAATATCCCCCGCTACGTCGACACCTTCGAGCCCGAGGAGGAGATCGACGTGGCTGCCGTGCAGAAGGATATCCTGCGGATCGAGGCCGAGCTGGCCGAGGTTCGGGCGAAGATGGCTGGGTATCTGAAGGAGCTCGGCGTTGATGCTTGAAGGTTGGCGTCATACCGAATTGGGCGAGCACATCGACTTGCTCACAGGCCACCCATTCAAGAGCGCTGAATATTCGCAGGATAGCGATGGCATCAGGCTCCTGCGTGGGGACAACGTTATTCAAGGCGTCATCCGTTGGGACGACGCTCGCCGCTGGCCGCGAGACAAGGTCGATGGTCTCGAACGATATCAACTTGCCGAAGGTGACGTCGTCGTTGCGCTGGATCGAACATGGGTGAAGGCAGGACTGAAGGCCGCGGCAATCACGCGTGGGGACTTGCCCTGTATGTTGGTTCAGCGAGTTGCTCGTATTCGAGCAGCTGACACCCTCGACCAACGGTTTCTCGCGGCGATCATTCAGTCGCACCGTTTCGTCGAGATGGTGAAGTCTTCCAAGACAGAGACGGCGGTTCCGCACATCAGCCCAAACGACATTCGCGAATTCGTCATTGACCTCCCCCCGCTCCCCGAACAGCGCAAGATCGCCGAGATCCTGCGGACCTGGGACGAGGCGCTCGAAAAGCTCACCGCCCTCCGCGCGGCGAAGGCGCGGCGGCTGGCTGGGGTGGGCCGAGCCCTTCTTGCCCGGGCGGCGGATGATCCAGCGACGGTGACGAAACCGCTCGCCACCCTGACGCGCATCGTCAAGGGTCAGCAATTGAACAAGCTCGACATTTCGGATGGCGACTACCCCGTCTGGAATGGCGGCATCACCCCTTCAGGTTTTCATAACGAATGGAATACCGAAGGCGGCACGATTACCATAAGCGAGGGCGGAAACTCCTGCGGGTTTGTAAATCTTGCCCATCAGCCATTTTGGCTCGGCGGCCATTGCTACGCACTTCAAGGCCTTTCGCCGATAGTCGAACGGGATTTTCTGTTTCATACGCTGAAATCTCGCGAGCCTGAGATCATGCGCCTTCGCGTTGGGTCCGGGCTCCCGAATATTCAACGCGCTGACCTTGAACGTCTAACGGTGGTGGTGCCGCCCCGTGACCTTCAAGAAAAGATCGCCAGTGCCCTCACCGCGGGCAACGCTGAAATCGCTCTTCTCGGTGATGAGATCGAAGCCCTAACCCGCCAGAAACGCGGCCTGATGCAGAAGCTGCTGACGGGCGAGTGGCGGGTCAAGCCGGAGGCACCGGTTGCCTGACTTCTCGGACTTCATCGTCTATGCCGACGAGAGCGGCGATCACGGGATGGTCAGCATCGACCCGCAATATCCCGTCTTCGCGCTGACCTTCTGCGTCATGCGCAAGGACGAATACGTCAGCGCCATCGTGCCCGCCATGCAGCGGTTCAAGTTCGGCATCTGGGGCCACGACTCGGTCGTCCTGCACGAACATGAAATCCGCAAGAGCCTCGGCCCCTTCGGCCTGCTTCGCACCGACCGGGCGCTGCGCACCCGCTTCTTCGACGAACTGAACGCGCTGATGGACGCGGCCCCGATGAAGATCTTTGCCTCGGTCATCGACAAGGAGAAGCACCGCGCGAAATACGCGAACCCCTGGAACCCCTACGAGATCGCCCTGCATTTCTGCATGGAGCGGCTGCAGGCGATGATGAACCGCTTCGAGCAGCACGGGAAGACGGTGCATGTCGTGTTCGAGAGCCGGGGCGCCAAGGAAGATGCCGAGCTTGAACTGGAGTTCCGCCGCATCGCCAGCAACCAGAGCCATTGGGGCTACCGCCGGCACGACTTCAGCCGCTTCGACTTCCAGCCGGTTTTCATCCCGAAGGCCGCGAACGCCTCGGGTCTGCAGCTGGCCGACCTGACGGCCCGGCCCATCGCGCTGTCGCGGCTGCGCCCGGGCCAGCCGAACCGCGCGTTCGAGATCATCGAGCCCAAGCTGGGAGGGCTCAAATGCTTCCCCTAAGCGCTTGTCAGACAGGAAAAAACAAAGGGGCCCCGGAAGCTCCAGGACCCCTTTGTCGACCGGGAAATGCCCAATCCTTTGATCCGTATATAGCCACAGAGCCCCTTAACTGCAAGTTAATCTGGGCCGGGGAGCGCGCCCCATGACCTTCAATGCCGCCGAGAAACACCAGTCCCAGGTGCCAGCACTGCAGCTGCTGGTGGCGCTCGGGTTCACTCCGCTCTCACAGGAGGAAGCCCTGCGCCTGCGCGGCGGGCGCCTGCGGAACGTGGTGCTGGACGATATCCTCGCCGAGCAACTCATGCGCATCAACCGCTTCACGCATCGCGGCCGTGAATACGGTTTCGACCTCGAAGACGCGCACGAGGCGATGCGAAGGCTCAAGCCCACGCCCGATCGGCTGAAGGGGCTGCGCGGCACGAACCAGGACATCTACGACACGCTCGTCCTCGGCACGACCATCACGAAGTCCATCGACGGCGACTCGAAGAGCTACTCGTTTCGCTACATCGATTGGGATCGGCCGGAGAACAACGTCTTCCATGTCACTGCCGAGTTCTCGGTCGAGAGGACAGCGTCGAGCCAGACCAAGCGTTGTGACATCGTCGCGTTCGTGAACGGCATCCCGATCCTGGTGATCGAGAACAAGCGGCCGACCGAAAGCCTGAAGAAGGCGGACAGCCAGCTGATCGGCTACCAGAACGAGGACAACATCCCGCAGCTCTTCCACTTCGCCCAGCTGCTGATCGGCATGAACCGGAACGAGGCGCGCTATGCTACTGTCGGGACGCCGAGGAAGTTCTGGCAGACCTGGCGCGACGAGGAAGACACTGACGAGGCCATCGCGCCCTTTGCGAACCGCGTTCTCACCGGGGCGGAGAAGGACGCCATATTCTCCGGAGACTTCGCAGGTGCACGTGCATACTTCGACGCGATGGCCGCCGAAGGCGACCGCGCGGTCACGGTTCAGGACCGGACAGTCTACGCGCTATGCCGCCCCGAGCGGCTTCTCGATCTCATCCGTCGCTTCACGGTGTTCGATGGCGGTGTCCGCAAGGTCGCGCGCCATCAGCAGTTCTTCGGGATCCGGCGCGCGGTCGAGACGGTCAAACAGCATGATGTCGGCGGCGCCCGCAAGGGCGGCGTGATCTGGCACACGCAGGGTTCAGGGAAGTCACTGACCATGGTGATGCTGGGGCGCTCGCTCGCTCTCGAGCGCAGCATCGAGAACTCGCGGATCATCATCGTCACGGACCGCGACGATCTCGACAAGCAGATCAAGGACACCTTCAAGTCCTGCGACCTCGAGCCGGTCCGCGCGACGAGCGGGGCTCACCTTCTGGAGCTCGTCCAGAACAAGGCTCCGCTGGTCACCACAATCATCAACAAGTTCGACACGGCGCTGAAGAACAGCAAGCTGATGGACGAGGACCCGAACGTCTTCGTGCTGGTCGACGAGAGCCACAGGACGCAGACGGGTCGCTACGGCGGCCACAGCCAGTTCGCCGCCAAGATGCGACGCCTCCTGCCCAAGGCCTGCTACCTCGGCTTCACTGGCACGCCCCTGCTGAAGAAGGAGAAGAACACGCTTTCGACCTTCGGGCGGCTGATCCACCGCTACGCCATCGACGAGGCGGTCGCCGACGGCGCCGTCGTGCCGCTGCTCTACGAGGGACGGCTTGTCGAGCAGCAGGTCTCGGGCACCGTGATCGACCGCTGGTTCGACAAAATCAGCGAGGGCTTGACTGACAGCCAGAAGGCCGACCTCAAGCGCAAGTTCTCCCGGATGGATGCGCTGTCGAAGACCGACCAGGCGATCCGAGCCAAGGCGTTCGACATCTCCGAGCACTATCGCCAGCACTGGCAGGGGACCGGCTTCAAGGCGCAGCTCGTTGCCCCCTCGAAGGCCGCGGCCGTCCGCTTCAAGGAGGTTCTCGACGAGATCGGCCACGTCTCGAGCGCGATCGTTATCTCGCCGCCGGACGAGAACGAGGGCAACGAGGAGGTCGACCAGGAGTCCAAGGACCTCGTGCGCCGCTTCTGGTCGCAGATGATGGCGCGGTACAAGACCGAAGAGGAGTACAACCGCCAGATCATCGATGCCTTCAAAGGCTCCGGCGATCCGGAGATTCTAATCGTCGTTTCCAAGCTCCTCACCGGCTTCGACGCGCCCCGGAACACGGTGCTTTACGTCTGCAAATCCCTGAAGGAACACAATCTCCTGCAGGCGATTGCGCGGGTGAACCGGCTCTACGAGGACGGCGGAACGGAGAAGCAGTTCGGCTTCATCGTCGATTACGAGGGGCTACTCGGCGAGCTCGACAGCGCCCT
This sequence comes from Ruixingdingia sedimenti, assembly GCF_031432425.1. NCBI lineage: Bacteria > Pseudomonadati > Pseudomonadota > Alphaproteobacteria > Rhodobacterales > Paracoccaceae > Ruixingdingia > Ruixingdingia sedimenti. The sequence continues at coordinate 44,228 of NZ_JAVKPH010000002.1, read as the reverse complement.
TACAACGTACAGCGCCTTTGAGGGTTACGAGGCGGCCGACCTCGCCGGGACGGTGCATGACATCCGCGAGGAGATCCGCAAGCTGCCCCAGCTGCACGACCAGCTCTGGGACCTCTTCAAGCCGGTGCGGAACAAGAAGGACATGGAGCAGTACGAGCAGCATCTTGCCGACGAGTCGCTTCGCCATGAATTCTACGCGCGCCTCAAGGCATTCAGCCGGTGCCTGCACATCTCGCTCTCGTCCGACAAGCTGTTCGATGTCTTCGACGAGACCAAGGTCGATGCCCTGAAACGCGACTGGAAACAGTTCTCCGAACTCAAGCGCTCGGTCCAGCTCCGCTACCAGGAGACGGTCGATGTCCGCGAGTTCGAGCCGAAGATCCAGAAGCTGCTCGATGACCATGTCGTGGCGATGCCTGCCGAGACCATCATCGAGGTGGTGAACATCAACGATCCTGATGCGCTGAAGGCGGTCGTCGAGGAGACGGGCGTCTCCGAAGCCTCGAGGGCGGACCGCATCGCCAGCGCCACCCGGCGGGCAATCACCGAGAAGATGGATGAGGACCCGACGTTCTACAAACAGTTCTCCGAGCTGCTCGAAGAGACCATTCGCGCCTATCGCGAGAAGCGGCTCTCCGAGCGCGAGTACCTGAACAGCGTCGTGGACCTCGCGAGCAAGGTGGCACGCAAGGATCGGGGCCGGGATGTTCCCGAAAGCATCCGGGGCGATGAGGATGCACAGGCGTTCTTCGGCGTCCTGGAAGGTCAGCTCAAGATCAAGGACGATGAGCCGGTGGCCGGCGACGAAGCAGCATCCATCGCCCTGGAGATCATCGACATCATCAAGTCCCACCTGATCGTCGACATCTGGTCGAACGAAGTGGCCCAGAACAAACTGCGCAATGCCATCGATGACTACTTCTTCGATGTTCTGCGTGACGAGAGGGGCGTCGACCTGCCCGTGGAGGTGCTCGACGACCTCGAACTCAAGATCATGGATCTTGCTCGGGCCCGGTTCGCGGCATGACGCGGGAACTGCACTGCCTGCAGTACGGCGAGCAGGAGATCCGGTACGAGATCGTCCGCCGTCCGAGGAAGACGCTAGAGATCGCTGTCGAGCCGGATGCTTCGGTGGTGATCGCGGCCCCGGAGGACGCGACGCTCGACGCCATAGAAGCAAAGCTGCGGAAGCGCGCGGCATGGGTGACGCGGCAGCAGCGGTACTTCGCCCAGTTCCTTCCAAGAACACCGGAGCGCAGGTTTGTCGCCGGTGAGACGCATCTCTACCTCGGGCGCCAGTACCGGCTGAAGGTAGTCCCGCATGTCCAGGAAAGCGTGAAGCTGATCCGCGGCTTCATCGTCGTGCAGACACACCGGCCGACCAGACCGGAGGTGACGCGCGAACTGGTCGAGGCATGGTACCGGGATCGGGCACACATCAAGTTTCCGGAGCGGATCGAACTCTGTCTCGGTCTCTTCCCCGATCCCGAGGCATTCCGGCCGATGGGGCTCATCGTGCGTCAGACCCGGCAGAGGTGGGGATCCATGTCTCCGGCAGGACGCCTGCTGCTGAACCGCCGCCTCGTGCAGGCGCCGGTCGATGCCATCGACTATGTGATCACCCACGAACTCTGCCACGTGGCCGAACCCCATCACGGGGCAGCCTTCTTCGATCTCCTCGACAAGGTGATGCCCGACTGGGAGCGCCGGAAGCAGAGACTGGAACGGGCCATGGCCTGAGAACTTCCGAACCCGGTCGCGGCAGCCCCAAACGCGACTCCAATCCAAGCAATTTCAATGGCTTGGATTTCGCCAATATCTACAGGGGCTTATGAGAAATTCACCAAAATGGCGCAGTCATCAGGTCCGGAGAATATCAGCCCCGAGAGACCGCTTCGGGGCCTCGCGACGGCAGGGCCAGTGCTCAGCCCCTCCCGCATAACCCTCGAAAACAACGGAAAAATCCGGCCGGAGCCGGATCGGGAGAACGCTTTCGCGAGGGCAAGTGGCGGAGGGGATGGGCCTGACGTCGAACCTTCTCCACCCTAAGTCATTGATTTTAAATGACGCGCCTCAGTCCACAGCCGAGCTTCACTCAGCGGCTGGCATAGTTTGCTACGCCCACAACGCTGAACGACAAGAGCCGCGATGCTCTCATAAGCTGTTGTCGATCGCCCGAGCTCGCGGCTAGGGTCAGGACCCATTGATCTGCTTGAGGCTGCCGTTGCTGCGTGATTCAAGGCCCCGAACTGACGGGGGTGACGATGAGCAATCTTTACTGGCTGACGGACGAGCAGATGGAGCGGCTGAGGCCGTTTTTCCCGAAGAGCCATGGCAAGCCCAGGGTTGATGATCGGCGGGTTCTGAGCGGGATAATCTTCATCAATCGCAATGGCTTGCGATGGTGCGATGCGCCTCGGGAGTATGGACCGCCCAAGACCCTCTACAACCGCTGGAAGCGGTGGGGCGACATGGGGGTGTTTGCCCGGATGATGGAGGGTCTGGCCGCCGAAGGCACCGAGCACAAGACCATCATGATCGATGCGACCTACCTGAAGGCGCACCGCACGGCTTCGAGCCTGCGGGCGAAAAAGGGGGGCCCGACGACCAGCGCGGGCGTCTGATCGGGCGCACGAAGGGTGGCTTGAACACCAAGCTGCACGCCGTCACGGACGCCAAGGGTCGTCCGCTGAAGTTCTTCATGACCGCAGGACAGGTCAGCGACTATACCGGTGCCGCCGCCCTGCTGGGCAGTCTGCCAGCCGCCGACTGGATGATCGCAGACCGGGGTTATGACGCCGATTGGTTCCGGGATGCGTTGAAAGACAAGGGGATACGCCCCTGCATCCCCGGCCGGAAGTCGCGCGGCAAAGCCGTCCGTTACGACAAGCGGCGCTATCGCCGCCGCAACCGGATCGAGATCATGTTCGGCCGGTTGAAGGACTGGCGCAGGGTCGCCACCCGTTACGACAGGTGCGCCAAGACCTTCCTCTCCGCCGTCGCCCTCGCCGCAACCGTCATGTTCTGGCTTTGACAATCAATGAGTCTAGAGCCTAGGACTTGGCGAACCCACCGCAGCCCCCGCTGGCGACCTGATCAAGGACGGCACCGAGGCGACGTTCATGGCCGACGTGGTCGAAGCCAGCCGCGACGTGCCGGTGATCGTGGATTTCTGGGCCACGTGGTGCGGCCCGTGCAAACAGCTTGGCCCGGCGCTGGAGGCCGCGGTGACCGCCGCCAAGGGCAAGGTGCGCATGGTCAAGATTGACGTCGATCGCAACCAGGCCATCGCGGCGCAGATGCGCATCCAGTCGATCCCGACGGTCTACGCCTTCTTCCAGGGCCAGCCGGTCGATGGCTTCCAGGGTGCGCTGCCGGCCTCCGAGGTGAAGAAGTTCGTCGACAAACTGGCGGCCATGGCCGGCGACGGTGGGCTGGCCGATGCCCTCGCCGCGGCCGAAGAGATGCTGGAGCAGGGCGCGCTGGCCGATGCCTCGGAAACCTTTGCCGCCATCCTCGGCGAAGAGCCGGAGAACGCTGCTGCCTATGCGGGCCTCGTGCGCTGCCATCTGGCGGCCGGCAATCTGGATCAGGCCGAGGCCTTCGCCACTGCCGCGCCCGCTGCGGTCGCCAAGTCCAAGGAGCTTTAGGCAGCCAAGGCGCAGATCGAACTGGCCCGGCAGGCGGCCAACGCCGGCCCCGAGGCCGAGTTGCGCGCGGCGGTCGACGCCGACCCCGCCAACCATCAGGCCCGCTTCGACCTTGCCGTGGCGCTGAACGCGGCCGGCAAGACCGAAGAGGCCGTGGATCAGCTGCTGGAACTGTTCCGGCGGGACCGCGAATGGAACGACGGCGCGGCCAAGGCGCAGCTGATGACCATCTTCGAGGCGCTGAAGCCGCAGGATCCCATCGTCCTGAAAGGCCGTCGCCGCCTGTCGTCGATGATCTTTGCCTGATCGTCCGGGCGGACTAGATTACCTCCCATGATCCGGCCCGCTGACCTTCCCGAGACGATCCCGGTCTTCCCGCTTCCCGGGGCGCTCTTGCTGCCCCGGGGCCGGTTGCCGCTGCATATCTTCGAGCCACGCTACCTGGCGATGGTCGAGGATTGCCTGAAGACCAAGACCCGCCTGATCGGCATGGTGCAACCGCGCGAGACGCCGGGCGGCGAAACCCGCCTGCAATCCATCGGTTGCGTCGGCCGGCTGACCTCGTTCTCGGAAACCGAGGACGGGCGCTACATGATCACGCTTTACGGCATCAGCCGGTTCCGGATTCGTGAAGAGGTTCAGGGCTTTACCCCCTATCGCCGCTGCGCGGTCGACTGGGCCTCCTTCACCCGCGACCTTGGTCAGGCCGAAGAGGACCCGCGCTTTGACCGCCCGGCATTTCTGGAGCTTCTGGCACGGTTCTTCACCGCCGAGGGGCTTTCGGCCGATTGGGACAGCCTGAAAGAGGCCGAGACCGAGTTGCTGATCAACTCGCTGTCCATGCTGTCGCCCTTCTCGCCCGAGGACAAACAGGCCCTGCTTGAGGCGCCCGACCTGGGCACTCGGCGCGAAACGCTGGTGACGTTGATCGAATTCGCCCTGCGGGGCGGCAGCGCGGACGAGGTGTTGCAATGACCGGTGTCGTCGTTCCCGACCGCCGCATGCTTGAGGCGCTGGTCTGCCCGGTCACCCATGCCGTCCTGACCTGGGATGCCGACCGGCAGGAACTGATCTCCAAGGCCGCGCATCTGGCCTTTCCGGTGCGCGATGGCATCCCGGTGATGCTGGTCTCCGAAGCCCGCCCGCTGGACTGACCGGGGCGATTCCCCGCGCTTTCCGGCGATTCCGCAATCTGGCGGTCCAGACTGGCAAGCGGCATGGTCTCCGCGCCCGGAAAGGACAATATGTCGCATGACAGGCTTTTCGCGGGCCGACTGCCAAACTGTCAGAAACGCCGTCCGGTAAGATCGTGCATTTCGGACGTATCCTTGCGGCGCCTGCCAAACTGGCACCTCTCCAGCGGACATCGTGCCATCTAACCCACAGAAAACGCTGACATTTATCCAACCACTTTGTTAGCACTCCGGCTGGCGGAGCGCTCTGCTCACGGTTGCGGGTGCAGCCGGTGAACCGGGAGTGCTCCGAATTTGACTGGGGGAAGCCATGCGCCATCCGACGATCCTGCTGACCGCTTGCCTGTCCGTCTGGGCCAGCACGGCGCCCGGGCAGGATCTTCCGGTGGCGGGAACGGCGCCGTGGGAACGGCCTGCTGGCGCCCCGGTCATCACCGAGATGGTCAAGGATGCGGCCTGGTATGCGCTGGCACTTACCGGCGTGGACCAGCCCTATCCGGCCAGCCTGCGCTTCCTGGAAGACCAGGGCGCCTGGTTCTCGCCTTTCACCCATCCGGGCATGACCGGCCCGTACGACATCCGCCATTGGCATGGCGGTGAATGATCCCGGCCCTTTCGGACTGGGGTGGCAAGGGGTTCCCGCAAGCGTTCGGGACCTGGAACAAGACAGAGGAGTATTAGGGATGAGGAAGTCGATGAAGGTCGGTCTGGCTGCGATCCTGTGCGCCGGTTCCATCGTTTCGGTCGCGTCCGCGCAGACAATGTCCGGGATGGACGGCATGGATGGCATGTCCGGCATGGGCGGAATGGCTGGCATGGACGGCATGTCGGGCATGGGCGGCATGGCGGGGATGGACGGCATGTCCGGTATGGGCGGCATGGCCGGGATGTCTGGCATGAGCGGCATGTCGGGCAACGCCTCGGGCTGGAGCTGCACCCAATACACCTTCACCGGCCAGGCCGGGATGGGCGGCATGTCGGGCATGTCCGGCATGGGTGGAATGAGCGGCATGGGTGGCATGTCCGGTATGGGTGGCATGTCCGGCATGGGCGGCATGGCCGGGATGGACGGCATGTCGGGCATGGGTGGCATGGCCGGGATGGACGGCATGTCGGGCATGGGCGGCATGGCCGGGATGGATGGCATGTCCGGCATGGGCGGTATGGCTGGCATGGACGGCATGTCGGGCATGGGTGGCATGAGCGGCATGTCGGGTATGGCCGGGATGTCGGGCAATGCCTCGGGCTGGACCTGCACCCAATACACCTTCACCGGCCAGGCCGGGATGGGCGGCATGGGGGGCATGTCCGGGATGGGTGGCATGTCCGGGATGGGCGGCATGAGCGGCATGGGTGGCATGTCGGGCATGGGCGGCACCTGGACGCCTCCGTCGAACTGATCCCCTGACCCAGCCGGGGGCGGCGCCCTGCCGCCCCCGGCCTTCCCCCCTGAAGAGAACACCAAGATGAACATCACGCGCGCCGCCATCCTTGTCGTCATTGCTGCCGCAGTCGGCTTCGGCATTTTCCAGCTTATCGGCGGCAGCGGAGGCGGCTCCGGGCCCGCGGGCGGCGCCGGAGATCCGGCCCCGCAATCCGGCATGTCGGGCATGAGCGGCATGGAAGGTATGGGCGGCATGCAGGGCATGGACGGCATGTCGGGCATGCAGGGCGCCGCCGAGCCGGCCTGCATCCGCTACGACCTGATCGACGGGGCCTGGACCTGCACGGCCACCGATTCCGGGAACTGAGGCCTCAGCCCCGGCGGGCGCGGGCAGGACCCGCCCCGCCGCCGCCAGCCAGGAGCAAGCCATGAAAACGACGGAACGATTGATCGGCGCCCTTGCGGGACTGGGCTTCGCCCTTCTGGCCTTCTACGCCCTCTTCGTGGTCGGCGCGCTGATCTACAAGGGCACCGGCCCCGCGCCTGTGGCCTTCATCGCCCCGGCCGAGCCCGCGGCGACCGCGGCGGCCGATACAGCGGAAGCCGGGGCTGATCCTGCGGCAGAGCCCGCCGCCGAACCTGCGGCGCAGGGCGGCGTCGATCTGGCGGCGGGGGAAAAGGCCTTCAAGCCATGCAAGGCCTGCCACACCATCGCCGAGGGGGGCAAGAACGGCACCGGGCCGAACCTCTGGGGTGTCCACGGCCGGGGTGTCGCCACGGCCGAGGGTTTCGCCTATTCCGATGCGCTGAAGGCGCTGGCCGGGCAGGTCTGGGACGAGGCGGCGCTGGATGCCTTCCTCGAAAACCCCAAGGCCTATGCCAAGGGCACCAAGATGGCCTTTGCCGGGGTGAAGAAGGCCGAAGATCGCGCAAACCTGATCGCCTGGCTGGCCACGCAATCCGGCACTCCCGTCACTCTGGCCGGGGCGGCGCCCGCGGCATCCGACGTTCCGGTGGCCGAGGAAACCCCGGCCGAGCCCTATGCCGACCTTGCCGATGACGCCGTGGTCACGCTGGACCCGGTGCCCTATCCCGAAGGCGTGACCTATGCCGACGCGCCCGCGTTGACCGAAGCCGAACTGGCCGCGATCGAGACCAAGGTTGCCGAACTGGAAGCCGCGATCCCGGCGATGGACTACGAGGCCGCGCGCTATCACCCGCTGCACTTCCAGCCGGCCATCGCCACGGCCTCGAGCGCCGAGTGCCTGGCCTGCCACAAGGAAATCCTGAACCACCAGCCGCGCGCGACCAGCCCGGCAGGGGTGAAGGCTGCGGACAGCCTGGCCTGGTATCAGACGCTGGATACCTATTCCGGCCCGCAGGCCGACTTCCACTGGCGCCATACGGAAAGCGATTTTGCCAAGTCGGTGATGAAGCTGGAATGCAACTTCTGTCACAAGGGCAACGACCCGCGCGAGGAAAGCCCCGACATGATGCCGGGCCGCGATCACTTTACCGCCGCGGCCAGCCCGGAATTCACCCTGCGCAAGATGGTGAACCCGTCCGAGACCTGTCTCCTGTGCCATGGCGCGATGCCCGATCCGGTGGAGATCATGGGCCTTTCCGGCCCCTGGCCCGAGGCGCGGGTCGACATGGAATATGCCGAGGCCCCGAACGGCTGCCTGTCGTGCCATGCCGAGAGTTTCCGCACCAACCGCCACCAGGTGAACTACCTGAACGCGGCGACCATCGAGGATCTGGCGCGCAACGGCACCTCGGACACCTGCTACGGCTGCCACGGCGGCAGGGCCTGGTATCGCATCAGCTATCCCTATGCCCGCACGCCCTGGCCGGGGATGGACCTTGAGACCGTGCCGGACTGGGCCGCAGGCCGCCCGGCCGCGCCGAAACCCGAACACCGGATCGCAGAGTAGCGAAGGACCCATGACCATGACCAAGACCTTCGACCTGTCCCGCCTTGCGGCCCTGCTGACGCCGACGCGCCGCGCCTTCCTGCAAGGGGCCGCCGCCACCGCCGCCGCCGCGCTGGTGGGCGGCAAGGCGACCCCGGCGCGCGCCTTCGCCTACGAGCCCTATCCGCGGGATGATGAGCTGACGACCGTCGTCACCTCCTGCGCGCACAACTGCGGCAGCCGCCACATGCTGGTCGCGCACAAGAAGGGCGACGTGATCGTGCGGTTGTCGACCGACAACGGCAGCTACCAGGGCGATGCCTATGGCACCGACACCGAGGAAAAGCCGCAACTGCGCGCCTGCCTGCGCGGGCGATCCTACCGATCGCGGCTCTATTCCCCGGAACGGCTTCTTTACCCGATGAAGCGGGTCGGCAAGCGCGGCGAGGCCAAGTTCAAGCGCATCACCTGGGACCAGGCCCTGACCGAGATCGCCGAGCGCATGGTGCACCTGAAGGACACCTACGGCCCGACCGCGATCCTTGACCAAAGCTATGCCGGGGCCAGCTATGGCGTCCTGCACAAGTCCGACCAGATCGAGGGCCTCTTGGGCCGCTTCCTGGGCATGTTCGGCTGCCGCACCAGCAGCTGGTCGGTGCCGTCCTACCAGGGCACCACCTCGTCCAGCCGCTGGACCTTCGGCACCATCGAGGACGGCAACGAGGACGATGCCTTCGCGCATTCCAAGCTGATCGTGATGTGGGGCTGGAACCCGGCCTATACCTTCCACGGCGGCAACACGTTCTACTACATGCGCATGGCCAAGCAGCGCGGCTGCAAGTTCGTGCTGGTCGACCCGCAATATACCGACAGCGCCAGCGCCTATGACGCCTGGTGGATCCCGATCCGCCCGAACACCGATGCGGCGATGATGGCGGGCATGGCCTACCACATCTTCGCCACCAACCGGCAGAACCAGGACTACATCAACCGCTTCGTGCAGGGCATGGACCCCGGCACCATGCCGGACTGGGCGAAGGATCAGGAAAGCTTCCGCGAGTACATCGAGGGCACGCGCGACGGCATCCCGAAGACGCCGGACTGGGCCAGCGCGATCTGCGGCGTGCCGGCCGCCGACATCATCAAGCTGGCCGAGCTTTATGCCGACACCAAGCCCGCCGCGCTAAAAGCCAGCTGGGCCCCGGGCCGGGCGGCCTATGGCGAACAGTACAACCGCATGGCCGCGGCCCTGCAGGCGATGACGGGGAACATCGGGGTGCTGGGCGGCTGCGCCGAAGGCGTGGGCAAGGGCTGGCACCCGGAATCCATCGCCTACCCTTACGACCAGAACGCCAACATCTGGTTCGCCTCGATCAAGTCGGACCGCTGGGCGCATATCGTTCTGAACTACCCGAACGTGAAGCGGGAAGAGGCCGGACTCTGGCCGCGCGGCGACAATCTGGATGGGGTCATCCCCAACATCCGCGGCATCTTCTGGCAGGGGTCGGACTGGTTCAACCAGTTGACGAACATCAACAAGGAAATCGAGGCGATCCGCAAGCTGGACAGCTACGGCGAAGGCGAAAGCCTTCTGGTCTGCATGGACAGCACGATCACGCCGACCGGCATCTGGGCCGACTATCTGCTGCCGATCGCCACGCATTTCGAACGGCACGACGTGGCGCTGCCCTGGTACAAGGGGCACTACTACATCCACCGCCCCAAGGTGATCGAGCCCCTGGGCGAAAGCCGCACCGACTTCCAGGTCTTCACCGAACTGGCCTATCGGCTGGGGTTCGGGCCGGCCTACAATCCCAAGGCCAGCCGCGACTACTTCTACGACAACGATGCCGTCGACGAAGCCTATCTGGTGGATTGGTGGCACAAGGTCCAAAGCCACCAGGGCGTGACGTGGAGTTGGGAGGAATTCAAAAGCCGTGGGGTTTACAAGTTCATCCTGCCCCGGCCCCACGTCGCGTTCCAGGACCAGATCGAACAGGGCATCCCGTTCCAGACCCCCTCGGGCAAGATCGAGATCTTCTCGACCACGCTCGCCCAGGTGCAGGACTGGACGCGGACGCAATGGGGCTATCCGATCCCGGCGATCCCGAAATGGATCGAGCCATGGGAAAGCCTGAACCACGAAAAGGCCAAGGACTATCCGTTCCACATGATCACGCCGCATCCGCGCTGGCGGACGCATTCGATCTTCAACAACATCCCCTGGCTGCGCGAGACCTTCAGCCAGGAGACGACGATCAACGCCTCGGACGCCAAGCGGCTGGGCATCCAGACCGGCGATACGGTCGAGGTCTGGAACGACCGCGGGCGGGTGGTGACACCGGTCTACGTGACCGAACGCTGCATGCCGGGGGTTCTGGTCCTGCACGAAGGGGCCTGGATGGACATCGACGAGAACGGCGTCGACCGGTCGGGCAACCCCGATTTCCTGACGCTGGACAACCCCTCGCCGGCGGGCGCCTTCGCCTACAACACGCTGCTGGTCAACGTGAAGAAGACCGACCTGCACCATCGGCCCGGCTGGGACCAGCTGGCCACCGCGCGGGCCCACGTCTTCCGGCGCGACAACTGAGGGGGCGGAAATCATGGGAAACACCAACCTCGACAAGGGCAAGATCAAGGCCGCCGCGCTGAAGAAGAAGCGCGAGGTCTATGTGCCGGTGGTGCCGGACCTGCAACTGGGCTTCGTCCACAACAACGTGGACTGCATCGGCTGCCGGGCTTGCGAAATCGCCTGCAAGGACAAGAACGGCTTGCCGGCCGGCCCGCGGTTCCGCCGGGTGCAATACATCGAAGGCGGCACCTACCCCGAGGTCTTCGCCTTCAAGGTCAACATGTCGTGCAACCATTGCGCCGAACCGGCCTGCCTGCCGGCCTGCCCGACGGGGGCGATCTTCAAGCGCAAGGACAACGGGGTGGTGGACATCGACTCCACGCTCTGCATCGGATGCCGCAAATGCGAGGCGGCCTGTCCCTTCGGCGCGCCGCAGTTCAACGTGGAACTGAACATCGTCCAGAAATGCAACATGTGCATCGACGAGCTGGAAGCGGGCCGCAAGCCCTATTGCGTCTCGGCCTGCATGATGCGCGTCCTCGACATCGGCCCGATCGACCAGATCGACGCCGGCACCTACGAGACCAAGGCCATCGGCCCCAACGACCAGACCGTCCGGCAGGTGAAGTCGATGGCCGATCCCGAGCTGACCAATCCCTCGATCCGGTTCGTGCCGCATTCGAAAGGACGGGTGGACAATGGCTGAAGACAGGGTCCCGCCGGCCGCTCCCCTGCGCGATCTGGGGGAAGAAGACCGGCAGCGCTACGCGATCTGGGCCGAGGCGCTGGGTCCGGTCATCCGCCTGCATGACCGCGAGGTGGACAATGCCGTGATCGAAGGGCTGTGGACGGCCGAGTTTCCGGCGCTGGCTGCGCTGTTGCTGGAAGGATCGGGCGATGAAGCCGTCGCCGAAGGCTTTGCCCGCGCGCTGGCCGGTCTGCCGCGGCCGCTGCCGCAGGCCATGGCGGACGACCTGGCGGCAGACTTCGCCGATGCCTACCTGACCCACGGCTTCCGCGCCTCGCCCAACGGGTCGGTCTGGCTGACCGAGGATCACCTGGAACGCCAGCAACCCATGTTTGACGTGCGCGATTTCTATGCCTTTTACGGCATCACCGTGCCCGACTGGCGCCGACGTTCGGATGACCACATCGTGCATGAAATGCAGTTCCTGGCGCATCTTCTTGCGCTGGGCACGCCGGCGTCGCTGGCCGATGCGGCGCTGTTCCTGGACCGGCATCTGCTGCCCTGGGCACCCGACTTCTGCCTGCGTGTCGCGGCGCGGGCGCGCGAGCCGTTCTACGCCGGCTCCACCTTGCTGACCCGCTCTCTGCTTCTGGCGCTGCGGCAGGATCTGGAACGGACCACCGGTCTGGTCTCCAGGGTCGAGCCGCACGCCTGGGCCGTGCAAGAGGGCCGCGCCGAACGGCAGGCCCGGGCCGACGAGGAAAGCCCCTTTGTTCCGGGAATAGCGGAAAGCTGGTAGTCCGCCCCGGATGGGCGGACTCGTGCCGGAACGCGGTCGGCAAGGGCGCAATCTTGATTCCGATCAAGGCGGGACGGCACAGGATTCGCTATGTGGCAAATGCAACTTCTTTCCAGTGGTGTGGGCCGGTGCAGCAGCCTGAACTGAAGCGCGTTTCCCTGTATTTCCGGCATGCTGTGGTGGCGTGCGCGCGGATGCGGCACGTCTCGGCCACCGGACGCAGGGTCCGATGAGGCAAAGGCGCGGCCTGCTCACTCTCGCCGGCCGGTCGGGCAGCACGCCCGGCTTGCGGTTCGGGTTGCGCGCATGACTGCGGCAAACCCTTTGCGCCGGGCCACGCTCTGGGTGGCGTCCCGCTTGCAACGCCGCGTCATGGTCACGCTGGCGCTGGTTCTGATCTGCCTGTCGGCGCTGTTCCTGATCCTTGTCGCAGGCACCTACCGTGCGCGCATCGCCTCGGAACAGGAACGCGCCTCTATGCAGATCAACAGCCTGCTGCAGGCTGCGCTTGAAAACGCCATGCTCAAGCGCGACCTGCCCGGCCTGCACGCCATCATCGACGACCTGGGTCGCGATCCCAACATCGTGGCCGTGCGCATCCTGAACCCCGATCTGGAAACCCGCTTCGCTTCGGATCCGGCGCTTGAAGGCACGGTGCTGGATCTGCCCGAGATCCGTCTGGCCCTGGAAAGCCGCAAGCCGCAGGCGATCAGCCTGCAGGACTCGGGGGTCGAGCGGTCGATCAACCCGGTGCTGAACCAGGACCCCTGCCAAGTCTGTCATGGGCCGATGGCGGATCATCCGGTCAACGGGCTTCTGGTGGTCGACTATGCGACCGGCGCGCTGGATGCCGAAGCACGACAGACGGTGCTTGCCCTGGCCTCGCTGGGACTGGCCGTGATCGGGGCGACGCTGCTGGCCAGTTGGCTGGTGCTGCGGCGCACGGTCGTCGCCCCGCTGCGGCTCCTGGAACAGGGCACCGAACGGCTGGCCGCAGGCGACCTTGCCCATCGCATCGCCGTTCAGGGTGCCGACGAACCCGCGCGGCTGGCCGACAGCTTCAACCAGATGGCCGGACGGCTGGACCAGACCGTGCAGCGGCTGGATGCGGCGGGGCGGATTCTGCAGGCGCTGATCGACGCCATTCCCGATGGCATCCGGGTGATTGGCCCGGATCACCGCGTCCTGCAGGCCAACGCGGCCTTTGCCCGCCATGCCGGGCTGCGCCATGACCAGATCATCGGGCACCCCTGCCATCTCACCTCGCACCATCGCGACACGCCCTGCCCGGAAACCCTGGTCCTGTGCCCGCTGGTCGAGGCGAGGGCCGCCCGGCTGCCCCTGACCTGCCGGCAGATGCACCAGGGCCCTGCGGGCGAACGGCACGTCGAAGTGGCCGCCGCGCCGATTGCCTGGCCTGGCCCTGACGGCACCACGATCCCGGCGGTGGTCGAATCGATCCGCGACCTGGACTTGCAGGCCAAGCTCAGCCAGGAGCAGCGGCTGTCCGAGCTGGGCCTGCTGGCGGCGGGCCTTGCGCATGAAATCCACAATCCGCTGTCCTCGATCAGCCTGCTGCTTGAGGCCGCCGAGGCCGACCTTGCCGCCGGCAGGGCACCCGAGGCCACCCAGCGCCTGCGCAGCGCCGAAACCGAAGTGCAGCGCACGCTGAAGATGACCAACAGCCTGCTCTCCCTGTGCATGCCCCCTGCGACCGAGGCCGTCCTTCTGGACATCGACCGCATCGTGCCCGAGGCACTGTCGATCCTGACATTCCAGGCCCGTCAGACCGGCTGCACGCTGCAGGTGGACATCGCTCCCGGACTGCGGCTTCTGGGGTCGGACAGTGATCTGCGCATGCTGGTGACCAATCTCGCGCTGAACGCGTTTCACGCCATGCCGAAGGGCGGCACTGTCCAGGTGCGCGGCTGGCGTGACGGCGCGGACGTGGCGCTGTCGATTGCCGACCAGGGCATCGGCATCGCGCCCGAGGACCAGTCGCGCATCTTCCTGCCGTTCTGGACCCGCCGGGCCGACGGCAGCCCCGGACGCGGCCTTGGCCTGTCGATCGTCCAGGCCATCGTCACCCGCTGGGGCGGCCGCATCGCGGTGCAAAGCCAGGTCGGCGTTGGTACCACATTCATCGTTCACTGGCCCGACCCGGACGCCGTGGACGCCCGTTCCCCTTCAGCCCAGGCCATCGCCCCATGACCCCAGCCAGACCCGGCGCCGGCCCGCGGCGCATCCTTGTCATCGAAGATGATCCCACCCTGAACCGGCTTCTGGTCGAACAGCTGGGCCGGCTTGGCCATGACGCGCGGGGCGTCGGCTCGCGCGCGGATGCGCTGGGCGAACTGGCCCATCACCGCCCGGAACTTGCCGTGCTGGACCTGCGCCTGCCGGATGCCGATGGCATGGCCTTCCTGCCGGAACTGCGGGAATACTGCCCGGCCATCGTCCTGACGGCGCAGGGGTCGATCGACCAGGCCGTGCAGGCAGTGCGGGCCGGGGCCTCGGATTTCCTGGTCAAGCCGGCCTCGGCACAGGCGCTGGATCTGGCGCTGTCGCGGGTGTTCGACACCATCGACCTGCGCCGCGATCTTGCCTTCTGGCAGACCCAGGCCACGCGTGGCCAGGACCAGCCGCTTGAAGGCCAGTCCCCGCAGATGGCCGAGGTCCGTCGCCTGATCACGCTCTTCGCCGGCGCGGACAGCCCGCTTCTGATCCTGGGCGAGGGCGGCACCGGCAAGGAACGTGCCGCGCGGGCGCTGCATGCCCTGTCGCCGCGGGCGAATGGCCGCTTCGTGGCCGCCGATTGCGAAGCCGGCATGACGGCCGAGGAATTGTTCGGCGAATTCCGCACCGGCGACGGTGGCGCGCTTCGCCGCAGCGAAGGCCTGCTGGCCGCCGCCGACACCGGCAGCATCTACCTCTCGGGCGTTGACCGGTTGTCTGCCGACCTGCAGATGAAACTGCTGCGCGTGATCGAAACCGCTGCCTACCGCCCTGTCGGATCGGCGACCCAACTGGTCTGCCGTGCGCGCTTCATCCTTGGCGCCTCGTTGTCGGCCGAAGACATCGCCCGCCCCGGTCCGCAGCACAGCGAGCTTCTGTTCCGCCTGCTGGCCTTCGTGATCCGTCTGCCGGCCCTGCGCGAACGCCCGGACGACATCCTTCCCCTTGCCCGGGGCTTCCTTGCCGACCGCAGTTTCCAGCGCAACACGCCCAAGTCGTTCAGCCCGGCCGCCATGGCCGCCCTGCGCGCCCATTCCTGGCCCGGCAACCTGCGCGAATTGTCGAACGCGGTGGAACGCGCCATCATCCTGTCCGCCGGCTCCGAGGTGATCGAGCCCGCCCATCTGGGCCTTGCCCCGCAGCAGGCGCCGCAGCGCGACGGTCAGGTCCGGCTGGCCTTCGACGCCCCGCCCACGCTGGACGAACTGCGCGACGCCTACCTGCGGCTTGCGCTGGAAATGACCGGCGGCAACCGCCGCGAGATGGCCGAGATGCTGGGGATCAGCGAACGCAACCTCTACCGCCTGTTGCCCGGCATCGAAACCAGGCCGCGCGGCGAGGAGTAGGGGTCAGATCGGCTTTCCGGCCAGAAGGCGCGGCAAGTCTCCCTGCAAACCTGCGGCCTGCCGGATGAAGCGGCGGCGCAGCCCCGGCATGGCGCTGACCAGGCCCAGGCCCAGGTCCCGGCCCAGCCGCAAGATCGGATTGTCGTTCGAAAACAGCTTGTTGACGGCATCCATCCCCAAGGCCAGCGCCGTTGAATCAAACCTGCGCCAGCGCTGATAGCCTTCCAGCACCACGTCCGATCCGATGTCCTCGCCCCACCGCGCGGCCGTGACCAGCACTTCGGCCAGCGCGCCCACGTCGCGCAGGCCAAGGTTCAGGCCCTGACCGGCAATCGGATGCACGCCATGCGCCGCATCGCCCACCAGAGCCACCCGGCGCGACACGAACGTCTCGGCCAAAGACAGCGACAGCGGATAGGTGAACCGGGCGCCGGCCAGCGCGATCTCGCCCAGGAAATCGCCGAAACGCGGCCGTAGGGCTGCCAGGTAGCCCGCGTCATCCAGCGCCTGGATGGCGGCGGCATTGGCGTCGGTCTCGCTCCAGACGATGCTGGAATGATGCCCGCCCGGCAGCGGCAGGATCGCCAGCGGGCCCGAGGGCATGAAGAACTGCTGCGCGGTGCCGTCGTGGTCCTTTTCGTGCCGGATCGCGGTCACCAGCGCGGTCTGGCCATAGCCCCAGCCCTGCCGACGGATCCCGGCCCGTGCCGCGACACCAGAGCCGCGCCCGTCACAGCCCACCAGCACACGCCCCGTCAGCTGCCGGCCCGAGGCGAGGGTGACCGTCACCTCCTGCGGCCCCGCGTCCTGCGCCGTGACCGTCTCGCCGGACAGAAGGGTGATCCGGGGCTCGTTCGCCATCGCTGCCAGGAAGGCCGCGTAAAGGAACCGGTCCTCCAGCATGAAACCCATCGGTCCTTCCTCGATCTCGTCCGAATCGAAGGCCAGGAAGAAGGGCGCGGCGCCTTCGCCGGCATGGCCATCGCTGGCTTTGATCTTCAGGATCGGCTGGCTGTGCCCGGCGACCGCCGTCCAGACGCCGATCGCCTGCAACAGCCGCTTGGAGGCAATCGCCAGCGCATAGGCCCGGCCGTCAAAGCCTGCCTCGGCCCGCGCCGGGGCAGGGCGCGCGTCGATCACGGTGACCCGAAGGCCACCCTGCGCCAGGGCCAGGGCCAGCGCGGGGCCGTTCAGCCCACCGCCGGCAATCAAGATATCGGCATCATGTTCCATTCCTGCATGGCTAGGCCCGCCATCGCCCATTGTCCATGCTGCAACCTGTCGCTACCGTTCGGTTGGGTGTTTTGGGGGTAGGCATGAGCGGAACCTGGTTCCACATGACGGCGGCCGATCTGGGCCGCGAAATCGGCAAGGGCCGGATCAACCCGGTCGAACTGACCGAGGCGTTCCTCGATCGGATCGAAACCCATCCGCTGGCGCCCCGGGTTTATGCCCGGATGACCGAAACCCGCGCCCGGGGCGAAGCGATGGGGGCCGCCACCCGGGCCAAGCAGGGGTTCCGGCGCGGGCTTCTGGATGGCGTGCCGATCAGCTGGAAAGACCTGTTCGATACCGCGGGCGTCGCCACCGAAGCGGGCTCGGCCCTGCTGCGCGGCCGCACGCCAGACCGCGATGCCGCCGTGCTGGAGCAGGCCACGCTGGCTGGCACGGTCTGCCTTGGCAAGACCCACATGTCCGAACTGGCCTTTTCCGGCCTTGGCATGAACCCGGTGACCGCCTCGCCGCCCTGCCTGAACGATGACAAGGCCGTCTCCGGCGGCTCGTCCTCCGGGGCCGCCGCCTCGGTCGCCTTCGGCCTGGCACCGGCGGCAATCGGCTCGGACACCGGCGGCTCGGTGCGCATCCCCGCGGCCTGGAACGATCTGGTCGGGCTGAAGACCACCTCCGGCCTTCTGCCCTTGGACGGAGTGGTGCCGCTGTGCGAACGCTTCGACACCATCGGCCCGCTGGCCCATTCGGTCGAGGATTGCGCGCTTCTCTTGGGCGCTCTGCAATCCGCGCCGCCGGTTGACCTGACCGGGGCCGAACTTGGCGGCGCGCGGATCGCCGTGCTGGAAACCGTGGCGCTGGATGACATGCGGCAGGCCCCCGCCAAGGGCTTTGACGACGCCTGCGCCCGCCTGACCCGCGCGGGCGCCCGGCTGGAACGCCTGGCCGCGCCGGAAGTGGCCGAGGCGATGGGCCTGGCCGCCGCCCTGTTCACCGCCGAAGCCTATGGCATCTGGCGCGACACCATCGAAACCGCGCCCGAGAAGATGTTCTCGCGCATCCTGGAACGGTTCCGGTCGGGCGCGCAGGTGGCCGCCACCGATTATGTCGCCGGATGGCGCCGGCTCGAGGTGCTGCGTCGGCAATGGGTGGCGCGCACCAGCGGCTTCGATGCGGTAATCCTGCCGACCTCGCCGATCCTGCCGCCGCAGGCCGACCGCCTGATGACCGACAACGACTATTACGTGACCGAAAACCTTCTGGCGCTGCGCAACACCCGCATCGGCAACCTGATGGGCCTCTGCGTCCTGACGCTGCCCACCTCGCAGCCGTCCTGCGGCATCTCGATCATGGCCCCCGCCTTTCAGGAAGGCCGCCTCCTGCGCCTGGGGGCGGCCGCCGAGCGGGCCCTGCAATGACCGGCGACGCCCCGCGCCCCGGCGAAGTGGCCTTGCCCTTCGATCCGGCGGCGCGGGCGGATGCATCCCTGGTCTTCATCGGACGGGTGGCCTCGCCCTGGTCGCGCGGCGATTGCCCCAAGAACCTGCGCGAGGCCCGCGCGCGGGGCGGCGATTTCGCCCTGCTGGTCGACGCGGACTTTCGGGCCGGACTGGCGGGCCTGCGGCCTGGGGCCGAGGTGATCGTGCTGTACTGGACCGGGCAGGCCCGGCGCGACCTGATCGTGCAGTCGCCCGCGCACCGTCCCGGCCCGACCGGGGTCTTCGCCCTGCGCTCGCCCGCGCGGCCCAATCCCGTCGCGGTGGCGGTGACGCGGATCACCACGCTGGATGCCGCCACCGGGCGCATCGGGATCGAGGCGATCGACGCCTTCGACGGCACGCCGCTTCTGGACCTCAAGCCCTGGCTGCCCGGCGTGGACATTCCGCCCCAGACCCAGGGCCCCTGACGTAGGATGGGCAATATTGCCCATCCTACGATCCGGCGGCAGGGGGGGCAAAAAAGCCACATTTCCCGACCCCAACCCCAAGGGATGGTTGCGAAATTCTGGACCGGCGCAATTTCCGCGGCTAATGTCGGTTCAAACCGGGACGACACGATCCCGGACCTGAGGCAGTCATGGCGTTTCCAGAGCGGTTCTCGAACCTGCCGGATTATGCGTTTCCGCGCTTGCGGAAACTTCTCGATGCGCACGCTCCGGGCGGCGAACCCATCGCCATGACCATTGGCGAGCCCCGCCACGCCATGCCCGATTTCGTCGGCCGCATCCTGGCCGGGGATGTTGGGGAAGCCCCGGAAGTTGGCGACATTGGCGAACTTCGTGCCGCAGCTCGTGATGCGCTTGTCGCACCCGGCGCGAATGGTGAACGTGTCGGTTCCGGCGATGCCCCGTACCGGGGCTTCCAGCAGGGTCAGGATGGCGACACCATCGACGAGGTCATGGGCCAGCACCTCTGCTTGCCGCCCGCCATTGGCCCCGCTGGTCCAGTCGAGGGTGCCGAAGGTGAACCAGCCGGAGGTGAAGCCGCCAAGCCCCGAGGCGGTGAAGGCACGGTCGCGCAGCAGGTCGATGATCGTGCCGGTGCCCTTGAACGCAGGGGCCTCGAGATTGACCCCGCAGCGCGCATCGCCAAGGGCGGCATCGCAGCTCGCCTGAAACGTCCGACCAACGGTCTGACCGAGGACATGGGCCAGCGATCGCACCTCGGCGACGAAGGCGAGCCGCCCGCGCCGTATCTGGCCAATTGCCCCGCGCCGCATCAGCAGGCGCTGGGAGGTCGCGGCCCAGTTCACCCGCCACACTTCGACAGCCGCATTGTCCCAGCGGCCATCGAGGATATCGGTCTCGGCGATCCGGTCGGAGGTCAGCACGCCTTGGGCGTCCTGCGCATCGACCGACAGGTCCGACCCCGACCGGACCTCGGATGCCGTCAGCCCGCTCTCCGGCTCGAACTCGGTGCCATCGAAGGTGAGGGTCTGGTCATGGTCGGTGAAGCCGAAGGTCACGCCATCCGCTCGCGTGATGCGCCAGCACCACGCAAGCGTCGTCGTGCCTTCGTCGAGGTGGGCCTGCAGGGCGGGGTTCAGAGATTTCACTTCCGCCCCCATCCGCGCCAGAGCGCGATCGAGGCCAGCGCTGAAGACACGACACCGCCTGCCGCGCCAGTCAGGGCGTAGAGGTTGAAGGGTCTGAGGTCGAAGGTTCCCGTCGCCAGGTCGAAATCTGCGAGCCCCGCCATGGCGAGGCCGGAGGCGACGAGGCAGGCGAGATAGACGAGGCTGCGGGCGAAGGTCCAGTTCATGTCGTTTCCTTTCCGGTGAAGAGGTTGGCGAGCCGCTGGCACCAGCTGGGCGCTGCGGCGGGCTGGGCGGGTGGCGGCATCGGTGCGCCGGTCGGGCGCAGCAAGACCAGCGCCTCTGCCTCGGTCAGCCGCCGGATCGGTCGCGAGAAATCGACCTGGCCGTTGCGGTCGACCGACCAGACCGGGATCGTGCCGGTCGGATAGCGGCCATCGGCGAAGAGATCGCGCTCGGCCTCGCGCCGGGACCGGATGGCAGCGGGTTTGAGCCAGCCCATGAAGGCCGCTGCGGCCGCCCCGCGGTTGCCTGCGTTCAGGTGGCGCGTCAGCGCGGCCTTGGCGATGCCGCCGGTGTTGTAGTGGAAACTGACCAGCGCATCGAACTCGTGGGGCGCGAGCGGCACCTTCACCGCGCGCAGCACCTCGGCCTCGTAAGCGGCGAGGTCGGTGCGGAAGATGCGGAAGGCCTCGCGGATCCCGGCATCGAGATCGGGGGGCATCCCGCGCGGCATCCGCGCCGGATCGGGCGGACCAGCGGCGGCGGTATGGCCGATGCCGAAGGTCCAGACGTCCTTCACGTCGAGATAGGGTCCGGGCACGACGCCTTCGTGCCGGATCAGGGTGAGACACCCCCGGTCGGTGGTCTGCATGGCGGTTGTCCTTTTGGGGAAATCAGGGCGCGTCGTGGCGGCGCTCGAGCGCGGCGGTCAGCGCCTCGATCCGGGCGAGGATGTTGGCGATCCGCTCGTCGATGACCGCGATGCGGCGGTCGGCCTCGACGATCTGGCGGTGGTAGAGGGGCGAGGCAGAGAGAAGTTCGGCGACCCGTGCTTCGAGCGAGGTCAGGCGGGTGTTCTGCGTGCCGGCCCACCAGATTGCGGCCCCGCCCTGCGCCGAGAGCGCCAGCGCAAGGCTCAGGTAGGCGGCCAGTGCGCCCATGCGCACGGTCGTGGGTTCCGACATGGGATCGGTCCTTCAGAGGCGGAGTTCGATGAGGGGGATGGAAGTGATCGACCCGAGGCGTTCGAGGTCGAGGGTGACGTCGAGGGCGTCGGTGTCGAAGCGGACGGGAACGTCGAACTCGAAGCCCGCAGTGATGGCGACGCCTGCGGCGGGAGCCGTGGTGAAGGTCACCACGCCTGTCGCGGTGGAAACCGACCAGCCGGAGGCCTGCGGCGTGCCGTTCAGCGCGACGGTGACGGTCCCGGCGACAGGCTTGGTGATCGCGCGCGTCCAGGACTGCGCGCCGGAAATGTAGTGCTTCGTGAGCTGAAACAGCGTAGCCGCCCCGTTCCCGGTGCCAATCGGCTGGTTGGTCGGCCCCGGCGTCTGCGATGGCGGGCAGGACTTGAAGTCGGCCCAGTCCTTGAAGCGGAAACCGTGGAGGCGACCGTTGCGGGCCTCGAAGAAGGCAACGACGGCCGCCAGATCGTCGGCGCGGCGAATGCCGTAGGCGACGTCATACCGGCGGCGGCTGTTGGCCCAGCTCGCGTTGCGTTCCTCAGCGCCCGAGGCCAGCTCGACGATCTGCGTGCGGCGCTCGGGACCACCGCGCGCCCCACGGCTGATGTTGTCCGGAAACCGGACCTCGTGAAACGCCATCAAGTTCCTCCATGGTTCGTTCTCTGGCCCCCGCAACCGGTTCCCACTTGCGGGGTCGCACTCACATGCCCCTCCGGCCCAGCGAAACGGCGCGGGCGATGTCGCTGGCGACCTGCGTGCGCGACTGGCGAAAGCTCTCGGCGTCGCGGGCGTTGATCGTGACATTCACGGTGGAGGCGCCCGCCTGGCCGTACCCTGCCGCCTCCCGTCGCGAGAGGACGCGCTCCCCGCGTTGCAGGATCGCGGGCACCTCATCGGGCCGCAGCCCGGCCCAGCCCCCGTTGTGCATGCGCGGGGCTCTCGCGAAGGCCCCGGCCGGGACCATCCGGCCGGGGCCCTGAGACCCGACGATACCGCCCGTGTGCAGGATGTTGGCGAAGATGCCACCCGCCCCGCCCAGCGCGCCGGAGAGCGCGTTTGCAATCGGGCCGAGGATGAAACGACGGGCGGCGAGCTTGGCCAGATCCGCAATCATCGAGGTGACCAGGTCGCGGAAGTCGAGTTTGCCGGTCTTTACGAAGTCGCCGATGGCGTTCTCGGCACTCTGAAACGCGCCGACCAGCGCGCTGCCGATATCCCCGCCGATGTCGCGCGCCTTGGCGGCATAGTCGGCGAGCGCGGCCGTGACAGCCTGCCAGCCGGTGAGGGCCGCGTCCGCGCCTTCGGCTGCAGCGGCCCCGGCATCGCGTGCTGCCCCGCCAGCGCCATCGGCGGCGGTGGCGGTGTCATTAAGCCCGGCCGTGAGGGCATCGGCAGAAGCGGCCGCATCGACGAGTGCGGTTTCAGCCTCGGTCCCCGTGCCGGTCACGGCATCCTTCAGCGCCTGCCAGCTGGCCAGCGGCCGTCCGGCGGCATCAGCCAGCATCCCGGCGGCCTCGCGATAGCCGTCGGCCCGAGCGCGAGCATCGTCGGCCATGGCGCCGAGGCCCAGGTCGGGCGGCTCGAGGTAGGTGCGTGCGAGGGCCGCCGAGAAGGCATCCGCCGCGGCAGCCCCTGCAGCCGTTGCGGCCCCCTCGAACGGATTGCCGATCCGGCCCAGTTCCACCGCATCGAGCGTGCCGATCCGCACGCCGCCTTCGCCGGTCGCCCATTCAGGCAGCAGGGCCAGCGCGGCGTTCAGGGTCTCGATGAAGCTGTTGATGCGGGTGACGACGCCGTTCAGCATGGCCTCCACCCCGCCGATCAGACCGTTCGCGGCCTGGTAGGCGAAATCGCCGATAGCCCCCGGCAGGCTGCCCCAGATCGCCACCGCGCCGTCATAGGCCCCTTGGAAGGTCGCGACGGTGTGATCCCCGAAACCCACGACGCCTGCGACGGCGCCGTCGAGCGCCGAGAGCGCGGCGGCCTTCAGCCCTTCCCATCCCGCCGCCATGCGGGCCAGCGCGGCGTCGAGCGCGAGCCCGATGCGCGACCAGACCTCGGAGGCCAGATCGGAGAGCAGCCGGAACGCTTCGCCGACCCCGCCCACGCGGGCGACGATTTGGGAAAGTTGATAGATCAGCTCCCCGACGCCGACGATCAGAGCGCCGATGCCGGTGCGGATCAGCGCCCCGCGCAACACGACGAGCGCGGTGGCCAACCCACGGACCGACAGCGCGGCGGCGGCCAGCCCGGCGACCCAGCGGCCCGCGAGGAAGGTCGCGAAGGTCACGGCATAGGTGGTCAGGCGGCCGATATTGTCGAAGAGGCCACGAATGGCGATACCGAGCGGGCCGGTCCGGCTGGCGACCGCCGCCATGGCGTTGGCGACGGCTTCCAGCGCGGGGGCTGCGGCAACGGCCAGCTGGTTCGACAGCCCCCGCCAGATCAGCCCAAGCCGGGAGATGGCATCGTTCGTGCGCTCGATCTGGTCGGCGTCCTGTTCGGAAACGGCGACGCCGAAGGCAAGCACGTCCTCGGTCGCCTGGCGCAGTGTCGCAGTGTCGATGCGCGACATGGCGATGGAGCCTTCCTCGCCAAAAAGCTGACCCGCGACGGCCGCACGCTCGGCGGCAGGCACGAAATTCTCGATGGCTGCGTTGATCGCGCCGACGCGCTGGTCCAGCGGCAGCGCGATCAGGTCGTTGGCCGAAAGACCCAGCCGGTCCAGCGCATCGGCGGCGGGACCGGTCCCGGCGGCCGCCTGGCTGAGACGGCGCGTCAGATCCTTGGTGGCCTGCTCGATGCCGGACATGGACACGCCCGCCAGTTCGCCCGCGCGCTCCAGCGTCTGGATCGAGGCGACGGTGGTCCCCAGCGACTGCGCGAGCTTGGCCTCCGCATCGACGGTCTGGAGGCCGGAGCGGATCATCGCCACGCCAGCGGCGGTGGCCGCTGCCACGGCGGCTGCGGCGGCCACACGCACCCGGCGCGAGAAGGCTGCGAGCCGGGCGTTTGCGGCTTCCATCTCGCGGCTCAGCCGTCCGAGGCCTCGAGCACCGGCTTCGCCGACGCCTTCCAGTTCGGCGCGCACCTGCCGACCACCGACTGCCGCAAGGCGGACGCTGACGCGTTTTTCAGCCATTGGGGCGTTCCATCTGTTCGTTGAGTTTGGCGACCATCACCGCTTCGATGACGGGCAGCAGTTCGGCCATGGCGAGCGGCGGCACGCCGAGGGCGTCACCGAGCGCTAGTGCCGCCGACATGTCCCAGCCGATCACCGCACCGGGCAGGACGCGCAGTTGGCCGCCGAGACGGCCGACCAGGTCCCAGACCTGCCAGCCTTCATACGTGAGCGGGCGGTTCAGCCGCGCCGGGCAGTCTTCGCACGCTTGCGTACAGGCTTCGCAGTACCGCTCGCCCCCGCCGAAGGACCATTCGGCGAGAGCGCGGAGGCGTTTTTTTCCCGCTCCAGAAGCAGACCCTTGGAGACGTAGGTCAACTGGAACGCCTCGAAGATCGGCCAGATGTCGAGCAGCGCGTCGATGGCCTCAGGGCTGGGATCGATCGGCTTGCCGTCCGCATCGCCGATACCCTCCCAGGCGAGCACCGCCCGCCGCGCCAGCGCCTTGGCGAAGGCGACGGCACGTTCCTCGTCGGAAGCCTCCTCGGACACCGCTTCGACGGCGGCATCGCTGCGCGTTGTCACCATCAGCGCGGTCGTCAGTGGGCGCAGCTGCACGCGCACACCGGGCGCGAGGTCATGCCAGCGGGGCGCATTGGTCAGGTCGAGCGTCAGCATTCTCAGTATACCTCGATGTCGTTGATCAGGGTTGCCGTGCACATACGGCCGACCACACTGTCGCGCGCGGCCTGCCAGTCGAAGGTCGCCTGCACGCCCTGCGGCCCAGAAATCTCGATGCGCGGGCGCGGCAGGTAGACGGCATGCACGGTGAAGGTGAAGCTCTCGCCGGACGGCAGGACATAGGCGAACTCGAGCTCGCAAGGATCGCCATTGATCGCCTGCGTGACCAGCGTGCTGTCGGCGAAGCGCACCTCGATCCGGCCGGTCAGCGCGGCGATGGACGGGTCCGCGCCGTCGATGCGGCCATCGCTCCGGATCGTCTCGATCCGGTCGAGGTTGTTGGCATAGGTGATCTCGGCCGAGACCACGTTCCCGAGCGCGGTCCCGTTCCGCGTGATCGACCCGTTGAAGTGACCGAAGCGTTTGAGCTCCAGCGCTGCGGGCGTTCCGGCGCTGGTGGTCGTGCCGACCGTCTCGCCCTGCGCCACCAGCCGCGCCGTCGCTGTCAGCAGGCCCGAGCGCTGCATCTGCCAAGTGATCTGGTCGAGCACGCAGCCCGAGTACATCGCGTAGCGCGGCACCTCCGGCATGCCGGTCTCGATCGACATGCTGGGCAGCGTCCACGACCCCGATTGGAACTCGTGGCTGTAGGGCGCTTCCGCGCCGGTGGTCGTCGGCGCGCCAAACGCCGCCTTGAGCCAGAAGCCAAAGGCCTCCGCGTCGAGCGGCACGACGACATCGCCGTCCGCCGTCACTGCGTCCTTAATCGGCGCCAGCGGGTCGCGGCCGTAGCCGAGCAGCTCCGAGTTCAGCAGCGGCTGCTCCGCCCCCAGCGAGGTGCTGGCGAAGGGCATGCGGGTGAAGCCGCTCGCGGGCGGCGTTCCATAGGTCGTCTCGAACGCAAGCGCCATCTGCGCCCGCGCCCCCTGGGCTCGTGCCATGTTTGTCTCCTGTGGTCGGTTGGGTCAGGCCAGATGGGGTGGTTGCCGCCCTGACCTGACGGCATCGCAATGTGCCAAAGTGGTGGTGTTCACAGCCACTGAGCGGAAAGGACGGCAACCATGGCGAAGGATACGATGATCGGGGTGGATCTGGCAAAGAACAGTTTCCAGATCCACGCGGCGACACTGAACGGCGAGGTGAAGTTCCGCCGGAAGCTCACGCGGGCGCAGTTCCTCTCATTCATGTCCGCGCAGCCGCCGGCCGTCGTCGTCATGGAGGCCTGCGGGGGCGCCCATCACTGGGCGCGGGAACTGGCCCCGCTTGGTCATGACGTCCGGTTGATCGCCCCTGTCTATGTCAAACCCTTCGTGAAGCGGCAGAAGAACGATGCTGCCGATGCCGAAGCCATCGTCGAAGCGGCCCAACGTCCGGAGATGCGGTTCGTTGAGCCCAAGAGCGCCGAGCAGCAAGCCCGCGCGCTTCTGTTCCGGACGCGGGAACAACTCGTCCATCAGCGCACCGAGCTGGTGAATGCCCTCCGTTCCTACCTTTACGAATACGGTCATGCCCTGCCGATCGGGATCGCCAGCCTCCGGCGTGTCGAGGCGATCATTGAGGACACGGCCAATGATCTGCCGGACCTTGTTCGTGACATCTGCCGCGACCTGCTCCAGCAGATCGCCGAGAAAACAGCGCGTATCGATGTGCTGATGAAGCGCATAAGGGCGACCGCCGAGGACACGGAGGCCTCGCGGCGGTTACAGACGATGCCGGGCGTCGGTCCTGTCACGGCACTTGCCGTAGAAGCCTTCGCGCCGCCTCTGGAGAGCTTCCGGTGCGGGCGCGACTTCGCTGCCTGGCTCGGTCTGGTGCCCCGCCAGAACTCGACCGGTGGCAAGCAGCGCCTTGGGCGAGTGACGAAAGCTGGCCAGGCCGACATCCGGCGCCTGCTCATCGTCGGTGCGATGTCCCGCCTGACATGGCTTGGCAGGAAGTCGATCCGGCCCGGATCGTGGCTGGCACGCATGCTCGAGCGCAAGCCGAAGATGCTCGTCGCCATCGCGCTGGCAAACAAGATGGCGCGCGCGATCTGGGCCATGCTGACCCGAGGCGAGGATTACCGGGATCCGGTGCCGGTCGCTGCCGCCTGAGAATATCAGGCGGATCGCGAAACGGCGTCGGTGTGAGGGAGGTGCGAGAAGGCGACGACCAGCATGGGCAATACGATCGATGAGATCTGGACGGGGAAAACCAGAGATCCGCTGAGAGCCTTCGAGTTCTGAGGCCAGATTTGGACCCTGTCCGCAGATCACCATACCGGCCCGCGGCAAATCGGAAGGCCGCAACCGAGAGGCCTGACAGAAGACCGCGCTCGATCACCTGTTCATTTGTTCAACTTCCTCCTTGCATCTCGGGCGGCAACCACAGAAGTGGATCGGCCGTGGAATAATGCAGTATCACCGGAATCACGGCCGCCTTCAGGCTGGCCGCGCCGTCCACCGGCAGATCGACCGACTGCGGGGCTTCCGCCTCGACCCAGTCGCAAAGCCCGCCTAGCGTGCGGTCGGCGGCAAGCGCCGCGCCGGTACTGGCGCAGAGCGTATCAAAAGCCGTGTCCCGGCTCGCGCCCTGCACCACGGCCTCGATCTCGGCGCGGTGCTGGTAATGGTAGCGCAGGGGCGACAGCGTCACCTCGGGCTCACCCGGCTCGCCGTCGCGCAGGATCAGCAGGCCCTCGGCCGGAACGCGCTCGGGCAGCATCTCGCCGCGCAGGGCGGTGGCGGGCAGCGCCGAAAGCCGCGCGTGCAGCGCGGCGAGGATGGTTTCGCGGGTGGTGGGCATAGGGATGCTCGCGCCATTCTTGCAAGATTAGTGCTTCAAGGCTATATAGCTTCCAAGACATGAGGATCGCATGCTCTGGACCGTTTCCTTCGCCGACGAGTTCGAGCCGGAGTTCGACGAACTCGACGAGGAGGTTCAGGACGCGATCTTCGCCCGAGTGCTGCTCCTCGAGCGTGAGGGACCGTCGCTCGGACGTCCGCATGCCGACACCCTGACCGGGTCGAAGCACGCGAACATGAAGGAGTTGCGCTGCAGCGCCGCCGGCGGCGTCTGGCGCATCGCCTTCGCTTTCGATCCCGACCGGCAGGCGATCCTGCTCGTCGGCGGGGACAAGTCGGGTAGCAGCGAGAAGCGCTTCTACAAGCAACTGATCGCGCGGGCCGATGAGCGGTTCGACCGCCACCTGGCCAGACGGAAAGGATGACGATCATGGCACGCAGCCTTCAGGACAAGCTCGCAAGCCTCGACCCGGCACGCCGTGCAAGGATCGAAGCCGAGGCCGATCGTCTGCAAACCGAGTACCTGACCTTGCAGGAACTGCGCAAGGCGCGGGAACTGACGCAGGTGCAGCTTGCCGAAGCCTTGGGGGTCCAACAGGCGACCGTCGCGAAATACGAGCGCCAGAGCGATCTCCTTCTCTCGACGCTCGCGAGCTACGTCCGCGCCATGGGTGGCTCGCTGAAGCTGACGGTCGAGTTTCCCGGCAAGGAGCCAGTCGCACTCGACGGGCTTGGCGATATCGATGAATCCCGCGGTCGGCGGCGTGGAGAACGCGCCGACGCTGCTGCTGCCCGTCCGTAATCTTCATCCGGCATCCACCCAGTTCGTCACGATCAGCCCCGGCACCGCATCGCGCGCCCGTTCGGCATCCCGCGCGAGGTTCAGCCGTTTCGGCAGCCTGACCTGCGGGACCAGCAGGAAGATCGGCACGGTGGTCAGTCCTCGGCCGGTCTTCGACCGCGATGCCACGGCACGGCCCTTCTTGTTCAGTCGTCCCTCGGCGACGAGCAGGCTCGGCCCCGTGCGCCGATAGACGAAGCGCAGGCGCAAGCCTGTGCGACGTTCCCATTCACCGGGAGTGATCCGCCCGCCGCGTAGGGATTTGCCCGCCGCAGGCGTCGGGATCGCAAGCCAGAACCCGTTCTTCGAGCGGATCAGCAGGCCGGTATCGTGAGCGCCGATGATCACCGGGGCCTTCGACCAGACCAGCGCGGCAGCGTTGAGGCTCGGCTGGCCCTTGGGATAGACTTCCGACCGGATGGTGCGGGCAAGCCGCGCGCCGAGCCCCGCGCCGGTGATCTGCGCGCGCCAGGCGGTCTTGAGGCCGGTCCCGGCATCGCGCATCGCCGTGGTGACGGCCTTCTCCCCGGCCTTCACCTCCGCGTCCATCAGGCGGACGATATCGCCGACGATGCTGACGCCGAGTTTCATGCGGGCCTCAGATCCACGGTCCAGACGAGCCGTTCGCGGTCGCGGACGGGCTCTCCCTGGATCAGGAAGGCGTCACCGTCGATCTCGATCCTGTCGCCGGGGCGCGGGCTCGGCACCTCGGCCACGCGCAGGTCGATCCGGGTGGTTTCGGACCAGAGCCGCGCGTCGCCGAAATCGCTGATCGCATCGGCACGCCGGGCGACGACGCGCACCAGAGCGGGCGCGCCGCCGTCGGCGATGTAGACTGCGTCCAGGCCGATGTTCGGATCGGCGAAGAGCGCGCCCACGGCGGCGGCGAAGGCGTTCATCAGAAGGCCGCGTTGAGGCGCACGCGGCCGATGGTGTCGCCCGCGCCGCTCGCCACGGCCTCGGTCGCCACACCGATGAGGGTGTTGTCCGTCGCGACCGTGGTGCAGCGCTTGTTGGTGTTGTCCCAATAGACCTTGACGCCCGCGGCCCATGCCTGCGAACCGATCTTGGTCAGGTCGAAGACGCCGACGAGCGCAGTCTCGACGGGTTCGCCGAGGGCGGCGGTTCCGGAAGCGACGCCGAAGATGGAGCCGACGAGCAGGCCATCGCCCGAGGCGACGGCATAGGGCGCGGTCAGGGTGATGGTGTTGCCGGGCTGGACGAAGTTTTTCATGGGGGTGATCCTTTCTCAGACGCGCTGATTGGTCAGGTGCTTTCGGATGCGGCCCGTTTTCAGGGCGGCGACGTGGCTGATGGTCACGCCGAACGCCCTTGCCACCTCGCGGCGGGAGAACCCCGCGCCGAGGCAGTCGAGCATCCGGCTGCATTGATGATCGGTCAGGCGCGAGAGATGCGAGCGGTCGCCACAGGGCATCGTGCCGTGGTCGCGCTTGTGCCCGATGTTCTCGCGCTGCGTGACATAGGCGAGGTTTTCGACACCATTGTTGGACTTGTCGCCGTCGAGATGGGCGATGACCGGTCCCTGCTGTCGCGGCCCAAGGAACGTGGTCGCGACCAGAATGTGCAAGGCAATCCGCTGGCGGCTGCCTGCCGTTTCGCGGACCAGCGTGTGGTGCAGATACCCCTCTGGGTCACGCCACGGCTGCCTTAGCGTCCAGTCGCGGCGATCCAGCCAGCGAGAGCACGCACCGCGAGGGATCCTGCCCTTGCGATGCGCGCTCCAGACCCGGCCGGTCCGATCGATGTGGTAGCCGGGGAAACCGGGGATCGGCACCGCGCCCAGTCGATCATCGATCGTCATGGGAGCCAGCCGGACCTATGCCCCGGGATTTTTGTAGAGGCCGCGCCAGTCGATGGCCTTGGCGCCGAAGTCGAGGCGGCACTTGATCTCGACGCCGTCGACGTCGAAGCCGTTGCGGGTCTCGATGTAAGCGCCCTGCTGACCCTCGAGATAGGCGTACTCGATTGTGTCGATCTGGTTCGGGCTCGCGGCCAGATACCAGGCGGTCTCGCTGGCGGCGTCGAGGCGCGGCTCGCTGATCGGCGCCAGCGTCCGGATCGACTGCGGCACCACGCTCGAGGTTGCGGCAGGTACGAGGTTTTGCGCGACCAGTTGCTCGGCTTTCAGTTCCAGAGAGGCGGGCACGATCAGGAAGGCGGGGCGGACGTTCAGCACCGTCTTCTTGTCGAGGCCCGTCTGCTTGGCCATGGCGGCGCGCGCCGCGCCGACACTGCTCACGTCGAGCGCCGCACCGGTCCCTGCGAGGTTCTTGTGGGTGGTGTGGAAGAGCGCGTTGCCGTCGGCCATCGCCGGGTTCGAGGTGATGATGCCCCAGACCACGTCCGACTCCAGCTGGGCGATGGAGTTGCCGTACATCGCCGGGATGCGGGTGAAGGCGTCGAGATCGTCGTTGATGAGCACCTGCCGGGTGATCGCGACCACCCGGCCATAGGTCTTGACCTTGTAGCTTTCCTTGCTCTCGCCCAACGTCCCGCGCTTGAACTCGCCGCTCTCGCCGACCTCCAGAAGCTGCGGCGCTTCGCCCAGCTGGACGCGGTGCATGGACTTGAAGTCGGTGGCGAGCACCTGGCGGCAGAAGAGCGCAAAGGTCCGGGGATAGGCGTCATAGGCCTGCCGGAGGGTCTTGTTGGTCACGGCCGACAGGATCTCGGGGAAGTCCGAGGTCGAGTGCAGCGCGCGCGTCGCCACCTCGTCGCGCGACAGACCCCGCGTGTTGACCCCCGCATTGCCGAGGCTCTCGCGGGCGAGCTCCAGCAGTGTCATGCCGCGGTACTGGCGCGCGGCGTCCTCGAGCGGGAACAGCGTCGGGCTGTAGCGGTGCAGCAGCGCGTTCGCCACGGCGTCGCGGCGGGTGATGCGCTCGTCCCGGCCGCCGAGGGGGACGGAGACGTGGGGGAAGGTCCGGGTCTCGTCGGATTTCGCGGCGACCTGGTCGAGGATCAGGCGGCGGGATTCATCGACGCTGACGCCGCGCTTGACCAGATCCTCGGCGAAGCTGCGTTCGAGGTTCAGGCGGCCCGCCAGATCGTAGATGGTGGAGACGCGATCGCGCTCGGCCTCGCGGGCGCGCGTCGCGATAGCCTCGGTGTCGGGCGCGGGCGTTGCCTGCGTCTTCGGCTGGGCGCGGGTTTCCGCTGCGGCGACCTTCGGGTCGGGCGCAGCCGCTTTCGGTTCGGTCATGGTGGTGTCCTCGGTATCATTCGGCTCGGTCGGCTGGGTGGTGGCGGGGGTGGCGGCGTCGCTCGCCGGGGTCTTGTCGGTCATCGGGGATGCTCCTTCTTGCGTGGGGGCGTCCCGGCGGTGGAGGACGCAGTCGTGATGTTCGCCCTTGGCGCGGAAGCCCGCGGCGGGGTCTGCGCCGACCGGCACGGCCGAGACCTCGAAGGGCGTCCAGTCGACCGCCCGCCAGAGCTCGCGCCCGCCATCGGGCTTGGAGATGTCGAAGCGGTGGACCTGATAGCCGATGGAGACGGCCCGGATGTGCCCGGCCTGGATGTCGCGCCAGATCGGCTCGACATCGGCGCGCTCGGAGATTCGCACCAAGGCGATGCCGCGGCCGTTCTCGATCCGGGCAGAGCCCGGCACGACCGAGCCGATGACCGCGTCGAGCGTGTCGAGCTCATGCACCTTCAGGAACGGCGCGCCCGCGTTCAGCCGGTCGAGCCGGACATGGGCCGGGTCGAGGCTGAGCTCCTCGTCATAGGGCTCGCCGAAGAAGGTGGCGCGGCGGACGCGGGCCCCGGCCGACCAGACCACCTCGACGGTGCGGCTGTCGGCATCGGCGGTGTTCGGCGCAAGCTCCGCCGACCGGCGCATGGCCGGCAGTTCGATCATCGTGTCCATGTTGGTCAGTCCTGTCGGTCAGGGTCGGCCTGCGCCGGGTCATTATCCGCGTCGGCGGAGGGATCGTCGGTGTCTGGTTCGTCGGCAACCGGATCGCTGCTCTGCGCGCTGCCGGTCTTGGTCACCCGCCGCGGATCGCTGTCGAGCACCAGCCCGAGCGCATCGAGCTTCGCGTTGGTCGCGGCGATCTCGGCCAGCACGGCGTCGGGATTGCGGCCCTGTTTCGCGATCACCTCGGCCAGCGTCATGGTGCCGGAGCGGATCGACAGCAGGTTCGCCATCGCATCCTTCTGCGGATCGACCGCCTCGAACTTCGGCGGCGACCATTCGACCGGCACGATCGGCGACGGGATCTGCCCGGCCGCCCACGCGGCTTCCGTGAACCATCGCCAGACCGGCGCGCAGAACATCGGGATGAAGAGTTGCCATTGCACGGCGTCGATCTGGCGGCGGAACTCCACGAGCCCCGCCCGGATCGAGGAATAGTTGACCTGTGACAGATCGCCGGTGAGCAGCTCGTAGGGCACCCGGAACCCGGCCGAGATCGTGTGCAGGCTCGCACGCTTGTATTCGCCGTAGCCGCCGGTAGCTGACGGCTGGTTGAAGCGGATGTCCTTGCCGCCGCGGGCATAGGCGATCAGCCCCGGTTCGAACTGCTCGACCCGGTTGCCGTCGGCGTCGACAACGGAAGGCGCGATGCCCTGCTGCGCCTCGTCGTCACCGAAGACGATGGCGGTGACGCAGGCCTCGGTCTTCTTGCGGACCAGTTCCGCCACTTCATAGTCGTCGAGATCGCGCAAGCTGCGGATCACCGGTGCGCCCCAGGGAACGCCGCGCGCCTGCGTGCGCTGCTTCTCGTAGACATGGGCGATCTCGCTGGCCGGGACCGGGCGGCTCTGCAAACCGTTCTGCAAAGCGCCATAGGCGTCGCCCGGATGCTCGGCGTGCAGCCAATAGGCCCGGCGCTTGCCGACCGGGTCGAACTCGATCCCCTGCACGAGGCGGCCCGCGCCGAGGGCGCCGGATTTGGTGGCGTCGAGGAAGTCGGCCTCCAGCACCTGCAATTGCAGCGGCACCGGCAGGCCGTCCGCAGCGCGGCGCAGGCGACGGCGCACCAGCACTTCGCCGGCCTCGACCATCTCACGGCAGATCAGCGTCTGAAGCCCGTAGAAGTCGAGCTGGCCGTCGGCGTCACAGGCCTCGGCCCATCGTTCGAACAGATCGTCGACGCGGCGGTCCAGCGTGTCGTCGCCGCTCGCGGCGCGCGGCATGATGCCCGCGCCAATGATGTTGTTCACCAGCACGGCCACGGCCTTGGCCGCGTGCGGGTTGTTGCGGACGAGGTCGCGCATGCGGTCGCGCAAGAGCGCCCCGGCCACGCCGATCTCGGTGTCAGCCGAGGATCCAGAGGCACGCCAGCCCTCCGTGCGGCGTCCTCGCGCGGCGCCCTCGTAGCCGCGCGCGAGCGTCTCGAACGCCTGTCGCGCCAGGACACGCCGCGCGGCGGCCCTAGGGGCGACCGAAGCGATGGCGCGGTCGAACCAGTTCACCGCCATCAACGATCCCCGCGCGAGAAGCCCGCGAGCCCGGCGATTGGAAGCGGCCGCCCCACACTGGCAATCGCGCGCTCGATGGTGCGGATGCGGGCGAGCAGATCCTCCGCCGAGCCGTAGTCCACGGACTTGCCGTCATAGCTGACGCGGGTCGTGCCACTGGCATAGGCCCGGCGCAGGGCCGAGAGCTCGGCTTCGGTCCAGTCGGTCATCTCAGAACCATCCTTCCCGCCGCCCGATCCAGTCGGAACGGCGTTTGCCTTGGGCTACCTGTCCCGGCCTGTGGATCTGCCCGGCGGGATCGCTGTCGGTCGGGGCCGCCCCGAGCTGGTCTTCGAGGTCGCGCCATTTCTCTTCGGGCCAGCGGTCGGCGCCCGCGATCCAGGCGGCCGCGCGGGCGTAGACTCGGCAATCGAGCGCCTCGTTGCGCTCACGCAGCTTCTGCCATTCGAGCTTCGCGAAGCCGCGCTTCGTGCGCACCGTGACCAGCTGTTCGGCCACGACCTGCTTCAGCCACTCGCTCTCGACCCATGTCGGCAGGTGGATCGTGCCGGGCGGGAACGCCGCGCCCTCGTCACGTTCCTCGGCCGTCGGGCGCTCCAGCCGCAGGAAGCGGTAGGTTTCGGCCTTGAAGGTCGAGACCGCCACCGTCCAGAGCCGGGCGCCGCGACGCAGGCGCTTCCCGCCCTCGGTCGCATCCACGAAAGTGGGGCCGGAGACCGGACTGGACCGATTGAAGCCTTCGAGCCCCTTGACTGGCGCGACCTGCGCAAAGCCGACCTTGCGCGACCAGGCGTAGACGGCCGGGGCTTCGTAGCCAGTATCGATGGCAAGCCGCGCGATCCGAAGGTGTGCGCCGTTTTCATGCGGCCACGACCGGTCGAGGAGTGCCGTCAACTGGTCCCAAGCATCATGCCGATCCGGCCCGCCCTCGATCACGACGTGATCGACGAGCCAGCTCTCAAGCCCTCGGCCCCAGGCCCAGACATCGACCTCGATGCGGTCCTTCTGGACATCCGCGCCCGCCGTCAGGAACAGCCCGCCCGCTGGCACCGTGCCTGGCTGCCACTCCTCGCGGCGATCGTATAGCCGCTGCCAGTCCGGCGCCTCTCCGGTTTCGATCCATGTCTCGCCGAGGATCGTGTTGCGGAACGCCTTGATCGCCTCGTCGGAGCCTTGCGCCGCCTCCCAGCTGCGCGCAATCCGTGACCAGCTGAGCCAGCCGACAGGTGAATAGAGCGCCGAGAGGTGGTAGCCAACCGTGGTGGGATCAGCGGCGACAGCGGTCGCCCGCCATTCGCCGCGCTCCAGCATCGCCGTCTTGTGGTGCTCCGCGATGGGTTGATCGCAGCTCTCGCAGAGATACTCCGCCGTCTCCGGCTTGCCCTTCTGCCAGCGCAGCCGATCGAACTTCATCCACTGCATCGCCCGGCAATGCGGGCACGGGACGAAGTAGCGCCGCTGGTCGGACGCCTCGAACTCGCGCTCGATGCGGCTGAGCCCCCGGATCGTCGGCGTCGAGATCAGGAACACCTTGCGCCGGTGGGCGAAGGTCAGCGACCGTGCCTCAGCCAACGTCACCGGGTCGCCTTCCTCGTCGGCTGAGGCCGGATAGGCGTCGACCTCGTCGAGGAAGATGTAGCGCGCCGGGGTCGAGCGCAGCCCGACCGCCGAGTTCGCGCCCGTCATGATCAGGATGCCGCCCGCGAATTCCTTGGACAGCATCGTGTTCCCGGCATCGCGGGATCGGGCCGGTTTGACCCGCTCCCGGAGCTCGGGACTTTCGTCGATCAGCGGGTCGATCCGCTGGCGCGAGTTGCGCTTGGCCAGTTCGACCGTGGGCTGGACCGCCAGCATCGGGCCCGGGGCCTGATGGATGGCGAAGCCGATCCAGTTGTTGCCGGCTTCCGTCGCGCCGACCTGCGCAGCCTTCATGAACACGACCCGTTGCGCCGCGTCGCCGGGCGACAGCCGGTCCATGATCTCGCGCATGTAGGGCGTGCGCGCAGTGCGATACCGCCCGGGTTCGGCCGAAGCGCGGCCCGAGAGCATCCGGTGCCGGTCCGCCCATTCCGAGACGTTCAGATCCGGGTCGGGCCGCAGCCCGTTGCCCCAGGCGCGCAGGATCTCCGCCGCGCCGTCGAAGTCCGTCAGGCCATCGCCGTTCTCACCGGAAGTCGGGCCGGACCTCGGCGAGTTCGTCGAGGTGGGCGCGTACATGTTTCTCCAAGGCCTTCTGCATGGTGGCCGCCTCCACGCCGAGTTCGGCCGCCATCAGCGCCGCCGCGCGCGCCGGCCAGTTCACCCAAGCATCGCGCTCCTCGCGCGCCAGCCGGAACACGACCGCAACCGCCCGGGCGCGGTCGACGAGTTCTCCCTTGAGCTTCTGAAGCCGGATGCGCCGCTCCTGGGCCTTCAGCACCTCATTCGCGGTCTTGGCCTGCAGGAAGGTCGTGCCGCTGCCGACGGGTGGCGCGGCAAGCCCTTGTTCCCGCAGAGTGTCGCCAACGGCGGACACGGCCGCGTCGGGGACAGGTTTCAGCTTCGGCGCGGGCGGTTTCCGGGTCTTGGACGGGTCCGTCATCGCCGCCCGGCGTGTATCGCTCGCCTCTGCGTCGATGCTGCCATCCTCATGGAGGACCAGCCGTCCCGCCGCCTTCGCCTTCTGGATCGCGCCCCGCGAGAGACCGACGCGCGCGGCGTATTGGCGCTCGCTCATGCCTAGCATCGGTCGCTCCGATTATCATTCAGATTCATGTGCTTATTGAGTTGATAAGCAGCGCGACCGGAGCGAACGTCACTCCAACGACGCGATGCAACTCGACCACGGAGCCACCACGATGACCCGCTGCACACAGGACAACACGAAGGCCCTCGACGCCTTCCTCGCCGCCAAGTTCGAGATCGACGCGATGCTGGAACGCCTCGCTGCTCTCAGCGCGGACCACTTCGAGGTCCACCCCGACGAGATCCACTGGGGCCATGTCGGCACCCTGAACCACTACAGCGCCAGACTGCGGGAGATCACCGATATGGCGTTCTGCGAAGGCGAACACGCCGAGTAGCGCCAGCCTCTCCGAAGCCTGCCCGCCGCGAGGCGGGCTTGGGGTCGTAGAAGGGCCGCGATGGGCGCGGCCCCGACCATGGAGACGACCCCGATGACCCAGCTTTCCGACACTCAAGCCGTGATCCTCAGCGCTGCTGCTCAGCGCGACGACGGCAACGTCCTGCCGCTGCCCGGTTCCCTGCGCGGAGGCGCCGCCGTCAAGGTGGTGGGCGCGCTTCTCTCTCGCGGACTGGTCGCGGAAACGGTGACCGACAGCCAGACGAAGGCCGACGCCGCGCTCAACCGCATCTGGCGCAACGACGAGAACGGTTGCGCCATCCTCCTGCACATTACCGACGCTGGTCTCGCCGCCATCGGCATCGAGCTGGAGGGGCCCGACACCGCGCTCACGGACGCCAACGAAACGCCGAGCGCGGACGCCCCGGAGAACACCCCGCGTGAGAGCGATCCCGCGCCCAAGGCGCGCACGCGGCGCGAGGGCACCAAGCAGGCTACCCTGATCGCCATGCTGCGCGCACCGGAAGGCGCGACCATCGCGGAGATCATGACCGCGACCGGCTGGCAGTCGCACACGGTGCGCGGCGCGATGGCCGGGGCGCTGAAGAAGAAGCTCGGGCTCGAAGTGACTTCGGAGAAGATCGAGGGACGCGGACGGGTCTACAGGCTTCCACCTGTCTGAAGGCCGAAGCGTCGAACCGGATGCGCCGCCCTTCGGGGCGGCGGTTTACGTTTCGGCACAGCCGTGATATGCGCGTTCCCGCGAAAATCATCCCGACTTCGACCCTCATCGCTGGTTCTTCATTCGCGGCCCTCCGGACCGCAGGCATTCGCATGTCTGCAAATCCCGGAGGACGAATGATGAACTACAAGCGCAAGAAATCTCGAACCAGAAGCAGGAGCGTCGGCGCGTTCCCGAACGGAACGCCGTCGCACTGGAACATCCTGTTCCACAGCCGTCCGCGCCGCCGCCGCAACGCCCGGACGATCACCCGGCTGCTGCACGGCGCCGATCCCGATACGCTGATCTGGGATCTCGGCAACCACAAGCCGCACAAATACTACTGGTGATGCCATGACCGATGTCTCTGCCGATCACGGCACTGTCCTACCGCCGGGCTCGTCCGCCCTCGTCGTCTCTGCGGAGGGCGAACTTTCCTTCTATCTGCCCGAGAACCCGCCCGATGCACCAGTCCCGCGTCTGGTCCAGCTTCTCGCGGCCGTGCTGATGCGGAGCGAGGACGAGGAATGGGTGGAGGAGATGCTCTGCCTCTTCGAGGATCAGTCCCGGAACTGACCGCTGACCCGGATCGCCTCGAACAGCCTCCGCAGCAGGAAGCTGCGCAGAATCGAGACGACGGTGAAGATCGCCCCGATCGCCAGCGCGTTGTCGAGACGCGCGGGCAGGCCAAACCACGGGAAGACCATCAGCTGGGTCGCAACCGCGACGCCATAGCCGACGGCCACGTTGGTGATGGCTTCGACCAGCGACATGAGGCGCGACTGCCTCATGCCGGCACACCTTCACCTTCGTCCATCGGCCAGCAATTCAGCTGCGAGAGTTCTGAGCGCATGCGCCGCAACCAGCGGGACCACTCCGTTCCCGCAGAGCCGAAGCCGGTCCACCCGGTGGGCCAGCCCATCAGCGCCTCGACGAACAGCGGGTTCAAGGTTCGGCGCGCATCGGAGGTATCGCTCCCAGCCATAGGTGTCACCAGGACCTGGCGGCCAAGCAGGCCGTTCACCGGCGTGTTCGCCAACGTCGTCGCCCCATCCTTGTGGTCGCGCGCCGTCGGCGTCATCCATATCCCCGCCGCATGGGTCAGGTCGGCACTCCTGCGGTTGCCAGCGCTCGGCTTGCAGCCGTCGCTCGCCATCGGCGTCGGCCAATCCCGCGCCATCCGGTCCAGACCCTTCTCGTCGCGCCTGTCGCCACCTCGACTGCGAAAACTGTCGGTCTGCGGCGTCGGCCACATCGCCGCCGTCGTTGCGAGGTTCATCCCGTGCTGACCCGCTTCCTGCGATGGCGTCGGCTTCGTCTGCCGGTTCTCGTTGGCGCTGGCGCGGGGCGTCGGCCAGAGCTGCAGCAATTCGGTCCGGTTGCCGCCACTCGACCGGGTTCCAGAGCAGGCGCGCGGGGTCGGCCAGTTCGTCTCCCTCGCGGATGGCGAGGATGAAGAGCCGCTCACGCTTGTGGGGCGCGCCGACTTCCGACGCCGTGAAGAGGCCTGCCGCAAGGCGGTAGCCCATGCCGACCAGTCCTGCGGCGACTTCGGGGAAGCCGAGGCAGAGATGATGGGCGACGTTCTCGAGGAAGACGAAGGGCGGCTCGACCTCGCCAATGATCCGGGCGACATGTGGCCAGAGGTGGCGCGGGTCATCCGCGCCCCGGCGTTTGCCCGCGACGGAGAACGGCTGGCACGGATAGCCCGCAGTGACGATGTCCAC
The DNA here is from genome assembly GCF_031432425.1 of Ruixingdingia sedimenti. Lineage (NCBI taxonomy): Bacteria > Pseudomonadati > Pseudomonadota > Alphaproteobacteria > Rhodobacterales > Paracoccaceae > Ruixingdingia > Ruixingdingia sedimenti. The sequence continues at coordinate 4,618 of NZ_JAVKPH010000002.1, read as the reverse complement.
TGCGCCGCGCCACGGGCGGCCGTCGAAGGTTCCAACATCGTCCCAGACAGGCGCCGGATCCAGGGCCGCGTCTTCCATCCGCGCCACGAGGACGGCTGCGGCGTAGGTTTCCCGTTCGACATGGCCCACAGCACGATATCCGGGGATGGCGACGGCGAGCCCGAGATCGAGCCCGCCAGCGCCGGAGCAAAGCGAGAGGCCGAACAGGCATGCGTCTGCGGTTCCGGAAGTGCATCCGGAGGAAGGTAGAGCCAGGTCATGCATGTCACGCGGCTATTTCGGGTTCGGTTTCAGACGCGGCCGGGGCATCCCCAAGCCGCTCGGTCCTCACCTGCGCGAATGTCCGACCGTCGCCGTCGAGGATCGCTTTGCGACCCGTTTCGGCCTGCCAGCGCTCCACGGCCACATCGACATAGGCCGGGCTGATCTCCATCGCAAAGACGCGCCGACCATTGGCTTCGCCCGCCATGATCTGCGAGCCGGAGCCCGAGAAGGGCTCGTAGCAGAGCCCGCCGCGCGCCACGTGCTGGCGCATCGGGATCCCGAAGGCGTCGAGCGGCTTCGGCGTCGGATGGTCGGGCCGCTCGTCCCTCGCGAAGCTCGGCATCTCCCAGGTCGAGGGCAATGTCTCGTCCGCCACCTTCGGCGGTCGGTTGGGGCGCCGCCAGCCCATGAAGCACGGCTCGTGCTTCCAGAGGTAATGCGAGCGGGTCAGGACGCCCCGGTCCTTCACCCAGATGATCTGCTGGTGAACGAAGGCGCCGGCCTTCTCCCAGCAGGCCTCCAGCATCGCCTGGCGACGCGAGGCGTGCCAGCAGTACCAGGCGGCATCCTCGGTGATCGCCTCGGCGATGGCAGCGGCGATGAAGCCGTCGTAGAGGTCCGCGCCCTGCGAGCTGTCGTCCCAGGTCACGCCGTAGGACTGGCTCCAGTCCTTGTTGCGCGTCGGGTGGTTGGAGCCGTCATAATCGACGAGATACGGCGGGTCGGTCGCGAACAGCACTGCGCGCTCGCCGTTCATCAGGCGGCGGACATCGGCATGGGAGGTCGCGTCACCGCAGAGCAGACGATGCTCACCGAGGATCCACAGATCGCCGGTCCGCGAGGCCGGGTTGCGCGGCGGTTCGGGGATGGTCACCGGGGGCACGCTGGCACCGCCGCCTTCCTGGCCATCGCCCTCCTGCACATAAGCTAGCAGCTTGTCGAGCTCGCCGTCGGAAAACCCGACCAGCGACAGGTCGAAGTCCTCGGCCAGCAACTCGTTCAACTCGGCCGAGAGCAGCGCCTCGTCCCAGCTTCCCAGTTCCGTCAGCTTGTTGTCCGCGATGCGGTAGGCCCGGCGCTGCGCCTCGGTCAGATGCCCGAGCACGATCACAGGCGCCTCGGTGAGCCCCAGCTGCGTCGCGGCAAGCACGCGCCCATGGCCTGCGATCAGCTCCCCGTCCTCGGCCACGAGGCAGGGCACGGTCCAGCCGAACTCGGCCATGCTGGCGGCGATCTTCGCGACCTGGTCTGCCCCGTGCACCTTCGCGTTCTTCGCGTAGGGCTGGAGCCTGGCCAGCGGCCACATCTCGATCCGCTCGGGAGCGAAGCTCAGCGTCATGGGCAAGGCGTTTCCGTCGTGCGGGTGGATTGCCGGCTGGCTTCCGGACTCCGGATGCCGCGCTGGACTCCACGCGGGATCCAGCGGCGTCCGGCCACCAGGCCCGAAAGCCAGCATTCATTGGGGTCTGCGCGGGGTTCCGGCGGCTCCGACTTCCGGGTGGCTTCCCAAAAATCCGGCCCTGCCGCTGGCGATGCGCCGCGCTTCGCCCGCCAGCATACGAATATCGCCAGGAAGGAACCAAGAACTCAATGGGTTAGCCCATTGGACCCCGGCTGGACCCTTCGCTGGACCCCGGAAGCCAGCGGCGCGGCCTCTGCCTGCGCGCTCCTCTCCCGAGCATATTGGTTTTGTAACGGCCTCGTCGAAATGTGTAAGGCCCTGCGATGTACACCCGAAAATTTCCTCAGAGGACGATTTTTCTTGACAGCCGATTGGCGTTTTCGATGACGAACTGCTGCGAGCGTCGGGGCGACGGCACGCGACCGTTCAGCCGCCAGGTGATCACCGCAAGGCCGTATTGCCAGCGCTTGGTCGCGGCCGTGCGCGACAGGCCGAACTGCCAGCAGATCGGCTTCCACGCCATTCCGTCGGCGCGGGCCCAGACCAGGCGCCCATCCTCGGGCTCGAGCCAGCGCAGCCAGAGCATCGCTTCCTCGGCCTGCGTGATCTGACGCGGGCTCGGCCGCGGCCGCCGCATCTGGGGTTCCTGTCCAACCTTGTCGGCGAAGCTGTGGAAGTACTCCGGCCAGGCGTTGAAGAAACCCTGCGGCATCACGGCCGGCATCTGCCGCATCACGCCCGCCGCGAGCTCCAGCCGATCCTGCACTTGTGCTGTGGTCCACTCACCCATGACGCGCCTCCCGTTCCCGCTTGCCGTAGAGCCGCTCGCCGAGCTGGCGCACCAGCTCCCGCTCGGGCCAGGTCAGGCGGTCGTCGTCGATGGCGACCGCCAGCAGCCCCTGTTCCTTCCAGCCGTCGCGCTTGACCTCGTCGGGATTGCGGCGGCGACCGCCGTAGCCCTTGGGCGTGAACCGCATGCCGCTCATTGCACACCTCCCCGGGTCTCCAGTGCCCAGAGAAGGATCGCGATGGCGTCGGCCTCGTTGTCGTCGGCGGGCGAGAAGCCGCGCGCTCGGGCGGCCGCCATCATGGCGTCCTTGTTCGCGTTGCCCTTGCCGGTGGCGTGGCGCTTGATGGTGCCGACCGGCACGCCCTGATAAGCGACGCCCGCGGTCTCCGCCCATGACGTCAGCGTGGCCAGCAGCCCGCCATACACATGCGCCGCGTCAGTCCCGACGTGCCTGCGCACTTCCTCGAAGTGGATGGCGGTGATGGCTCCGGCGTCGTGCGCCAGCTGCTCGAGCCAGCCCCGGAACCGCAGGTAGCGCATGCCGCCGCCGTCATAGCGGCTCGGTCGGAAGGATACGGTGCCGCTGGTGATCAGACCGTCCGCAGCCTGCAAGGCCCAGCCGGTCGTGGTGCCGAGATCGAGGGCGAGGACGACCGGCACGCCGGGGCACGGGGCGCTCATGGGTGTCGGGGTCAGAGATGCGTGGGCCATAATCGGCTCCTTTCCGGTTTGGTGCTCGATGGGGTGACGGGCGGGACATCCAGCCTTTGAGATTGCCCAGGGGTAGGTGGTGACCCTCCCGCGCCTGGCGGGGAGGTCACCTACCCCTTTAGGGGGGCGTTTTCCGAATTCTGAAATCTGCTCCAAGGCATTGATCCAAAACAGAACTTCCAGAATCCGGAGCAGAATCCGGAAAGGCCCTTCCGGATTCTGGAAAGCACCTTCCAAGCCACTGAAATGAAATCGGAAAAGCCAGAATCCAGATTTCACGCGGGGAGCAGAATCTGCGGATTCTGGCCAGAATCCGGGGCTGCGGAGCCAGAATTCGCGGCGGGGAACGGCGTGAATTCTCATGCCTCGTCCTCCTCCTGATAGACCCAGACGGAGGGGTTCTCGACGGGCAGGACGGCCCCGGTCTGCGGGCATTTGTAGTGGCTGGGCAGCGCCGGGATCAGCTCCGGCGTGACCTCGCCCGTGTCGGGATCGACGGTCTCGCCGCCCGTGCCGAGCAGCATTCCCTCGACGCAGAGATAGCCGTATTTGCTCCGCTCCGCGGCCAGGCCGATGCGCGTGGCAGCGGGGCCGCGGATGAACTTGACCTTGCCCTTGGTGGCGAGAACGCTGAGCCGGTCGTGGACGATGGTCCGCCCGCCGAGCCCCCCGGTATTCTCGAATGCCTCGGAAAACTGGGCGAAGGTGTAGAGCTTGCCGCGCCGCGCCTCCTCGTAGAGCAGACCGAGGATGACGTCGTGCTTGCGCATGCGCTCGGCGTCATGCTTTGCGCCCACCTCGGCGCGCACGAGGCGCTCGTTCATCGGGTTGATCTCGACCCATTGGCCGCGCACCTTGTCGATCAGCTTCGTAGGCAGCGCCGGGCCGTTGCGCAGTTCGATCTCCAGCTTGCGCTCTGACGCGTCCTCGTCCGGGCGGTGCAGGATGAGGCCGGACGTGTAGAAGCCCCGCAGCGCGCTGGCGCCCGAAAGCGCGAGGAACGGATCCTCCTTCACCTGATGCTTGCTCAGCTTCTTGGTGTGGTGGATCAGGATGATCCCGCAGTCGGGGTTCACGTGGTCGCGAAGCACCTCGACCCGGTCCTTGAGGAAGAACATCATCGCGGCGTTGTCGTTCTCGCCACCGCCGTCAGGTCCGCCGTCGAACAGGTTGCGGATCGGGTCGATGCACAGGATGTCGACGGGCTCGGCCGGGAACGCCTGCTGGATCGCCTGCGCGACCAGCGGGCTGCCACCCTCATCGAGGAGCAGTTTCAGCTTCGGCGTGACAACAAGATTTTCGCGGGCGGCGGCCATCACCTCGGGCGGCAGGCCAATCTGCTGCATGCGCTCGCGCAGATAATGGTACTGGATCTCGGCCTGCAGATAGAACACGCGCAGCGGCCGTGGCGGCGTGAAGCCAAGGAACGGCACACCGGCAGCCATGTGCAC